>DAITAO010000090.1:0-12273 GCA_036824245.1 Gaiellaceae bacterium | reverse complement strand
GCGAGTGAGTCCGCGAGCACGCCGGCAACCACCTCCACGGCCATGAACGAGGCGACGAGGACGAGCGCGAAGGACAGCGCGCGCCGGTCGGCGCGCAGCCGTTCACCACGGTCGTGAGCGTGTGCGTGCACAGAGCGCATCTTGCCGACCGAGGGCTCGCCCGCAACCGAATTGCCTTAACGCGCGTCTAGGAAGAAGCGGCTACTGGATGCTTCCGTTGACTACCGATTGCACCTAATTAGGCGCTTTGGTGGCTGCCGCACTCTCGTCAGTACCCGTCTGCTGTTGGTAGGACTGGTACGCGTTTTGGTACACGGTGGAGCCGCCACCATCCCGTAGGGGCGACTCGCGTGGCCAGTGTGCGGGAATGTCCCCCCTGACGATTCGGCATGCTATTCGGCATGAACCCATGGGTGTTCTTCGCACTCTTCGCTGCCCTTCTGGTAATCGGCGAGTTCTTTAGCCGAAAAGTCCGTGGACGCAACCAGGCGTTCCTGCCGCCCCATGAACGTACGTTGTCTCCACGGAGACGAGCCTACGTCCGAGCTGTCCTGATCTCCTACTACGCCGTGATCGTGGCGGGCAGCGTCGCATACTGGCTTGGCAGCGACTTCGCAGGCTACGTGCTCGGCGTAGCGTTCCTCGCCGCGGCCTTTGGGGCAGTGCTCGGCGCCGTCAGCTGGGTGGGCAGCCGGCAGCGCGAGACAAGACCTACCTCTGAGCCCTAGCAGGCGTTTAGCGTGGCTCTCAGGGCCGCAGAGGGCGTGTCCAGTGAGCTTTGCTGAGCCGCCCTAGGATGCGTGGGGGTTTCACTGAGACAGGCCTGTCTAAGTGCCAAGACGGCCGCTAGCGTGGGGCCATGCTCTCGGCTACGGATCTCCCTACGCCAGCGGAACGTCGCTCAGCTACAAGCGCTGTCTCGTGGCGGAACGATGTGCTGGCGCTAGCCGCAAGGATGCGGGGAACACTCAACAACCAGGCCGTTGACCTGATTGACCTTTCATTGGCGCAGGAGCCAGAGCCGAGTCATGCGCGTGCCGCGATTGTCGCGGCCTACGAGGGGACAGACGTCCTGCTCCAAGCGGCGTTTGATCTCATCGACGCTGGCCTCCCTCGGGCTGTGTTCTCGCGCTGTCCGCCAGCTAATCCCCTCGGTCAAGGGGAGCCGCTTGGCCCACCAGATCCGCCATCACGGCTAGCCACGCGGCTTGCGCGGTTCTCCGTAGAAGCGGCTGCGGTACGTATTGCGAGCGCTGGTGACCACGTGGTTAATGCGCATCTGAGACTGGCGTGGGAAGCAAACGCGGCAACGAGAGACGACATGCTCGACTGCCGGTTCGATCCCTCACGAGCTGAGGCGAAGTCCTGGTCAACCGCCCAAGACCTCCGAATCGGACTCCGTGCATCGCGCCTGCGTGCAGTGACCGGTGTGTTCGACGCATTCGTCTTGAATGACGATTTCCGTCGGTTCTATGGGACAAACGCGGTTCGGGTGGCCCGGCGTTATCGAGACGAGATTGTTCACCGCGCACGCCCGAGTTACCAGGACGCCCCGGCTTTCGGGCGAAAGTCGAGGCTGGCCGAAGTGGATCGTGTAACCCTCTCCTTTCCAGTCAAGGAAACCGAGGATCCAACTCTCCCGACCGTGGATGACCGTCTAAGGGAGCTTGCTGCCGCTGGCGAAGCAACCCTGCGTTATGCAGAACAAACGTGGGAAGTCGCTATTAGGTGGTTGCGCACCGTTGGCGTCTACGTCAGGGACAGAGGCGACGAGGTAGAGATAGAAACGACTCACGAACTACGAGGCCGGACTCGCTTCCCGCGAGCCACGCGCGACCCGGGGCCGTTTCTCCGAGCCTAGGAAACCAGCCCCCGGCATCGAGATTCCGCGCTGCCCGTAGTTACCGCCCGGTGGGGCCTGCATTCTTTGCACGGGCCTTATGGCGAAACCTCCCTACACACTTGAGTTCTATGAAGACGAGGCTGGCGATGAGCCGGCGCGACGCTGGATGAAGGATGAGCTGACGGCAACACAGCGGCGTGCCATCGGTGTCGCAATGCACGAGATCCTCGCGCACGAGGGTGTCGGCGTCTGCAACACGGAGTTCGGCAAACCCCTCAATGACGGCCTCTATGAGTTCAGGCTACGTCACGATGCCGAGGAAATTCTTGCGCGGAAGGGCCGCGTGAAAGCGATGATTGGCAAGCTCCGGCCTAGGACGAGCAAGATCCTGTTGCGCGTCTTCTTCCACCCGCATGGAGACAAGATGATCCTGCTCCTAGGAGGCTACGACAAAGGACGGTTTTCTAGCCGGAAGCGCCAAGCGACAGAGATAGCCACTGCCCGGCAGCGACTTGACTCATGGCGGAGGCGCCAGCGCGGCCGGGCTTAGTCCCGTGGTACCAGGTGAAGATCTGCGCCTAGTGGTGCGGCAAGGGCTGCAAGCGTTCCAAGCGTGGGATTTGAGCGCCCGGACTCAATTCTGCTTATCTCGCTCTGACCGACTCCAGAAAGCTCCGAGAGGCGAGCCTGCGTCACGTCTCGCGTGCGGCGCAGCGCAAGCAGTTCCCGCGCGACCTGGTAGTGCGCGCGAAACGCCTTCAGCTCAGCAACGGCCTCCGGGCCTTCGGCGGCAGCCTCGTTTTCGATCTCGCTAAGGAAGTCCTCGTACTTGGTGGCCATCGTTCCTCTCTCTTTCGGGGCCACTCACAGTATGTGGTATAGCACATGATAGGTCAAGGGTCGGACGACTAGTCTGGGCCCGTGCTCCCCGAACCGATGCTCTCGTCTCCGCAGCGGCAGCCCTCGACGACCAGGCCCTCTTCGCAGAGGAACGGCAATTCAGCACCTACGACCTGAACGACAGCATGCTCTACATCTTCTGCGGCGGCGGCACGGACTGCGCGCTAAACGGCCAGCCGAGTGTCGACCGCCACCTGCTGCTGCGCCGGGAGGCGCTCGAGCTGGCGCTCTACACATTCCGGTACGTGGACGATGTCGACTCGGTCGTCACCTTCCTGCCCCCGCGGCCCGCCCAGACTGCGACGCCGCAGCAACAGCAAGACCCACAGCAACAGCAGCAGATGCAGCAGCAACAGGAGCCCGACTCCGCCCTCTTCTTCCGCAGGGACGACGACCGGGTTCAGCAGCTCCTCGATACGCCGATTCGCGAGCTACTGGCGACGAGGCAGCTATCCCTCGGCGTTCCGGAGAACGAGGCGGCCATCGTCGACGAGTACACGCTCCCGAACCTGTTCCGCTACCAGCTCCAGCAGAGTCCGGACGGGCAGAGCACCATCCTGCTGCTCAGCCCGCAGCCGCCCTCGAGTTGAGTCACGAGACCAGGGCCGCGCTCGAGCGTGCGCGGGCCCGGCTCCAACCACTCCAGCTCTATCCACGCCCGATCCGGCAGGACGCGCGCATCGTCGTCTCGCCGCGCTTCTTCCGGCTGCCGCGCCTACGCCGTTACCGAGGCTACGCCCTGATCCGCACCATCGTGCTGCGCGAGGCGCCCGGTCGGGGTGCCTGGGACGACCTGGTCACGCACGAGCTGTGCCACGTCTGGCAGATGCAGCACCGGCCCGTGCACATGGTCTGGACGTACTTGACCACGCGCTACCGGGAAAACCCCTATGAGCAGGAGGCGCGCGAGGCCGTGGCGGCGAGTCGAGTCGCTACGCCGCGCTGATCGGCCGGTCGCGGAAGAGCCGCTCGCCGCTGCACACGGCCAGGGCCGCATCCGCGAGCCCCATGGCTGCCTGACCCTTGGCGAGATAGCCTGCCGCGCCGGCTCGCAGGGCGTCCTCACCGCGGTCGTCGAACATCGAGCCGCTCACCACGAGCACGTTGACGCGAGGCTGTGCCTCGACGATCAACTTGGTGGCCGTGAGCCCATCCATGCGCGGCATCGAGACGTCCATGGCCACGACGTCGGGCTCGAGCTCCACACAGAGCCTCACGGCCTCCACGCCGTCGCGGGCCCGCGCGACCACGGAGACGCGCTCGTCGTACTGAAGGGCGGCCGCGAGCGCCTCGGCGAAGTCGTCGTCGTCGTCGACGACGAGGATGCGGCACGTTGGCTGGTCGGGAGAGGTGGGGGGCTCCATCGGCTGAAGGCCCACAGACAACGAGGGGCGGCCGCTGTCCCTCCGTGAGCAGTAGTTTCTGTCCTTAAGCCTACTTGAAGGTCGTCGTCTGCTCGATCGCAACGGCCGGTCCGTTGCGGCTCGGATTCGTCGCCGAGGGCACGATCGTCGTCGAGTCGATGAAGGTCACCGCCAGCCTGCCGTCCGGGAAGATCGCCACGGTGTTGAAGTCGAACCGGGCGCCCGACGCCGTCACACCCGACTCGGCGCCTACGTCGCCCAGACCGATCTCGTAGCGGCGCCGGAGGGCGGGCGTGTCCTTGCGGATGTCGAGGCGGTAGGCGAGGTAGCGGCTGACCGTCGTGTTGGGATCCTGCGCCTGCACCACGAGCGCCGCCACGCCCACGGCCTTGTTGGCGCGGAAGTCCCACTCGACGGCGTCGAGGCCGGCCGGCACCGCAAGCTGTGTCGAGCGCCAGCTCTGGCCGCCGTCCTTCGAGATGCGGTACGTAAAGGTCGAGCCGTCCTGGACGACGTTGTGCAGACGGCCGGCCGAGTCGACCAGGTAACGGCCCACCGGCGCGGAGCCGTCGCCGAACCGGAAGCCGTGCCACTCGCGGTCGCCGCGGTCGAGAAGAGCCCACTGCTCGTCGTCGAACGGATAGTCGGGCGCGGCGAGGGCGGCGCCGTCGCCGAGCGGCGTGATCCCTGTGCTCGTGTTCGGCGCCAGCCAGTCGAAGCCCGGGTTTGGCTTCGTCACGATCCAGCCCTGGCGCGCCGAGTTGAGGGTCGAGTCCACGAACTTGCTGGACGCCTCGAAGTAGTTGACACCGTCCGTCGAGACCAGCCAGAGCTCCTTGGACGGCCAGGCGCCCTTGATGATGCTGATGTACGGAACCGTGTCGCCCTCGAGCGTGATGGGTCCCGGCACGACCGCGATCCACTCGCGGTCGTAGAACGGCACGTGCAGAGGCAGCTCGTTGTAAAGCCAGCGGTCGCCGTCGGCCTCGTACTTGAAGCTCAGCAGGTGGTCGCCCGTGTAGGGGTCCCACTGGACGCCGAGGACGTCTCCGTTGGGTGCGACCGCGATCGCTCCTTCGCCGTTCTGGAGCGGCTCGAGCGGTCGCACCTGACGCCACGTGAGTCCGCGGTCGTCGGTGTAGTTGATGTAGGAGCCGCCGAAGTCGAAGAGCCGGCCCTGGGCGTTCGTGGTCAGGAAGTTCTCGCAGCAGTTGCCGGTCTGGTTGACGACGCGCCAGCTCGTCTTGCCGGCCCGGTTGGTGGTGTAGTCCTGGGTCGGATACGAGTAGATGTTCGAAGGCTTGTCGACGTAGACGACCTGGGCGCCCAGAGCGACGAGCGGGGAGTCCGCCCGAGTCGAAGCCGCTCCGATGCCACACACCACGGCAACAGCCGCTGCTGCCGATACGAGCCACAAGCGCCGAATCTGCATCATGTCCTCCCGAGCCGAACCACTAGCAGTGGTGTATCGCCCTGAAGCATACACAAAACGCGGACGCCCGCCAGCGCAAGGCGAGCTCCAGCCCGTCAGGGCTCGTCGCGCACTGGGACGAAGGGCTCCTTGTCAGCCGGCTGTCCCGCCTCGATGCGTCGGCCGCGCTCCACCTCCGCGTTGAGCTCGGCGCCCATGAGCAGCGCGACATTCGAGATCCAGAGCCAGACCAGGAAGACGATCACCGCCGCGAACGATCCGTACGTCTTGTTGTACGAGCCGAAGCTCGCGACGTAGACCGCGAACGCGGCCGAAGCGAGGATCCATATGACGACCGCGAGCAGCGATCCGGGCGTCAGCCAGCGAAAGCGCGGCTGCTGCACGTTCGGCGCGGCGTAGTAAAGGATCGCGAACATGGCGCTCACGATCAGGATCAGCACCGGCCACTTCGCGATATCCCACACCGTGACGGCCGTGCTTCCGAGGCCGACCAGGTCGCCCACCCGCTCCGCCACCGGGCCCGTCACGACGACCGCGGCAGCGGTGACGGCGAGGAGCACCAGCATCAGCACGGTGATCCCAATCCGAAGCGGCAATCGCTTCCACAGCGGTCGACCTTCCTCGACGTCCCAGACGATGTTGGCAGCTCGCATGAACGCCGAGATGTAGCCCGAAGCCGACCAGAGCGCCGTGGCCAGCGCGACGACGAGCACGATGCCGGCCGCTCCACGACTCCGCTCGACGTTCTCGATTGCGGTTCGCAACATGTCCGTCGCGGCACCGGGCGTGAAGTCCTCGGCATTCTCGAGCAGCGGATCAGTCGCCGACTCCCCGATCAGGCCGAGCAAAGCCGCGAGCACGAGCAACGCCGGGAAGATCGACAGGACGGCGTAGTAGGTGAGAGCCGCCGCCCAGTCGGTCAGGTTGTCCTCGCGGAACTCACTGACAGTGCGCCTCAGGACGCCCGACCACGACGGCTTCGGAAGGTCCTCGTCCTTACGGCTGCGGTCCGCGCCCATGGCCTCGTCGCGGATCGGTTCCCAGCGCATCGATGCCGAAACACGATCAGCCGCCACTAAGCCGGCGGGGCGAATCAGTACCTTTGCGCGCGCAGCGGGACCTGACCGGAGCCGTGCCCATCCGACCGGCTCGCCGGTCGAGTCCGCCTCAGCCGTCGAGCACGGGGAAGCCTGGGTCGGCCGAGAGGCAGGCGCCGAGGTAGAGCGCCACGCCGGCGTCGCCGGTGAAGAGCGAGTAGCGCCCGCGTCCGAGCGCGCGCCTGCCGGCCTCGACCTGGCCCGCGGCGTGCATGGCGAAGGCTCGCGCACGCGCGAGCCACACCTCGTCGCCGGTGCGCGCGAACAGCCGTAGGAAGGCGTAGCCGTTGCCCGCCGTGCCGTGGCAGAGGCTGGCGCTGCCGCGCAGCGGCCCGGCCTGCCAGGTCAGCTCGCCGGCGCCGGCGAACAGGGCGTCGAGCATCGGATCCGGCGCCAGTAGCCCGCCGAGCGCGATCACCATGCCGGGAGCGCCGTGACACCACTGCGTGCGCACGTGGTGGCCGGAGCTCTCGCCCAGGAGCGCCGGCCACTGCACGAAGCCGTCCGCGCGCAGCGCGTGCCGCTCGAGGATCTCGACCGTCCGCCACTCGACCCCGGCGACGACGTCCGGCTCGAGCCAACCCCGTCCGCGCAGTAGCGCGTGCGCATTCCCGGCGAATCCGTGAGCGGGCCCGACGTGGAAGCGGCGGCGTCCATACAGGTCCTGCTCCCAGACGTCGGCGCCCCACTCCGCCAGCAGCCAGGCAGCCGAGCTGCGCCATAGCGAGGCCCATCGCTCCTCGCCGCTGCGCTCGGCCATCGCCTGCGCAGCCAGCATCGTCCCCGGCGAGCCCCACAGCAGCTCGCGCGTCGGGTTGCGCTCGTTGCCCTCGATGCAGATGCCGAGCCGGTCGCGGCGAGCAGAGTCGCCGGGTGCCAGCTCGTCGGCGAGCAGCAGCAGGCCGGCCTCGCCCATGAGCAGCGAGGGCTGTGGCGGCCGGTAGAGATCGGTGAACTCCGGTGCGGCGCGCCAGGCCTCGGGCAGCGCGACAGCCAGGCCGGCGAGGTCGAGGCGGGGGTCCGCCAGGCCGGCGCGTGCCAGCCGGGCGAGCGCCCACGCGACCCCGCCGGCGCCCAGGTAGAGCGTGCGCAGAGGCACGTCGGGGTCGCCCTCGAGGTCGTCGGGGTGGTTCGGCCAGAGCTGCTCCGGCCCGCGGTAGGCCTGCTCGAGGTCGTCGACGATGGCCGCGAGTGCCGCCCGGGCGCGGGCCTCGCTCCAGGCCTCGCCGCCCAGCCGGCCGTGGCGGGCGGGAGCGAAGAGGGGCCTGGCGGACATAGCCGCGAGCATGCCACGCCTCGCACCGCGAATCGGCCCGGACGGCTCGGACTCGATGGTTACAGCGCGGAGTCGAGGATCTCGGCGTGCTCGCGCTCCGGCGGGGTGCCGTAGGCGTACAGGACGAGGTCCTCGTCGCCGTGGTTGGCCGTCTGGAGCGGTGTGCCCGGCTCGACGTGGATGAGCCCGCCGCTCGGCACGTCCTGACGCTCCGGCGGCTCACCCAGGTACATCGACAGCGTCCCCGCGAGGACGACGAAGGTCTCCTCCTGGAGCGGGTGTCTGTGCCGGCGCCCCTTGGCGCCGGGCTCGTAGCGCCAGACGTTCGCGCGCGTGTGGGCGAAGCCGGCCAACTCGCTCAGCTCGGCGACGTGGCGGGGCGCCTCCTCGGGCGCGTGGTCGCGCGTCGTCCACTCGAACTCGTCGGGACGGATCACGCGAAAGGCCACGCCGGCAGGCTAGTCACAGCTAGCCGACGTAGGCTGGCGGATCCGGACGAAGTACTACCCCTTCGCCCCGTTGGTCGAGTGGCGGATCGCCCCCGGCCAGCCCCGGGACAAGAAGCTCGTGTTCTGGGCCATGCTGCGAGAATGGATTGAGTGACCAGTTCCCGGAGGGACGCCGTGCCGCGCCGCGGAGCAGAGAGCTCGCCACTCGCTGCGCCGTGTCATCGACGCACGATCTCATCTCTCCCATAGCCCCTCGGCCTTCCGCGGTCCTCGCCGTCCAACGGCTCGTCCTGCGTCTGCGCGGGCCCCGGCTACGCCGTCTGGCGGCGCATGCCTATCGCGGGGTCGCCCGCGCGACCTCTGCGTACCTTACGAGCGGCGCGCGAGACGTCTCGGCATACATCCGCGGTGGTCTCGGCAGCGAGGATTTCGTCCCCGGCCTGTCCGACGTCGACCTCGCGATCGTGTTCGGCGGGGACCCGCGACGCGCACGGGAAGCGGCCGAGCGCGCGCGCTCCCGCTGGCAGCGCCTTCGTACGACGCTTCCCGCAGCCCAGCTCCTTCTCGACTGGCCGCGCATCTACGACGAAGCCGAGCTGAGGAACCTGTCCGGCGCGTCCGCCTTTACTTTCCGCCTCGAGGATCTCACTGTGCCGCCTGAGGAAGGAGGCGTCTACTTCGGCGATCGCGCCAGCCTCGACGGAATCCGAATGCTCGAGCGGCCCGGGCTGTACGGGGAGACCGCCGACTGGCAGCTCCTCAACGGACGCGACCGGCGGCCTCACGAACCTGAACGAGGCCGACAGGCTCGTCGCACGGCCGCCTGGCTCGAGCTGCTCTACTGGTGGCGGCTGATCTTCCGCGTCTGCGTCGACCCGACCACGCCACGGGCTGCGGACGTTGGTGTGAAGCTCGTTGCGGAGCCGGCCCGTATCTGGTTGTGGCTGGCCCACGGCGAGCGCACCGCCACACGAGCCGAAGCTCTTCGGCGTGTCTTGATGCATTTGCCCGAGGAAGAGGAGCCGCTTCATCGTGCGCTCGACGAGCAGCGGGGGCTTCCCAGTTCTCTCGAGGCTCCGTTGCCGAAGCTCCTGCCTTTGTCGCTGCGGCTCTCGGCCCGGATTGCCGAGTTGATCGCTGCCGAAGTCGAGGAAGAGAACCGCGTCGAGGTGCGCATCGCCGGTCTCGAGCCGGCCGAGCTGATCGTCGACCAGCCGATCCAACCGCTGCCGCTCGTCGACTGGCGCGCAATCGCCTCCCCCGAGCTGCCCGATGAGTCCTTCGTGCCGTTCCGGGGCGATCCAGGCGACCCGGCTGTGCTTGGTGCGGCTGCGAAGCTGCACCCTTCGGGGGCCTATCCGGCTCTGCTCTTCGGTCGGCTCATGGTCATGCCCGCAGTCCCGTGGCGGCGAACGCGGCTCCGCGCGATCAAGTGTCCAGTTGTGGATCCCGTCGCGTTCGCACTCGCCCAGGGCAAGAACTGCGCCACCTTCTACGACGTGCGCGGCTGGTCGGCAGCAGACACGGCCCATCGTGCTGTCGCCGAGCATCGGGCATGGCTTCATGCACGCCGAGAACCCGGGGAGCCGTCGGGACATCAGCTCGGCAGGCTGCTCACGGCTACACGCGCCGCGCTCTTCCTCGAAAGCATCCGCGAAGGCGATCCAGAGCTCTGCGCAACGGTGACGGAGGCGGCACGGCACCTCGCCGCGCGACGCAACGCGCATGCCCAGGTGACAGAGGAGGCTCTCGAGCAGTATCGGGAGCTCGCGCGGCGCGGCGGCCAACCCTCGCAGGAGACGGCTACCGCCCTGCGCCGGGTCGTATTGGAGCTCCCTTCGTATCGATCAGATCCGTAATTCGATCCACGACCGCGCCTCGACCCCGGATCACATCACGCTCCCAGCCGCGCGCCTCGACCAGGCGCGCGTGCATCGAGTCCCGCCTCGCGGCGAGCTCGGCCAGCGCAGCAACCACGGCTTCTTCGCTGACCGGGCCGCGCGGCGAAGCAACCAGCGGAACCGCTAGTCCGAACTCACGACACCTCTCTGCGAGAGCCGGCTGGTCCCAGAAGAACGGATACGAGACCATCGGTACCAGGTTGAAGACTGCCTCATGCGTGGCGTTGAGGCCCTGGTGGGTTATGAAAACGTCGGCTTCCTGGAGCACGCGCCACTGATCGACGTACCCCGCGACGGACACGGACGGGTCGCTCAGCGCTCGAGTCACCTCGGGCTGCGTGTCCACCCCGGCGAGGCTGATCAAGCCGCGAGCGTCCGGCTTCCTTGCAAGCGCCTTGGAGATCGTGCTCAGGGCTTCGAGGGCCTCGCTGGCCCAGTAGCGCCACACCACGGTGCCGAAGGAGACGTACACCTTTAGCTCCCGCTCACCGCCCTCGAATGCGGGAGGGCCGTTCGGACGCGCCGCGTCGATGTCCTCCAGCGACGGCAACGACCCGTAGAAGGCGACCGGCTCGAATATGCGTCGCTCCGCCTCCGTCAGGTAGGCCGGCGGCTCGCAGTAGACGTTCAGGTAAGGGCTCAGTCCGGACACGTATGAGAACGGCGACGCGTCTTCCATCCCGTGGCGGTTGCGCAGCACCTCGACCCACCGTCGGCAGCTCGGCGAGATGGAAACGCGCGAGTCGGTCTCGAGACCGGCCAGAAAGCGCGACGGATCCATGTTGTGGCCGGCGCAGATGTTGATGTACGGGACCTGGATGAGCCGGGCGACCACGTGCCCGATGGCTGCGAACGTGTCGTAGATGACGAGCGCCGGCTCGAGCTCGGCAAGCTCGGCGGCGACCTTCTCTGCGTACGCGCCCGCAAAGCTGACGTAGCGACAGGGAACCGGCAGCGATTGACCATCCGCTGCGTCGATGGGATAGGCGGCGAATAAATCGACGAACCTTCCTCCGGCACTCTCGACCGCTTCCGCAAAGCGACGGTCCGTGAACACGTAGGCCCGCACCCCGCCTCGGGTCAGATCGGAGATCAGAGGCCGCAACCGCTGGAAGTGACCGGCCTCGGGCATGGCGAAGAAAGCGACCGACGGCTCGCTCACGGATTCACCATGGGAGGGATCTTCGCAGCGCGACCAGCGTTCTCCCGCTGCGACGACCCTTCTCTCGAGCGCCCAATGCAGAGAGGCCCGAGGCAGGATGGGATGCTGAAGGTGGCGCTCTAGAGTGCGACCGTCACGACCGCTGAGTCTCGAACTGCTCGAGTTGCTGCTTGATCTCGAGTTCCGACAGGTCGTTCACCCACGGGTAGGTCGAGATCTGGACATGCTCGCCCTTCAGAGCGATCAGAGTGATGCGATCCTCGGGCTTGAGCGGCTCCGCGGGCACGTGACACTCGAGCACCGAGCTGAAGCCGACATCGCCAAGTGCTCGAGCGAGCGAGGCGCGGGTGAAGCGAAAGGCGAAGGTGTTGTCGATCGAACGTAACAACCGGCCTCTCCGAACCTCTTCGGGGTCGTCGTCGGCGTGTTCTCGGAACCTCCGCCCTTCGTACGTGCGGCCGCGATGATCGACGTCGATGTTGGGTTCGAACGTGATCAGCGTGTCCACGACGAGCAATCGGTCGCAGACGTCCTTGATGTTCTCCAGCACCGAAATGAGGTCCGGCGCATCGAGGTGGTAGAGCAGGCCCAGGCAGTAGACGACGTCGAACGTCCCGTGCGCCGCGCGGCTCACTTCGCGAACGTCCTGCTGCCTGAAGGTCACGTTGTCGAGGTCATGACGCTTGGCGCACGCAGCCCCGTCGCGCAGGCGTTCGCTGCGTGCGTCCAGGGCCAGGACAGCGGCGCCTCGCAGTCCGGCCTCGATCGCATAGACGCCTTCTCCGCACCCGAGGTCGAGAACTCGCAACTCTCCGAAAGGCCGTCCGGCCAGGTCCTGAGTGACCTGCA
>DAITAO010000027.1:0-33905 GCA_036824245.1 Gaiellaceae bacterium | reverse complement strand
TGCCGGCGCCGCGCGTCGAGCCGGTGACGAGCGCGACCTTCTCTCGCAGGCGCATGCGTGCAGTCTGCCCGCTCTTCCGTCTCGGCCGCAGACCTCGCGCCGACGCGGCGACGGCCCCGAGCGGCACGAGTAGGAGAGCGAGGAGCACGGGTCGCATGCGGACTCCTTCTAAGTGCCGGCTGATGGACGCACGGTATCTCCGGCCAGTCGCTGGTAGAAGAAGCCGGCCAGCAGCAGCACGGCACCGACGGCGAGGAATGAGAGCGCCCGCGACACCGAGCTCAGGTTGCCGAGGTCGTAGAGGAAGAGCTTGGCCAGGCTGACCCCGAACAGTCCGAACCCGCCCAGGCGCAGGCCCGACGAGCTGCGGCGCAGGCCCGCCACGAGCGTCACGAGGCCGATCAGGCCCCAGAAGGTGCTGACGGCGGTGTGTCCGCGCTGGAAGCTCGTTGCCACGCTTGCGTCGCCGAGCCATTCGAAGGTTCCCAGGATCACGAGCGACACTCCGTAGACGGCGAGCACCGCGGCGCCGACGGACGCAGTCGCTCGCCAGAGCGCCTGGCGCCGGTCGAGCTTCCAGGCGACGAGGTCGGTGACGAAAGCAGGCGCGGCGGCCGACGTGGCGGCGAACCTGGTGGCGGCGAAGACGGTCGCGGCCGTGACGAGGAAGGCGATCGCCGGCACGCCGGCGGCCGGTGCATCGTTCGCTCGGAAAAAGTCGCTGAGCGGCGCATCCATCGCCACGACATGGCCGAGCGCGAACAGGAGCAGCGCACCGGCTGCAAGCTGCAGGCGTCGCTCGCCCGCGGTTCTCGCCAACAGGACCGCGCCCACGGCCGCCCCTGCGACCGCGAGCACGAGCAGGCTGCCGCTCAAAAGCTCAGTGGCCGCCCACAGCGCAGCGACGAGCGCAGGCATCCAGAGTGCGGTGCTGGTGGTGCGTCTGCCGAGGCGGTGCAGGAGCGCGGCGAGGAGCGCGTAGACGACGCTTGCACCGACCAGCGCGAGGTCCTCCGTCTCGAGGCTCCGCACCCGGCCGTCGAGCAGCTCCATGAACGCGGCTGTGGCGAGCGCGAGGCTCACAGGTGCGAAGGCAGGCGGCATCCAGCGCAAGAACGCATCCTCGTCGCGGCGCAGCTCATCGACCAGCAGGGCCGTGAGGAGGCCGGCGGCGGTGATCAGGAAGACCCAGGCGCGCGGCGTTGCGGCCATCGACTCGAGGTCATGACGGGGAACGTGCGCGAGGGCGCCGATGAGCAGCGCATGGCCGCCCCAGCCGAAGTGTCGACGCCAGCCGGCGCGTGGGCAGGCGATCAGCCCGAGGGCCGCCCCCACCAACAGCGCGCGAACGGCGACGTGACCCCAGTCGAATGCCGTGTCGACGCTCCACGCGTCGTGCAGGACGTCGCTCTCGAAGAGCGCTAGCAGCCCGAGCGACGAGGCGTACAGCGCGAGCGCGGCCGCCGCCCAAAGCGCCGCGATCCGCCTGGTGCGGTATTCCGTGGCCAGGCCGTTTGCGGGGCCGTCGAGGAACGCGAGCAGCCCGGCATGTTGCGACTCTCCCCACGGCCACGCTCGCCCGCAGCGCGCGAAGACGACCGTCGCTGCTGTGACGGCGGCGACGGCGAGCGCGCCGGATGCGGGATCGGCTCCAGCGACGTATAGCTGCTTGACCGGCGCGTCGATCAGCAACGCGTGGACGGCGGCAGCGGCCAGGAATGCGAGCGAGGCCAGCTGAAGGCGAGGGTCACGCAGGCGCGGCGCGAGCCAGGCGATCACGGCGGCCTCAGCCGCCCACGCGGTCGCAAGCGTGGCGTGTGAGAACAGGTCGGCGAACGCGACCGACCCGATCGTCAGGCCGGCGATGCCGACTAGCGCGCCCAGCTCCGGCTGGAGGCGGCGTCCATACAGAATCGCGGCGAGGACGAGCTCGCTACCGGCGATCGCGAGGAGCGCGAGCCCTTCGGTGTTGACGCCGCTGTATTCGCCGCTGAAGAGCTGCGCCGCCGAGACGCCGGCGATCACCGTGCCGGACGTGATGAAGGCCGCGGGGAGCCGGTCGAGCGAGCCGGCGCCCGCGCGGTGTTGCTCGGCCACCGCGACCGCGAGGAAGAACAGCCAGTACACCGCGGCGAGCGAGACGATGGCGGCCGGCGTGCCGTCTGTCGGTCCAACGAGGCCGAGAATCTCCAGCGCTCCGACGGTGGAGGCCACTGCGAGAAGGGGCTTCCAGCGCATGCGTACGGCGACAGCGGCGGTTGCGCACAGCACGAGCGCGGCGAACGCCGTCCCGAGCAGCGTCAGCTCGTGCGGAGTGTCGAGCAGCGTGGCGGCCGGCACCAGCATCGCACCGACCAGGCCGAGTCCGGCGAGTGTCTGGGCGGACCACGCGATTGCGGCCGCTGCCCCCAGCGCGGCAATCGCCGCTGCTATCGCGAGCGCGGCGAGGTCGGGAACGAGCTCGTAGCGCGCAGCGGCGAAGAGCAGCGTGGCGTAGCCGCCGGCGATCCCGGCTCCCACGGCCGAGAGCGACGCGTAGCTGTTCCCGTAGCGTCGCTGAATCAGGAGGCCGCCGCCGAAGATCAGGGCCGACGCGAGCGCCCCGAGGGAGACGCGCTCGATCGGTCCGATCCAGCCGCGGTCGACGGCGAGGGCGAAGAAGAAGACGACGCCGAGAACGGTCACGGCGCCTCCCGTCCAGGCGAGTCCGCGAGCGCCGAGCAGGACGCCGAAGTCGATCTGCCGGCGCTCGCGGCGGTGGGCGACGCGCGAGGATGGGGGAGGCGACGCGGGCGAAACTGCGGGGCTGGGCTCGGGAGTCACCGGAGGCGCTTTCGTCGGGGGCGGTCCGGTGCGAGCCGACTCGCGCGGCGGCGGCGCCACCTTCGTGCTCTGCTGGTCGGCGAGCCTCCGCAGCGCATCAAGCTTCTGCTGCATCGCGTGAAGCTCGAGAGCGAACTCGTCGAGGCGATCGTGGAGGTGATGCTGGCTCATCGCGTCTCTCCTTTCCATCGCAACACTGCTATGAAACATAGCAATATTGCAATAGACGTGCAACCGCCTAGTGCTCGTGTCGCCGGACGGGGGCCGGCGCTGCTCTACCCTTGACGCGTGGCCGGTCTGGACGATCTCGTCGCAGAGCTCGACCGCTCCTACCGCGAGACGCAGGAGCGGCTGTCCGACCCTGCCGTCTACAACGACCACCGCGAAGCAGCCGAGGTGGGCCGCCGGCTGAAGGAGCTCGAGGAGCCTCACAAGCTGGCGCAGGAATGGCGCTCGGTGCTCGACGATCTCGAGGCGGCGCGCGAGGACGGCGACCTCCGCGAGCTCGTCCCCGAGCTCGAGGAGCGGCTCGCCAGGCTCGAAGAGGAGCTGAAACTGGCGCTCGTGGAGCGCGACCCGGCCGACCGCAGGGACGTGATCGTGGAGGTGCGCCAAGCGGCCGGGGGCGACGAGGCAGCGCTCTGGGCGCGCGATGTGCACCGCATGTTGACGCGCTATGCGGACCGGCGCGGCTACAAGGTCGAGGAGCTCTCGTCGAGCCCGAGCGAGGGCGGTGGCTTCAAAGAGGTGACCTTCGCGGTGAAGGGCGACGGTGCCTACTCGGTCTTCAAGTGGGAAGGAGGCACGCACCGGGTGCAGCGCGTCCCGGAGACCGAGTCGCAGGGACGCATCCACACCTCGACCGCGACCGTGGCCGTCATGCCCGAGGCCGAGGACATCGACGTGCAGATCGACGACAACGACCTCAAGATCGACGTCTACCGCTCGACCGGGCCGGGCGGCCAGAGCGTCAACACGACGGACTCGGCAGTCCGCATCACCCACCTGCCGACGGGGCTCGTGGTGTCCATGCAGGACGAGAAGTCACAGCTTCAGAACCGGCAGAAGGCGCTGCGTGTGCTGCGGGCGCGGCTGCTCGAGCAGGAGCGCGCCAAGCAGCAGGCCCACCTCGATGCGCAACGGCGCTCCCAGGTGGGTAGCGGCGAGCGCGCCGAGAAGATCCGCACGTACAACTTCCCGGAGAGCCGCGTCACCGACCATCGCATCCACCGCACCGTGCACGCGCTCGACAAGGTGCTGGAAGGTGAGCTCGACGAGTTCACCGAGGCGATCACGGCCGAGGAGCGGCGTCGCGCGCTCGAGAGCCGCGTCGCCTGATGACCGTATCCGCCGCGCTGCGCGAGGCGGCGAGGCGGCTGGAGCGCGCCGGCTGCCCGTCGCCGCGTGTCGACGCCGAGCATCTGTTGGCGCATGTGGTGGGGGGCTCGCGCACGCAGCTCTACGCCGACGGCTCGCGTGAGCTGACGCTGGAGGACGAGCGGCACCTCGACCAACTCGTCGCCCGCCGGGAGGCGCGCGAACCGCTTGCCTATCTGCTCGGAGAGTGGGGTTTCCGGCGCCTGACGCTCAAGCTCGATCGCCGGGTGCTCGTCCCGCGCCCGGAGACGGAGGTGGTCGTCGAGCGCTGCCTCGCGCTCATCCGCGAGCTCGAGCGGCCCGAGGTGCTAGACGTCGGGGTGGGGTCGGGCGCCATCGCGCTGGCCATCGCCGATGAGCATCCTGGCGCGCGTGTGACGGCGTTCGACAACTCACCGGGCGCGCTGGCCGTCGCACGGGACAACATGCGGCGTTGCGGCTTCGACGGTCGTGTGCGCCTGGTCGAGCACGACCTGGCTGTCGGGCTCGGGCCGGCGGCGTTCGATCTCGTCGTGTCCAACCCGCCCTACGTCGATGCGGCGGAGATCGATTCGCTCGAGCCCGAGGTGCGCGACTGGGAGCCGCGCGAGTCGCTGGTCGGAGCCGGACAGACCGAGGCGCTGGCTGCCGCGGCGCGAGAAGCCTTGAGGGACGGAGGCTGGCTCGTCCTGGAGGTAGCGGACGGCGCCGCGCCGGAGCTCGCAATCCTGCTCGAGCAGCTCGGGTACCGCGACGTCAGTGCGAGCCGTGACCTGGCGGGCCGTGAGCGGGTCCTCGAGGGGCGCCGACGCGTATAAGTTGCTGCTATGACGACCGGGACGGAGACGCGCGTGATCGACATGGCGGTAGAGGCGCTGCTGGCGGGGCGGCCGGTCGTGCTGCCCACCGACACCGTGTACGGATTGTGCGCAAGCCCGTACCGCGAGGAGCCCGTGCGGCGCCTCTATCGGCTCAAGGGCCGTGAGGAGACGCAGCCCACAGCGCTCGTTGCGTGCGATCTCGACATGCTGTTCGAGTGCGTGCCCGAGTTGCGCGGCCGCGCCGGCAGCATCCTGCGGGCGCTGCTGCCAGGCCCGCTCACGGTGATCGCGCCGAATCCCGCGCGGCGTTTCCGCTGGCTGACGGGCACGACGCCGGAGAAGATCGGCGTTCGTGTACCTGCGTTGGAAGGGCCGGCGTCCGAGGTCCTGGACCGGGTGTGCAGCGTGGCGGCGACCAGCGCCAACCTGCCCGGCGGGCCGGACCCGCGGCGACTCGATGAGGTACCGGAGCAGCTCCGCGCCAGCTGCGAGGCGGTCGTCGACGGCGGCGAGCTGCCGGGCGTCGCGTCGACTGTGATCGACATTACGGGGGCCGAGCCGCAGGTCGTCCGGGAAGGCGCCGTCCCGGCCGCCGAGGCGCTCAAACGCGTGCGCGGCGCGCTCGCCTAGCGGCGTAGTACGAGCGAGCTGCTCGTCCGCACCTGCACTGTGCCGTTGCGGACGGTTGCGATGGCCCTGACGCGCAAAGAGCCGGCGCGGCGCAGTCGCGTGAGCGCGCGAGTCGTGAGACGCACTCGCACCGTGGCGCTCGTTCCGCCGCGTATGGAGAATCGCGCCGACCCGACTCGGATGCGCTCGCGCGCGGGCCAGGTCGTCAGCTGGACGCTGCCGCGACACCTCTGAGTCCGCCGAGCCACGCAGCGCAACACGATTGCCACGACGCCTCTGCGTGTCACCTGCAGCCGCTTCGTGACAAACCGAGCTCTCGGGGCAACGGTGGCGCGAGGCGTAGGTCTGTCGATCGGCGAGCGGACGATGGGCGGTCGCGGCTCCGCGAGTGGCGGCGGGGTGGGCGACGCGGCGACCTCTGCGGGCTGTGTCGATGGGACCGCCACGGGCTGAGACAGAGCCCACGCGACTCCGAGTGGATTTACGGCGCGGACCGAGACGCGCAACGCGTGGCCCACGTCGCGGGGCGTCACGACGTACGTAGCGCCCCTGGCGCTGGGGATGTCGCCGCACGGCGAGCCTGAGGCCGAGCAGCGGCGCCAGCGGTAGGTGAGTTGGACGGGCTCCTCACCGGCCCATGTGCCGCCGAACGCCTGCAGGGCGTGCCCGATTGCCGGAGTGCCGGAGATGGCCGGAGGGGAGGTAACGCTCGGCTCGGCCCCCGCCGGACGCCAGCGCAGCACCATCGTGCCGGACTGCGCGTACGCGCCGGGCTCGAAGCCGCCAACCCCGATGACGTACTCCGTGCCCGCCTGCGCGTGGAAGACGACGCGACTCGTTCGCGAGCCGACCGCATCGTCGTTTTCCGCGACCACGTCGATGCATGTCGTGGGCGTCGGGTAGACGCCGAGAACGGTGTCGAAGTTGCTGCCGGAGGTCTCGAAGCTGAAACGCCCGGAAGTCGGCGCCGACCAGCGGTACCAGAGAAAACGGTAGGAGTCGGCGCCCGCGATGTCGCACACGTCTGAGCCGCCGCCGTGGGTCGGACCAGACGCGGATCCACTGGCGCCGCTGATCGCCTGCGCCGCGGAGAACTGCCCGTTCGCAGGCAGCTGAAGATCGAAGTCGACGGTGTAGCCGTGACGGGCAGGCGTCGGATCGACATTGCCTGCCGGGTCGACGGCGCGCATCTCGATGTGCACCTCCCCCCTCGAGAGCTCGTCCCCCGCGATGTTGAGACAAGGGCGCCAGAGCGGCGGTTCGCTGGAGAGGCATTCGAACGTCACTCCCGGTTCGTTCGAGACGGCCTCCCGGAATGCGGATTCGTAGTTGACCACGCCGAACGGCGCGTCGATGATCCAGGTCTCCGGTGGCACAACGTCCTGCGGCTGGCCCGCGATCGTGAAGCGGAAGCTGTACGGCTCCGCCATCGGCCGGCCGGCCGAGTCACGTACACCGGCGACGGTGAGCACGTACGTCTCACCAGACCGGAGTGACACCCTGGGGTCCGCCGTCAGCACCCGATGGGCCGCCTCGTAGGAGACGTCGATCGGGACGGTCTCGCCCGATGCCGTATTCATCGCCGCGCTGCCGGCGAGCGAGGAGGGGTCGAGGTCACGCGTGAAGGTGATGGTGGCGGACGCCTCGCCGTCAATCCCGGTCGCGAGATTGGCCGGGCTCGTGTGGCGGACCCAGGTTGGCCGTGGCCAGGTACTCGAGCGCTGCCACGTGACGGCGATTCCGTTGCTCGTCGCTCCGATGCCGTCCGGACGCCCGTCACCGTTGACGTCGCCCGGATGACCAATGGGCGTCTCGAGCTCCTGTGGACCCCAGAGCGTGCCGTCCGCCTGGGCGACTAGTACCGCCTCCCCGGCAAGGACATCGAGTCGCCCGTCGGCGTTCAGATCGATGACGGTCGGGTTCTGGACCGAATGGTGTGCGTAGCCCCGAGGAGGCGCAAACCCGCTCGCGGTCTGCGCGTATACACGGATGGCCGGCCGGTCGTCGACGAGCACGACATCGTCGCGTCCGTCTCCCGTCACGTCGCCGACGTCCACCGCGCCAATGTCGCCCGTGTCGAGTGTGCGCGGCACGTAACTCCCGTCGGGCTGCCGCCGGTAGATGGTGACCGTCGCAGGGCGGAAGCCGGGCGGACCGGCGACCGCGATATCAGGTAGGGAATCGCCGTCCAGGAAGCCGACCGCGAACGAGTCTGCCGAGACGGGGAGCGTGCGCCGTTCCCAGCCACCGGCCGAGCGGACGAACAGTCGCAACTCGCTCGCGGCCCGCGCGACGACGTCATCTCGCCCATCCGCGTCGAGGTCGGCAGTCTTCACCCCATACGTCTCTCCGGAGGCGGGCAGCGCCTCAGGGGCGGCGAGCCCCTCGGGTGCTCGACGGAAGACGCGGATCGCGTCCGGCGAGGCGGCGACGACGTCGGAGTCACCCGAACCGGACCTGGCGGCAGCCAGCGCATCGATGCGAATACCGGCGGCGACAGGAAGCATCTGGCCCGCCTCGAGAAATCCATCCGGTGCCTGCCGGACCAGCGCGAGCTGTCCGGAATCGCCCGTCGCCGCGACGATGTCCTGGCGGCCGTCGCGTGTCAGGTCGAGCGGCGCGACCGCCGTGACGACCCTGCCCAGCGGCGCGTGAACGGGCGGGAGGAAGTGAATCCGGTCCTCCGGCTGGATCGTCCACTTGGCCCCGATCCCGTAAGCAACGCGCGCGGCTGCCGTGCTCCAGACGTGTACGAAGTAGTCACCGGGCTCGTCCGCGTACACCTCGAACCGACCGCCGAAGAACCCGGCGTCGGAACGGTCGAGAAGGCGCAGGTCAGGGCCGTACACCTCGATCATCAGCCGTCCGCCGTCGGCCTCGCTGTCGACTATCCCCGTGGCCGAGTGGATCTCGAAACGACCGAACGCTCCCAGCGGGAACCGCACCCAATCGTGGTCGGCCACGTCGAGCGTGCCGTTGAAGAACGCCCAAACCTCACCGTTGCTCAGCTTCGCGAAGCCGCGCCACGGCGCATTCGCGGGCGTGTCGTTGGGCTCGCCTTCCCGGCGAGACGGGGCGACGGGCACGGCCCGGGGCGCGCCGAGGGCGGCGGCTGCGTCCAGCAGGCCGTGCCCGTACGCGTCGTCGACACCTGGTATGCCGGCGTCCCGCGCCGACGCTCGCAGGGCCTCGCCCACGGAAGCCGGCGACGCGTCCGGCCGGTCGCCGAGCACGAGCGCCGCCGCTCCCGAGACGAGTGGTGCGGCGAAGGAGGTCCCCGAGGGCGCGTGCCGGTCGAGGTCGCTGGTGTAGCCGGCGCGCTTGTCGAACATGGCCTTCGTGCTCGTGAGCAGCCAGCCTGGAGCAGCCACATCGACCCAGGGGCCGAACGAGTTGAAGTACGCGAGGTTGCCGGCTGCGTCCGTGGCCGTGACGGCCACGACGCCGTCGTAGGCTGCCGGGTAGATGGGGGTTCGGTCGCCCCAGTTCCCGGCGGCTGCCACCACCACGACCCCCCGGGTCATGGCGTAGCGGACCGCGGTGCCGAGCACCTCGCTCGCGCCCGCGGCTCCGAGCGACAGATTGATGACGTCGGCGCCGTGCTCGACCGCCCACGTGATGCCGGCCGCGATGCGTGCATCGTCTCCTTCGCCGCGCTCGTCGAGCACTTTGACGGGGAGAATCGTCGCCTCCCACGCCGCCCCTGCAATTCCCTCGGCATTGTCCGTTTCCGCGGCGGCCGCTCCGGCGACGAGTGTCCCGTGGCCGCTCGTGTCGTTCGGATGCGCGTCCCCTTCGACGAAGTCGTGCCCGGGTGCGATGCGCCGGACCAGGTCCGGATGGTCGGCGTCGATGCCGGTATCGAGCACGGCGATCGTGATGCCTTCGCCTCCGTGGCTCCGATCCCAAGCCTCCGGGAAACGCGCAGTCGTCAGATAGCGCTGTGACTTGGCGAAGAGCGGATCGTCCGGCGTCTCGAGCGCGCGACGGATGTAGTTCAGCTCGACGTCCGCGACGCGCGGATCAGCGCCCAGTTCCCGTGCTGTCTCGCGCGCCCGCCCGGGTGCGGTCTCGATCGCGACATAGCCCGTCGCGCCGACTCGCTCGCCCAGCCTTGCCTCCGCCGTCTTGGCGATCGCGCGGCGGGCGCCGGTCGAGGTCGCCGCTCGGAAGCGAACTAGCACGCTGTCGGCCAGCGTCTCGGCGCGCGCGGGCGCCGGTGCTTGCCGCGGCGTGGCGGCCTGGCTCGGACGCCGGAGTGTCTTGCTATTGCCGGCAGCGCCTCCCGTCAGAAAGATCAGGCGCTTGTGCTGGTGCCATCCGGACGTTGGGAGCCTCGGCTGCGCGGCGAGGTTCGCGCTCGCCACGTCGCCCACGGGGACAATTGCGAGCATGACGGCCAGCGTGCTCGCAGCCACCAGCCCGGCGATCCTCCCCATCCGTTTGTCTAGTCTAAGACACCGACGTGCCTCCTGTCACCCGGCCCGCCGGCGCCTGCGTCGTCCACGCGAGTATGCTCGGGACAGCTTGGCCGTCGCCCAGTACACGCTCGACCAGCTCCGTACCGCCGGGCTGGCGGAGGTCGATCCAGAGACCGCGGAGTTGCTCGGCCGCGAGCTCGAGCGCCAGCGCAGTCAGATCGAGCTGATCGCCTCCGAGAACTTCACGTGGCCGAGCATCTTCGAGGCCGTCGGCAGCGTGCCGACCAACAAGTACGCCGAGGGCTACCCGGGCAAGCGCTACTACGGCGGCTGCGAGGTCGTCGACGAGATCGAACAGCTCGCCGTCGACCGCGCCAAGGAGCTGTTCGGGGCCGAGCACGCCAACGTGCAGGCGCACGCGGGCGCGCAGACCAACATGGCGGTCTATATGGCCGCGATGCAGCCCGGCGACACGCTGCTTTCGCTCGAGCTCTCGCACGGCGGCCACCTCACGCACGGCCTCAAGGTCAACTTCTCGGGACGCCTCTATGACGTCGTCCACTACGGCGTCTCGCGGGAGACGAACGTGGTGGACTACGACGAGGTTCTCCGCATCGCGAAGGACTGCCGGCCGAAGCTGATCGTCTGCGGCGGCTCGGCCTATCCGCGCACCGTGGAGGCGGACAAGTTCCGGGAGATCGCAGACGAGGTCGGTGCACTCTTACTCTGCGACATGGCGCACTTCGCGGGGCTGGTCGCGGCCGGGCTGCATCCGAACCCCGTGCCCTACTGCGATTTCGTCAGCTCCACGACGCACAAGACGCTGTCCGGACCGCGCTCCGGCTTCATCCTCTGCAAGGAGGAGCATGCGACCGCCGTTGATCGGGCCGTCTTCCCGGGCATGCAGGGCGGGCCGCTCGTACACGCGATCGCCGCCAAAGCGGCCTGCTTCAGGATCGCCATGACCGAGCCCTTCGGGGAGTATCAGCGGCAGATCCGGGCGAACGCCGACGCGCTGGCCGATCGCCTCCAGGAGGGCGGCCTGGAGGTGCTGACGGGCGGTACCGATACGCATCTCTTGCAGCTCGACCTGCGGCCGACGAGCTGGACCGGCAAGGAGGCCGAAGAGCGGCTCGCCGACGTGAAGCTGACGGTGAACCGCAACACCGTGCCGTTCGACGAGCGCCCGCCGACGGTGGCCTCGGGCGTCCGCATCGGCACGCCCGCCCCGACCATGCGCGGATTCGACGAGCTGGACTTCCGGGAAGTCGGCCGAATCATCGTCGAGGCGCTCGGAGAGCGGCCCGACATCGACGGGCTCGCGGCCGCAGCCCTGGCGCTCTGCGACAAGCGGCCGCTCTACCCCGGCTTTCGCGGCTTCGCGACCTACGCCGTATGAGCGTGGTCACCGAACGGGTAACGGTGGTCACGCACCCGCTCGTCCAGCACAAGCTCTCGTACCTGCGCGACAAAGACACGCCCACAGTCCACTTTCGCAAGCTCGCAAACGAGGTGACGCTGCTCCTCACCTACGAGGCGACGAAGGATCTCCCAACCGAGGAGCTCGAGATCGAGACGCCGCTGGAGCGTACGATCGTGCAGCGCATCTCGGGCAAGAAGGTGGCGGTCTGCCCGGTCCTACGGGCGGGATTGGGGATGCTCGACGGCGTCCTCTCGCTCGTCTCGAGCGCCCGCGTGGGCTTCATTGGGCTCTACCGCGACGAGGACACGCTGCAGCCGGTCGAGTACTACCTGAAGCTGCCGGCCGACCTCGACCAGCGTGACGCGATCGTCCTCGATCCCATGCTCGCGACGGGGCGCTCCAGCACGGCGGCGATCACCGCCGTCAAGGAGGCCGGCGCCCGCTCGGTGACGCTCGTGTGCCTCGTGTCCGCGCCGGAAGGCATCGAGCAGGTGCAGGTCGCACATCCGGACGTTCGCATCGTGACTGCGGCCGTCGACCGCGGCCTGGACGAGCGCGGCTTCATCGTGCCCGGTCTCGGCGACGCCGGCGACCGGCTCTACGGCACCCGCTGACGGCGCACACGGGCTACGAGCCCTTCTCGTCGGCGTCCGCTCAGACTGAAGCGCGCTCCGAGGGGAGGCTCGTGTCGGCCAGCTCCGACGCCTCGACGAGATCCTGGAGCTCGGTCATCAGCACGATGAAGCGGCTGCGGTCGTCCGGCGGGAGCTGGTCGAGCAGGCGCTCGAGGAGGATGATCAGCTGCTCGTGCGACTCCCGGCGCGCTTGCCGGCCCTTGCGGGTGGCACGGACGAGCACCCCACGGCCGTCGCGCGGATCGGTTTCTCGCTTGACGAATCGCAGTCCTTCGAGGGCATCGGCCGAGCGTGTGGCGGTGGCCGCAGTGGTACCGATTCGCAAGGCCAACGTACGCAGGCGCAACGGCCCGTCGTCGACGACGTGGTTGAGTGCAATGTGCTGCGTCGTCGTCAGCGGGCTCGGCTCCATCTCGCCGAACCGCCTGCGCACGAGCCCCATGATCAGGCGCTCGACGGCCGGCGCGATCCGCTCTGCGTCTGCGTAGGTCATACCCGGGAGCTTTTCGAGCCAGTCAGAGGGCTCAGTCGGAGCATGCCAAAAGTCCCGCGGCCACGTCCGTTTCGAGTCGACGACTCGACCTTGGATTAATAGTCGCTTCTACCGGCAAAACCCCTGCCCAGAGGGTAGAGTCGTTACGGCCTGTACATAAATTTTCAGAGGAGGGTCGCATGAGAGCTTGGCGGTTGCCAGTGCTCGCGCTCATCGTAGGTGTGAATGCGGCGGTGGTCCTCACAGCCTCAGCCGGCAAGGACGCCGTCGCCCCCGTTCCGGCGCCGCCGTTTACCCCCCAGGAGACGATCGCGATCCCGGGTGATAACTGGATCGGCTACAACGGGAACGGCTACAACACGCGGCACTCGGCGCTCAACCAGATCAACACGTCGAACGTCCGGAATCTCCGGGTGGCGTGGCGGAAGACGCTGAAGATCCCGGGGCTGAAGTACAAGCCCGGCGCTTTCGGGACGTTCGCCGAGGCGACGCCCGTCGTCTACGGCGGAGTCATGTACATCCCGGACACGGGCAACAACATCTGGGCGGTCGACGCAGGGACCGGCGAGCGGATCTGGACGCATCGCCCGAAGTTGAAGAAGCTCGTGGGTCTAGGGGCGGCGTTCCCCACCCGCGGCGTAACGGTCGGCGACGGCAAGGTCTTCCTAGCGGCCGCTGACGCCACTATCCAGGCAATCAATCAGTCGACCGGCCGCATCGTGTGGCGGAAGTCCACCGCGAACCACCTGGTCGGCCATTCCTTCACCAATGCGCCGCTCTACGTCGATGGAAAGATCATCACCGGTTCGACCGGCGGCGACTCGGGCGCGCCCGGGTTCGTCCTTGCGCTCGACGCGAAGACCGGCCGGGAGCTCTGGCGCTTCCAGGTGATTCCGCAGAAGCCGAGCGACCCCGGCTGGTCGAGCTGGCCGCGCAAGAAGGCGTTCAACGGCGGCGGCGCGATGTGGAACGTGCCCGCCGTCGATCCGGAGCTCAACATGATCTACCTCGTCACCGGCAACCCGATTCCCTACTCCGGAGTCAGGCGAGGACGCGGTAAGGAGCTCTTCACCGACACGATCCTCGCCCTCGACCTGCGCACCGGGAAGCTCCGCTGGCACTTCCAGACCGTCCACCACGACATCTGGGACTACGACGCGACGAACGCCGTGATCCTGTTCGACTACCCCATCCGCGGCCAGGTCCGCAAGGCGATCGCGCACGCCGGCAAGACCGGCTTCGTCTACCTCCTCGACCGCACGAACGGCAAGCCGATACTCGGAATCCCTGAGCGCAGGGTCGATCAGCTGCGGCGCTCGAATACGTACGCAACGCAGCCGATTCCGGTCGGGCAGCCCTTCTCGACGGTCTGTCCGGACTTCAAGTTCTGGAAGGGGAGGAAGGGGCCAGACGGCAAGCCGGTACGGATCGGCTGCCTGTACGAGCCCTACGACGACCGGCGGTTCACCGTCACGGCGCCCAGCGCCCTCGGCGGCGCGAACTGGCCGCCGTCGGCGTTCAGCCCGCACACGGGCTACATGTACATCTGCTCGAAGGACAGCGAGTTCATCGTCAAGTCCATCCCCGCCCGGAAGCAGAAGCTCGAGGAGCTCGGCGACTTCGGACAGATCGAGGGGCTGATGCCGGGCCAGGGGGTTCCGATTAGGCCGACCCCCGGACGGCTCGTCGCGATGAACATGCAGTCGAACCGGATCGCCTGGCAAGTGAAGTGGCCCAACGACCTGTGCTACAGCGGCGTCCTCTCGACCTCCGGCAACCTGGTCTTCGTGGGCCGCAACAAGGGCTTCCTCGAGGCCTATGACGCCAGGAACGGGCGGCTCGTCTGGCGCTCGCCGAAGCTCCTCGCAGGCGTGAACGCGGCACCGGCGAGCTACACCGTGAACGGCAAGCAGTACATCGCGGTGTTCGCCGGGGGCAACGGCATCGCCTCGCTGTTCGGCGGCATCAAGCCGTTCTTCGGCGCGAGCCTCTATACGTTTGCGGTCCCCGGCTAGAGAGGAGATGGAACCGCGAGATAGAGTGGATCCAGCAGCGGGAGGCGGCCCCGGCCGCCTCCCGCGGGGTCTGAGTCAACGCTGACATCCAAAAGGGGGTTCTATGCATCGACGCATCCTCGTCATTACGCTCGCACTGCTAGCGGCAGTCGCCGTGAGCGCTGTCGGCATCGCGCGCGCCGGGAGCTCGGGCGTCGAGAGTCGACAGGCCGTGGCGCCCATCAAGATCACGGTCACCATGACGGACTTCAGGTTCAAGCTGTCCAAAAAGACGCTGCCGAGAAATCGCCCTGTGGTGTTCACCATCATCAACAAGGGCCCGAGCCCGCATGACTTCGACATTTCCGGGACGAAGGGAACGAAGGTCATCGCGGACGGCAAGAGGTCGACCCAGCGGGTCACCTTCAAGAAGGCCGGCAAGTTCCGCTACGTCTGCACCGTGCCGCGGCACATCCAGTTCGGCATGGCAGGAAACCTCACCGTCACGAGATAGATGCCGGTCCGCCGTCGCACCCTCCGGGGTGCGACGGCGCCAGCCGGCCGAAGCGGCTACCGTCATGCTCATCGACCAAAGCAGGAACGCACGATGAAGAAATTTCTCCTCCCGCTCCTGGTCGCCGCCGTCGCGGCAGCGCTGCTGCCGGCCGCATCGGCGACGACGCAGCCGAGCATCGTCATCACCGTCCGCATGACAGTGACGGACAACACAATCAAGCTCTCGCACAAGCGGGCGAGGCGGGGCTGGGGTGTCCACTTCGTCCTCATCAACACCGGCAGGAAGCCGCACAGGGTGGACATCGGCGGGCTGCTCACGCCGATCGTCAAACCGGGCAAGCAAGGGCGCGTGAGTGCGTCGCTCGAGAACCGCGGCCGCTACCCGTACCGGGTGACGGTGAACGGCACCCCCCAGCAGAGGGGCTTTTTCATCGTCTACTAGCGGGTCCCGCGCATTGCTCGCCGTTGGCGGCCTGAGCATCGGCGTGACGCTCGTCGGCATCGCGTTCGCCGCCCGCCACGCGCCGCCCGAGGTACGCCGCAGCGCAGGCGACTGGCCCGCGCCGAACGCAAACCTCGCGAGCACGCGCGCGGCGGCGGCGACGTCCATCAGCGCCGCGACGGTCGCGGGATTGCGCGTCCGCTGGCGGTTCCGCTTCCACGCCGAAGGCGGCTCGTTCGGCCTGCTGGCCTCCACGCCCGTCGTGAGCGGCGACACGGTCTACGTGCAGGACACGAAGTCGAGCGTCTTCGCTCTAGACCGCGAGACCGGCCGCCTTCGCTGGACGCGCACTTACACCGCCCCGAACGACGGGCCGAACGGGGTGGCGGTCGGGTACGGCCGCGTCTACGCCGCCACGGATACGACTGCGTTCGCGCTGGACCGGCGAACGGGCAGGAGGCTGTGGAGTACGCGCCTCGCGACCAGCGAGGAGCAGTTCGTCGACATCGCACCGGTCGTCGCTGATGGACGCATCTACCTGAGCACTGTGGGGTTTCCGCCCGGCGGGCGCGGTGCGCTGTACGCGCTCGATGCGCGCACGGGGCGCCGGGTGTGGCGCTTCGAGACGATTCGCGACCCCTGGCGTCATCCAGCGGCGGGAGGCGGGGGCGCCTGGTATCCGCTCTCTGTGGACGGCGCGGGCCGGGTCTACGCCGGCATCTCGAACCCCGGCCCTTGGGGCGGCAGCAGGCGGCTGCCGAACGGCGGCGTCTTTCCGGGCCCGGTGCCGTACACGAACTCGCTCGTCGTCCTCGACGGCCGAACCGGCCGACTCCTGTGGCACGACCAGGTAACGCCGCACGACGTGCGCGACTACGACTTCCAGGACTCGCCGATCCTCGCCACCCTGGACGTGGGCGGAAGAGCGGTTCGCGCCGTTTTCGGCGCGGGCAAGGCCGGCCGCGTGGTCGCGTGGAACCGGGTCACGCGGAGGCGGATCTGGACGCGGGCGGTGGGGACCCGGCTCAACGACCTGGGGCCGCTCCGGAAGCGGCCGGCGCGCGTCTGCCCGGGTCTGTTCGGGGGCGTTCTGACCCCGATGGCCTATGCGGAGCGGCGGCTCTTCGTGCCGGTCGTCGAGCTCTGCATGCGGGAGAGCGCCGTCCGCTCCTTCTCGGTCTACCAGCGCCGTCCCGAGGGCGGGAAGGGCGTGCTCTATGCGCTCGACGCGGCGAGCGGTCGCACGCACTGGTTTCGGGGCTTCGGCTCGCCCCTCTTCGGCTGCGCGACGGTCGCGCGCGACGTCGTCTTCGTCCCGACCTACGACGGCCGTGTTTTCGCGCTTGCGACACGCAACGGGACGGTGCTCTGGCAGGCCCGTGCGCTCGCGGGCATCAACGGCTGTCCCGCCGTCGCGGACGACCTTCTGCTCGTTCCCGCGGGAGCTCCGCACCGCGATTTTCCAACGCCTGTTGCGGAGCTGGTCGCTTACGCCGTGTAACCATTCGTAGAATGAGCCGCCCCGAACACGTCCCAGGCGACGAGGAGGCACGCGAGCTGTCGACCGGCCCACGCACCGAGCGAGTAACAAGCGCGGCGGAGACCGCCGCTCTTCTGCTCGAGAACATCGAGACGGTCATCCGCGGAAAGACAGAGGAGATCCGGCTCGTCCTGTCCGCGCTCGCATGCCGCGGTCATGTGCTCTTCGAGGACGTGCCGGGAACGGCGAAGACGGTGCTCGCCCGCTCGGTTGCCGGCTCGATCGAGGGCGGCATCGCATCGCGGATCCAGTGCACGCCCGATCTGCAGCCGACCGATGTGACCGGGCTCTCGGTCTTCAACCAGCAGACGCGCGAGTTCGAGTTCCGGGCTGGGCCGCTGTTCGCGAACATCCTGCTCGTCGACGAGATCAACCGTGCCATGCCGAAGACGCAGTCGGCGCTGCTCGAAGCCATGGCCGAGGGGCAGGTCACGGTAGACGGCGTCACGCGCGAGCTCCCCGAACCGTTCCTGCTGCTCGCCACCGAGAACCCGATCGAGCAGGAGGGCACGTTCCCGCTGCCCGAGGCGCAGCTGGACCGGTTCTTCCTCAAGACGGCGCTGGGCTACCCGACGATCCCCGAGGAGATGGAGATCGTGCGCGTGCAGCGCGAGGAGCACCCGCTCGCGCGCCTGCAGCCGGTCGTCACGCTGGCCGCGGTGCGTGAGCTCCAGCACGCGATCGAGGACGTCTATGTCGACGAGCAGGTGCTGCGCTGGATCGTCGAGCTCGTCCATGCGAGCCGTCACCTAGAGCCGGTCGCGCTGGGCGCGTCCGTCCGCGCAAGCCTCGCCCTCGAGCGCACGGCGCGCGCCTGGGCGCTCCTGAACGACCGCGACTACGTGGCGCCGGACGACGTCGAGATGCTGTTCCTGCCGGTGCTCGGCCACCGCATCATCTTCACGCCGTCCTTCCTGGCAGAGGCGCGCCGGCTCGGCCGCGAGGAAGCTCTCGAGAGCTTCCGGCGGCTGACTTTCGAGCAGGTGCCGCGCCCGGAGCCGGACGAGGAGCACGAGCTGCGCGTCCTCGGCGGCTATTCGGCCTAAGCATGTCGTGACCGTCCACACGGAGAGCGTCGACGCGGTCCCGCTCTATCCCCGGCGGCGCCTGATCGGCTCTGTCTTCGGAGGGCATACGAGCATCCGGCGTGGTGAGGGCTCGGACGTCGCGGGCTCCCGTCCATACCAGCCCGGGGATCACTACCACTCGATCGACTGGAAGTCGTCCGCTCGTCTCTCGTCTCTCCGCGGCGACGACGAGTTCATCGTCCGTGAGCGTTACGACGAGGAGATGCCGCGCGTCGTGCTCGTCTGCGACCGCAGGCCCGAGATGTCGCTTTATCCGCCCGGCTTTCCCTGGATCGAGAAGCCCGTCGCCCTCAACCGGATCGCGAGCCTCCTCGTGCGGAGCGCCGTGAACCAGCGCGGTCTCGTCGGGTACCTCGACTACGCCGGCCACGACGGAGTGGCCGGCTCCGGGTCGCCCTTCTGGCGCCCGCCGCGTCCGCAGTCGGGCTTCTGGGAGGGCAATCTCGCCGAGGCCGTGGGCAGCTACCTCGAGGGCGGCTTCGATGCACCGGCCGACAACCTCGCCCGCGCGTTGAGCTTCCTCGGCGTCGTGGGGGGGACCGTGCCGACCGGCAGCTTCGTGTTCGTCGTCTCGGACTTCCTCGAGGGGCCGCCCTCGAGCGCCTGGGCGTCGGCCGTCGAGAGCGGCTGGGACCTTGTCGCGGTGGTCGTTCAGGATCCCGTCTGGGAACAGAGCTTTCCTCCCATCGGCGGCGTGCTGGCGCCGATCGTGGATGCTCGCAACGGACGGCTTCTGTACGTACGCATGACGCGGCGTGAGGCGGTTGAGCGGCGAGAGGCGAACGAGGTGCGGCTGAGCACCCTGCTCCGCGACTTCGATCGGCTCGGGCTCGATCCGGTTCTCATTTCTGCACAGGACGACGAGTCGATCAGGCGTGCGTTCCTCGACTGGGCCGAGAGGCGGCTTGCCTTGCGCGGGCTGCGGTCGTGACCGGCACGTCGCGCCGCCGTCTCGCGCTCCTGGTGGTGGCGGCCGCGCTCGTCGCCGTCGCGCTCCTGGCGGGTGTGCTCGCACCCCGCTGGTCGGACGGCGAGGGCGGCTCGTACGCTCCCGCGCGACTCTCGACGAGCGCGCGTATCGAGCCGGGAAGCGCGCTCTTCGGAGACGTCCTGACCGCGCGCGCGACCGCGCTCGTCGACACGCGGGCGATCGACCCCGACACCGTTCAGCTGTACCCCCGCTTCGAGCCCTACCGCATCGCGTCGAGCGCGCGCTCCGTCACGGACGGTGTAGGTCGCGCCGCCCGCGTCGAGTACGTCTTCCGGCTGCACTGCTTGACGGCGGCCTGCCTGGACGCGATGGAGCGCGAGGGCGAGAACGGGCGACGGATCACCACCCCGATCAGCTTCGCCTCGGCCCGGCTCGTGGCCGAGACACGGGACGGCGGCGAGCAGGAGGCCCGGGTTCGGTGGCCGTCGGTCGTCGTCCGTTCCCGTCTCAGCCCCGAGGACATCGAGTCGGGCCGGCCGGTGCTTCCCAAGCTTCGGTTGCCGGCTGCGAGCTATCGGGTGTCGCCGGATCTGCTCGGCTGGGCGCTCGTCGTCGTCTCCGCAGCGCTGGCGCTGTGCGGGGCGTGGCTCCTGGCCTCAGTGTTGCGCGCACGTGTCGCCGTTCGGCGACTGCTCCTTCCGGCGCACCTCACGGCCGTCGAGCGCGCTCTAGCCCTGGCTCGCCACGCTGCCGCGAGCGGCGATACCGCCGGGGAGCGGCGCGCGCTCGAGCGGCTGGCCTCCGAGCTCCGCCGGCAGGGCGACCGGGAGCTCGCACTGGCGGCGCGCAGGCTCGCCTGGTCGAAGCACGAGCCGACCGGCGAGGCGTTGGAGGAGTTCGCGGGCGAGCTGGCGAGGACGGGGAATGGACGCTAGGGAGCGTCTCACTGCGTTTACCAACCGGTTGCGCCCCGGCGCACGCCGGGATGCCGTGCCGCTTCCCGACGCTGCGGCCCTGCTCCCCCTCGCGAACCGGACCCGTGCCGTACGCCTCGCCCTGGCGACGGGGCTTGCCGCATGCTCGTTCGCCGCCCTCTTCACGGTCCCGAACCCTGAAGGGCGCCGTTTCCTCCCCTCGAGCACCGTGACCATCGTCGTGCTCGATCTGTCCTCGAGCATCCGCCCCCAGTCGTTCGACCTCATTCGCTCGACGCTGCTGGGGTTGATCGGAACAGACCGGCGCTTCGGCGTCGTCCTCTTCTCCGACGTCGCCTACGAGGCACTGCCGCCCGGCACGCCCTCGAGCGAGCTGCGTCCCTTTGTCCGGTTCTTCGAGCCCGAGCGCAGGCAGCTCATCCGCGGAGGTGCTCCGCGCACGCCGTGGGAGGAGTGGTTCTCGGCCGGGACGAGCATCTCGTCCGGCCTCTCGCTGGCCCTTCAGCTCCTCGAGCGCCACCACGTCGAGAACGGAGGAGTGGCGCTCTTCAGCGACCTCGCGGACGACCCGAGCGACCTTCAGCAGCTGGCCGCGGTCGTGGCGCTCTACGGGGATCGGCAGATCCCGCTCCGGGTGATCGCGCTCGATCCGGCTCCCGAGAACCGCGAGTTCTTCCGCGAGTTGCTAGCCGAGCCCGGCATCCTGTCGGACGTCAGGCTGCCGGAGGCGGAGCGAGCCCGCGGCACGCTCGCCGTGGAGGCGCCTTTCCCGGGCACGCTCGCCGTGCTGGCCGCCGCCATCGTCCTGCTGCTGATCCTGAACGCCTGGTTCTCCGAGCCGATGCGCTGGCCGCGCAGGTCATCGTCATGAGGCGCGCGGGAGTCGGCATCGCCTGCCTCGGCCTCGCGGTGCTCGCAGCGCTGCTCGCACGCGATGTGTGGCACGTCGAAAAGGCACTCCGCGACGGCGACGCACGTGCCGCGACGGCGCCGGTCGACCGGCGCAGCTGGGAGGCCGCCCAGACGCTGCCCTTCGGCGTTGCAGAACACCTGCTTGCGAGCGAAGACGACGTCGCGTTCCGCGCCCTCCTGGCCCGCGCCACGCGGCTTGCGCGAAACGTCGAGCCCGGACCCGACGCGGCCCGGGGGCGCGCGCCGGTCGAAGCGGCACTCGCCCGAATCGAAAAGGGCGACCAGGACACGAGCCGCGCAGCTCAGGCGGCGCTGCTCCTCGGCGTGCTCGTTTTCTCGGATCCCGAGGACCCGTACAACCGCGTGGAGACGCCGAGCGAGAAGGCAGGAGCCCGATTCAGAGCGGCTCTCATCCTCGACCCGGCCCTCGACGAGGCGAAGCGGAACCTCGAGCTGATGTTGCAGGAGGAGCGCGAGCAGAAGCAGGAGGGCCCACAGTCGCGCGCCGGGGGGAACCGTGGAGGCCAGGGCGGGGCAGGGCTTGCGCCGGCGGGCGGGGGCTACTGACCGTGTCGTTCACGCTCTTGACGCCCGTCGGCCTTCTGCTCGCGCTCGCCACAGTGCCGGCTCTCGCGGTGCTTGCCCGCACGGAACGCCGTGCGCGAGGAGTCAGGCAGGCGCTCGGCGTCGGGGAGCCGCCCGCACGCGGCTACATCCCGACCGCGCTTGCGCTGCTCGCGGTCCCGTGCCTGCTTGCTGTTGCTCTCGCGCAACCGGTGCTCCGCCTGAGCGAGGCGCATCGCGTGCGCGCTGACGTGGAGGCGTTCTACATCTTCGATGTCAGCCGGTCGATGCTGGCTGCCCGCCGTCCGGGACAGCGCACTCGCTTCGAGCGGTCGCTCGCGGCCGCGCAGGGTGCCTACCGCTCGCTCGGCGATCTCCGCTCCGGCGTGGCCACGCTCACCGACCGCGTGCTTCCGCACCTCTTCCCGACCGCCGACGAGGAGGTCTTCACGGCTACGGTCGGGCAGGCGCTCGTGATCAACAGTCCGCCGCCGCGCACCTACGAGCCGGTCGGGACGCTCTTCGCGGCGCTCGACACGCTGCGTGGGACGAACTTCTTCGCTGAGGGCATCGAGCACAGGGTTGCGTTGCTGTTCACCGACGGCGAGTCCAATCCGTATGACGCAGATGAGCTCCGGGCAGCACTCGCGCAAGGGCCACCGACCAAGTTCGTGGTCGTCCGCTTCTGGCGGCCGAACGAGCGCGTTTGGAGCGGCGAGCAGCCCGAGGCCGGGTATCGCTCGGATCCGAGCAGCGCCGCGCAGGTGAGAAAGCTGGCGTCGGCAACCGGGGCCCGCACGTTCGAGGAGACCAATGTGTCCGGTGCCGTCGCCGCCGTTCGCGACCTGATCGGAGCGGGCCCTGTTCGCGAGGCGGGGACGGAGCTGCGCGTGCACGCGCTGTCGCGCTGGTTCGTGCTCGCCGCGCTCGTCGTCGTGCTTCCGCTCCTCTGGAGGCGGAACTTCGCGTGAATAGGATGGATCGCGTGCAGCAGCCGCCCGCGTCGCAAGCCTTCGCGGACGCCGTCGCCGTGGCCGAGCGCCTGCGCGCCAACGTCGAGACGGTCGTCTACGGCAAGAGTGATGAGATCCGCCTTGTCGTCGCGGCGCTCGCCTGCGAGGGCCACGTACTCCTCGAGGACGTGCCCGGGACCGCCAAGACGGTACTGGCGCGATCGCTCGCGGGCTCCATCGAGGACGCCGTCCCGTCCCGGGTGCAGTGCACACCTGACCTTCAGCCGACCGACATCACCGGCCTCTCGGTGTGGGACCCCGAAGCGCGTCAGTTCGAGTTTCGACCGGGGCCCGTATTCGCCAACGTCTTGCTCGTCGACGAGATCAACCGCGCCCTTCCGAAGGCTCAGTCGGCCCTCCTGGAGGCCATGGCGGAGCAGCAGGTGACGGTCGACGGCGTCTCGCGACGGCTGCCCGATCCGTTCCTCGTCATCGCCACGGAGAACACGATCGAGCAGGAGGGCACGTTTCCGCTTCCCGAGGCCCAGCTCGACCGCTTCTTCCTGCACACGTCGCTCGGCTACCCGACGCTGGAAGACGAAGTGCGCGTCCTCGACGAGCAGCTGCACGGCCATCCGCTCACTCGCTTGCGTCCGGTCGTCACGACGGCCGACGTGAAAGCGCTGGCGAGGGCCGTCGAGGACGTCTACGTCGATCCGCTCGTCAAGCAGTGGATCGTCGAGCTCGTCCGCGCGACACGCTCGCTGGAGCTCGTCGATCTCGGAGCGTCGGTACGTGGGAGTCTGGCGCTCGAGCGAGCCGCCCGCGCCTGGGCGCTCGGGCACGGCCGCGACTACGTGGTTCCGGCGGACGTGGAGCGCCTGTTCGAGCCCGTGATCATGCACCGGCTCGTGATCGCCGAGGAGCTCGTTCTCGAGGAGATAGGCGACGTGGAGCTCGCCGCGCGGGTCTGGGAGACGTGCCTGGAGCGGGCGCCGCGCCCGGAGCCCGACTGGGATCTCTCGCGCCCGGTCGAGCCCGAGGCACACGCCGGCGCCGCCGGACGATGAGTCGCGCGCGGTCGCGCGTCTTCCCGCTCGTTCCGCGGCGTCGCTTCGTCGGTGCGCCGTTCGGCGATCGACGGAGCCCGCGGCGCGGCGAGGGCGACGAAGCGGCGGGATCGCGGCCGTACCACCCGGGCGACCACATCGCCGCGATCGACTGGAAGGCGTCTGCGCGCCTGTCGGCCGCGCGGGGCACGGACGAGTTCGTGGTCCGCGAGTTCTTTGCCGACGAAGCCGTGACGGTCGCCATCGTCTGCGATCGCCGCCGCGCGATGGGCCTCTACGAGTCGCCGTTGCCCTGGCTCGACAAGGGCGCGGCGCTCGAGGCGGCGGTCGAGGTGATCGCGGGCAGCGCACGCGCGGCGCGCGGGGAAACGGGATACCTCGACCTCGACGGTGAAGGGCCGTACTGGCTGCCTCCGTCCCGCGGTCGGCTGCTGGAGGTTCGTCGCCGCCTGGCGCAGGCGGATTTCGACGCGCCGCCGGACGGGCTAGACCGGGCTCTGAGGCTGCTCACCGGGCACGCCGACCGACTGCCCGCCGGCAGCTTCGTCTTCGTCGTCTCCGACTTCATCGCGCCGACTGCAGCCGCAGCGTGGCAGCGAGCCCGCGGGCTGCGCTGGGATGTCGTTCCGGTCGTGATCCAGGACCCGCTGTGGGAACAGAGCTTTCCGGACGTCGCCGGCGTGGTCGTACCGTTCGTCGACGCGGAGACGGGGCGGTCCGCGCCGACGTTGCTGACACGCGGTGCCGCGCGAGAGCGCGCGGCGGCGAACGAGCGGCGGCTCGAAGGGCTGCTCGTCCGCTTCCGCCGGCTCGGCTTCGACCCGGTACTCCTCTCCTCGGCCGCCCCCGACGAGATCGCTGCCGCGTTTCAGCGCTGGGCTCGTCGCCGGCGGCTCCTACGGCGGAGGGGCGCGTGACCCGCGCGGCCGCGGTCGCCGCGCTCGGGCTCCTTCTCGCCCCAGCCGGTCAAGCCGCCGAGCGGCCCCTCTCCGTGCATGCCTCCGTCGCGCCTTCCTCGATCGGTGTCGGCGATCCGTTCGTCGCCCGCGTCGACGTATCGGTCGCGCCTGGTATCGACCCGGACGAAGTGCGCGTCGCGATCGCCGCGGGCCCGTTCACGGCGCTCGGCCCACCGGCGGTTGAGCGCAGGGACGTGCAGGGCGCGACCGTGGTCCGGGCGACCCAGCGCTTTGCGTGCCTCAGCATCGACTGCGTCCCGGGCGCACGACCTCGGGAGATAGCCCTTCCGTCTGCACGAGCACGGTTGGGGACCGATCGCGCCGCACAGGCGTTCGGGCCGCGTTTGTCCCTCCGCGTAGTGCCGCGCGTTCCTGCGGCCGCGCTCGAGCCGACGAATCCGGCCTTCCGCCGGACGACGGCGCCGCCTGAGCCGCGCTACCGCATCACGCCCGGTCTGCTGGTCGGGATACTGCTCGCGGGGGCCGGGCTGCTGGGGGTGCTCGCAGCCGCCCTCGTCGCCGTCGAGATCCGGCGGAGCGCGCCCGGGGAAGCAGACGCCGTCGACCCGTTCGCGCGGGCGATCCGGCTGCTGCGCGAGTCGGTTGGGCGTCCTTCTCCCGACCGCCGCCGTGCAGCCGGTCTCATCGCACGTCTCCTCGCTGAGCGTGACGGCTCGCCGCTCGCGGACAGCGCGGGTGCGCTCGCCTGGTCGGCAGCGGTGCCGGATCCCCCCGCCGTGGAAGCGCTTGCCGAAGATGCCGAAACAGTCGCGCGCTCACGGGGAGAAGGCCGGTGAGCGACCGCCCAGGCGTCATCCCGCTCGTGGATGTCCCGCGCCTGCGCCGGGCGACGCGCCTGACCAGGCTCGTGCGCGTCTCGCTCGCGGTGACGCTCGTCGGATTGGCGATCGCCGCGACGGCGCTTGCGGCGCGCCTGGAGCCGCGCGAGGGCGTACTGCTCCCCAGCGGGTCGGACGGGATCATCGTGCTCGACGTCTCCGCGAGCATCTCTTCGGATACGTACGCCCGTATCGGAGCCACGCTGGACCGTCTGGCCCGCTCGAACGGCCGCTACGGGCTCATCTTCTTCTCCGATACGGCGTACGAAGCGCTGCCGCCCGGCACCCCGGCGCGCGAGCTGCGGGCCTTCCAGCGCTACTTCGTGGTGCCGGAGCAGCGTCAGCCAGGGTTCCTGCCGGCACTGCCGGAGAGCCCGTGGGCAGAGTCGTTCAGCGGCGGAACGCGCATCTCGACCGGGCTGCAGCTCGCGTACGACCGCATCCGCGCCGACAGGCTCGCGCGGCCGGCGGTCCTGCTCGTCAGCGACCTCGACGACGACCGCGGCGACCTCGAGAGCCTCACGAGCGTCGCGCTGGCGATGAAGCGTTCCCGGATCTCGGTGCGGGTCGTCGGCCTGAACCCGGCACCGGATGACGCCCGCTTGGTGGAGCGGCTCCTGCCGCGCGGGGCCCGCGATCTCTCGCCGGGGGGCCTGCCGGGCGAGCGGTCGACGAGCGCCGCCGGTGACGTTCCCGGACTGCTCGTCGCGGCGGCGATCGCGGTGGCCCTGCTGCTCGCGCTCAACGAGCTCACCGGCACACGCTTGCGCTGGAGGGCCCCGGCGTGAGACCGGTGCGGCTCGCGCTCGCCGCGGCGATCGCCGTGCTCGCGGTGGCGGGCTCGCTGCTCGCGCGCGATGTCAGGTCGTGGGAACGCGCGGTCAGCGCCGGCGACGCCCAGCTCGCCCGGTCCGCCGGCGCGGCCGAGTGGCGCATCAACGCGGTCGTGCCCGGCGATCCGGCCGGCTCGCTGCTCGGCCTGGAAGACGACGTCGAGCTCCGTCGTGCGCTGCGGGCCTTCCTCGTCGCCGAGCGAACGCCGAGCGATTTCGGCAGCGGCGAGCGCCGCGCGCGGGCCCGCTCGGCCGCGGAGGCGCTCCTGAGCGACGTGGCTGCGGATCAGGAGGGCGTCGCCGCGTCGCAGGCCGCGAACCTGATCGGCATCCTCGTCCATCGGACCGGCCGCATTGCCGACGGGACGACCGGCGAGGATCGCACCATCGCTGCATTCCTGACTGCGGTGCGCCTCGACACGGACAACATGGACGCGAAGTTCAACCTCGAGCTGATGCTCCGCCGTGCGCGGCCGACGGGTGCGCGTGAAGGGCCGGGAGCCGGCGCCGGTCCACGCGGCCGCGGCCGGCGCGGTGCGGGAGCCGGGACGCCGGGGCGAGGATACTGACGGCCGCGTCGCTGACCCTCCTCTCGCCGGCCGGCGGCGTTGTAGTCGTCGCCGCCGTCCTGCCGGTCGCAGCCCTGGTGCTCGTGCAGCGCCGAGTGCGCCGGGTGGCCCTCGGCCTCGGGCTCCACCCTCCGGTGGGGCGCAGCTCGCTGGCCCGCGCGCTCGCACTGGCGGGCGTGCTGCTACTTCTAGGCGTGGCGGCGACCCGGCCTGCCGTCCGCACAACCGAAGAGCGCGTCTCGCGGACCGACGCCCAGGCGTTCTTCGTGCTCGACGTCTCGCGCTCGATGCTGGCCGCGGAAGCCCCACAGGCGCCGACACGGCTCGAGCGTGCGAAGGACGTGGTAACGCGCCTGCGTGTAGCCGTGCGCGATGTCCCGGCCGGCGTGGCTGGCCTCACCGACCGGGTGCTCCCGTATGTCTTCCCGACCAGCGACCCGTCCGTCTTCGAGGCCGTGCTGGCACGCAGCGTCAGCGCCGAGTCTCCTGCGCCGCGCGAGGTGCGTCCGGTGGCGACCAGCTTCGACGCGCTTGCAGACTTGCAGCGCCGGGGTTTCTTCCCGGCAGCCGTCCGGCGGCGCCTCTGCGTCTTGGTGACCGACGGCGAGAGCCGGCCGTCTGCTCTCGATGACGTCGCGCAGGCGCTGCTCGACTCGCCGCCGTGCCGGCTCGTAGTCGTCCGCGTCGGGAACCCGGACGAGCGCATCTTCGCGTCGGACGGGCGCCCGGAGGCGCAGTACCGGCCTCTGGAGACGGCCTCTGCGTCGGTCGAGGCGCTCGTCTCGGCGACTGGAGGGAGGCTGTTCGCCGAGGACGAGGCGGAAGCCGCCGGCCGCGCCCTCACCTCGCTCGCAGCGTCGGGCCCGACCGTACGCGTCGGCATCGGAACGGAGACCACGGAGCTCGCTGTTTACTTCGTGCTGGGCGCCGCACTGCTGATCCTCGCGCTGGTCCTTCCTGATCCGCGCAGTATTTCGTTGCCAACGCGCAACGAACTGACTACGATCTTCGTCCGAAGGCACGCATGACCCGGCGCTCGGTCTCCCTCATCGAGTCCGCCCTCGCCTCGGCCGCAGCCATCGTCTTGCTCGCCGCGGCCGGCGGGGCCGGAGGCGCCGTCGCGCCCAACGGCGACTGGCTCGGCTTCGGGCGCACACCCGACAACAACCGCCACTCGCCGTTGACCCAGATCACGCCGGCCAACGTCGCCCAGCTCCAGCGCGTCTACCGGATCGACTTCCGCCGCGTCGACCCCGACGTGCGCCGCGGGCAGCAGTCGTACCCGCTCGCGATCGGTGGTCGCCTCTACGTTACGACGAACGACAACAACGTCTTCGCCATCGACGGCGCGAGCGGCCGGATCCTCTGGCAGTACAAGCCGTCCAACAGCGGGCTGTTCAAGAACTTCGGCATCGTCGCGAATCGCGGGCTCGCCTATTGCGACGGGAAGCTGTTCATGACGACGCTCGACATGCAGCTCGTCGCGCTGCGCCCGAGCAACGGCACCGTGATCGGGAAGGTCGCCATCAGCCAGGCGGTGCAGAACGCGTCGCCGCACTACGGGTATTCCGAGACGAGCGCGCCGATCTGTGCCGACGGCAAAGTGTTGCTCGGCGCGGCCGGTTCGGAGTACGGCATCCGCGGCTTCGTGATGGCGTACAAGACCGACCTGACGCCGGCGTGGCCCAACCCGGTCTGGACGATCCCGCCCGAGCAGCAGGGCTGGCGTCGGTTCAGCCGCTTGGTGGGCGGCGGCGCCGTTTGGACTCCGACGACGGTCGACACCTCGACCGACACCGTCTACTTCGGCACCGGGTCTGCGACGCCCCTCTACTTCCGCAGCATGCGCCCGGGGCGGAACCCGCGCACCGACTCGCTCGTGGCCGTCGACCTCAATACGGGCCGGCTGAAGTGGTGGCAGGAGCTGATCACGAACAACGAATGGGCTTACGACGTATCCCAGCCGCCGCTGGTCTACAACGGCAAGGTGGGCGGGAGCACGCGGCGCGTGGTCTCCGTGGCGACGATGGAGGGCGTCTGGTTCGCATTCGACGCGCGCACCGGCCGGCCGTTCCACCAGCGCGTGAAGGTCATCGACCGGATCGAGCATCCCGCGCTGAAGCCGGGCCAGCCCGTGACGATCTTCCCGTCCTCTCTCGGCGGCCTCAACTACTCGCCGGCCTCCTACGACCCGGCGACGAACTACGTCTTCAACGCCGCGGCAGAGACGGCGGCCATCCTGATCCAGGACAAGCTGACGCCGACGCAGAAGCGGCGCAAGCGCGTGCTCGGTGACGTGTTCCTCGGCTTGGAAAACGGCAACTTCGGCCAGTTTCTGCCCGGGTGGAAGGACCACGGCTCCATCAGCGCCATCAACGTTGCCACCGGCCGGCGGGTATGGAGGTTCGAGACTCCCGAGCCGGAGCGAGGCGGCGTCACGACGACGGCCAGCGGCCTCGGCTTCGCCGGCGGCGGCGACGGCGTCATCCGGGCGTTCGATCTCCGCAACGGGCGCATCCTCTGGACCTTCCGGGCCGGCGAGCCGATCGCATCGGGGCCGACGACGTTCTTGGCCGGCGGGAAGCAGTACCTCGCGGTGACCGTCGGCGGCACGCCGACGTCGTCGAACGGCGGCACGGTCTCGGAGCTGCACGTGTTCGCCGTCGGCGCGAGCGCTCAGTCGGCTTCGCTCAAACCCGAGTCGGTCACGACAGACCCGGCGTCCGCGGCCGCGCCCGCGCCCGAGGCGCTCGGCAAGCAGACGGCCGCGCTGCGCGCGCAGACGGCGGTTCGGGGCACGCCCCGGCTCGTCACCCGCCGGCCGGCGGCACTGCGCCGCTGGAATCCCTCCAGCAACAACACGGAGGTCGTCTCCGGCCGGCTCCAGGTCGCCGGCAGGCCCGTCTCCGGAGCAATCGTCGCCGTCGATCGTTACCGCCTTGCTCCGACCGGCGCCGACGGCCGCTTCTCGTACCCGCTCGACGTGACGCTCGGACGGCGCCACCTCGTCCACGTCGTCAACGTTTCGCAGGCCCGCGTCGGAGGGCGTCCGCTGACGGCGGCCCAGGCCGCCTCGCTGCGCCGGGCGAACGGCGGGTTCTCCGCGGCTTACCGCCTCTCCGGGGTGCGTGCCCGTGTCCAGGGCAACGGCACGGTGCTCGTCACCGGCCGCGCCTCCTATCCCGACGGGTCTCCGCCGCCGCCGGTCAGCCTGTACACGTACCGCCTCTCGGGCACGATCACGAACGCCGAGGGCAGGCCCGTGCAAGGCGCCACGGTCGTGACCCGCACGCTCGACCGGGACTTCTGGACGTTCTCGCAGCCGTCGAACGCGGCCGGGCGCTACGTGTCGTTCTTCACCGGCGCGGACAAGGAAGGGAGCGATCCCGTCCTCTTCAACGTCCAGGTGGCCACGGGCAGGGATTCGTATACCTCCGGCTTCGGGCGTGACGTCTCGTTCAAGCGCCTCAGGAGCGCCACGATGGACATCCGCCTTCCGGCCGGCCCGCCCACCGCGGTCCTGCCGCTCCCGCGCTCCGAGGCCCAGGTGGGCGCCATCTACCAGGGCCTGCTCGTCGGCGTGAGCGGACCGGGCGGCGTCGTGCGGCCGGTGTCGGCGCGCTGGCCCGACCGCAACGGACGGTTCACGCTGGTGCTGCCACGCTCGGTGCGCGGCAAGCGGCTTCGCTTCTGGGAGAGCACGCTCCAGGCCTTCTCCACGTTCGCGGCCCGCCCGGGCGGGCCGGTCGACCTGCGGACGTGGCCGAAAGGGCTGTCGCCGCGGGTGCCGCGCGACGTCGGCTTCGTGCGCGTGCCCTGAGTAGACCGATGAGGCTGTTCGCGGCGCTGGCGCTTCCCCTGGCGCTGGCCGCCTCCCAGACGAAGGCGGAGGCGCGCGACGGGTGGGTCGAGCTCTTCGACGGCCGCACGTTGGCGGGCTGGACGATGACGGGCCCCGGGGGCTTCAGGGTCGAGCGCGGTGCGCTCGTCTCACGCGGGGGCCTCGGCCTGCTGTGGTACAACCGGCGCCGCTTCCGCGACTTCGAGCTCGAGGTCGACTGGCGAGTCGCAAAGCGCTGCGACAACTCCGGCATCTTCGTCCGCTTCTCGCGCCGGCCGGGCTCACCCTGGGACGCCGTGTCCTCGGGCTACGAGGTGCAGATCGACGACTGCGACCCGCGCGGTCTCAAGCACCGCACCGGCGCCATCTACGACCAGGGAGCGGCCACGAGCATCGCCTCGCGGCCGGCCGGCCAGTGGAACCGGTACCACATTCGTGTCGTCGGCCAGCGCTACACGGTCAAGCTGAACGGACGCGTTGTGACACGGTTCGACGGATCGCGGGCGTCCGCCGGTTACATCGGCGTTCAGAACCACGACGCGGGCTCCCGCGTCTCGTACCGAAGCGTGCGCGTGCGGCCGATCGGCTGAGCCCGCCTACGAGCGCACTGCAGGACCCGGCGCGAGCAGGCCGGGACGCCGCATGGCCTCGAGCCAGACTGCCCGGATGTCCTCGCGTGCGCCATGCGCAGGCAGGCGCTCGACGACCCACGCCGGGGCGGCAGTCGGGAGCTCGCCGGCGATGGGGGCGATGCCCTGGTGACGCTCCTCGCCGAGCTCCTCGCCGGGGCCGGTCAGCACCTCGCTGACCGTCTCGCCGGGGCGGATGCCGAGCAGCTCGAGCTCGGGCTCTCCCTCGCCTCCCGCCTCGCGCCAGATGCGCCCGGCCAGGTCACCGACGGTGAGCACGACGGCGTCCGACGGCCCCGCGAGCTGGATACCGTCGCGTGCCAGCAGCGCTCCGTGCGCGGCCAGGCACGCTGCGTGCGACATCGTGATCCAGTAGCGCAGCATGCCGGTGTCCGTGATGCTCAGCGGGACGTTCGCGCGCGCCTGGCGCAGGAAGAGCTCCGACGCGCTTCCGGCCGAGCCGAGCACGTTCACGAAGCGGACCGCGAGCCGCTGTGCGCCCGCGCGGCGCGCCGAGTAGGCGGCGAGCTGCTCCATGAAGCGCTTCGTGCGGCCGTAGAAGCTCGCCGCGAGGGCGGCCTTGTCCGTCGAGGCGACGACGACGGTCTCGACACCGGCGCTGTCGGCCGCCCGCAGAAGGTTCCAGCTGCCGACCAGGTTCGTGTCCACGAACTCGTCCGGGAAGCTCTCGGCCCAGTCGACGTGCTTGTACGCGCCCAGGTGAAAGACAAGGTCGGGGCGAGCCGCCGCCAGCTCGCGCTCGAGGCGGCCGGCGTCGCGAACGTCGCAGAGCACGTGAGCCATGTGCTCGAGCGAAGCGCCGTCGCGGGCGCGGCGGTCGCCAGTCAGCGCGGCCTCGTTCGTGTCGAGGACGGTGATGCGCTCGGGACGGAAGCCGAGCAGGAAGCTGCTGAGCGCGCGACCGATCGAGCCGGCGCCGCCGGTGAGCAGCACACGACGGCCTCCGAGGCGCTCCTGCAGCTCGAGAAGGGAGGGCACCGGGTCCCGACGTCCGAGCACGGCCTGCCAGTCGAAATCGTCGGCGCGCAGGCCTCGCGGTCGCCTCGACGGTGGTTGTCCCTGTAGAGAAAGCGCGCGCTCGACGGCTCGGTAGCCCGCTTTCATGTCGGACGAGCGGGCCGGATCGGGCTCGTTGATCTCCGCGACGATGAACGGCACGAGCTCGCCGAGGCGCTGCACGATCGGGTCGAGGTCCAGTTCGCCGCTGCCGTAGGGCAAGCCTTCGCCGAGCAGGCCGTGAGCGTCCGAGACGTGGGCAACCTCGCACGTTGGCCCCAGCTCCTCCACGTAGCGGGCCAGCTCGAGTCCTTCGTCGGAGGCCAGCCCGAAGAGCGAGCCGTACGCCGCGGCGAAGTTGCGAAAGAGCGCCGCATGCGACGTGTCGAGCGTGCAATGCAGTTCGGGCAAACGAGCTCGCCAGGCGAGCAGGTCGCGCCAGTGGCCGCCGACGGGTGAGAGGAAGACGCCGCCCGTGCGCATCCGCAACACAGGCGGCACGTTCTCGATGCAGGGCCTGATGCCGCGCGAGACGCACGCGTCAGCGTAGAAGCCCAGGAACTCCTCGATTGCCTGCTCGTCCACCGAATCGCCACGGGCGAACTCCCCGGGCGGCATCGGCGTGAAGAGGTGGATGGTCAGCACCGGCGAGCCCATCGCCGCGGCGAACTCGGCGCTGCGCTCGATACCCGCGCGCGCCTCGTCGTCGAGGCGGTCGACGCGAACGTGCGCGCCGCTCGGCCAGGCGACGGGCGCCTCGGCGGTCAGCGCAAGCCCGTGGCTCGGAGCCACAAGCGCCCGGACGTTCCCAATCGCCGCGGCGAGTGCCTCGTCCGAGGCAACGTGGGCGGGCGCGAGGCAGATCTCGAGCCCGCGCCACGGGCCGCCCTCGAGCCGGTCGGCGAGCTGGTCAGCCTCGGGGGCGGCCTTGAGCAGCGGGATGGCGGCGGAGCCAGTCGACATACGCGGAGACCGCCTCTTCGAGAGGGCGGGTGGCGAACGCTAGCGACGCCTGGGCGTCCGCCCGGTAGCTCTCGTTCTCGCCGGGCGCGAGCATCCCTCCCGGCGTCTCGATCGGAGAGCGTGAGCCGACGGCAGACCGCACCAGCTCTGCCGCCCGGCGCAGCGGCGTTGCGACACCGCTGGCGAGCGTAAGACTCTGATTCCAGCGGCCCTCGGCCGCGATCTGCTCCAGCGCGGGCACGACATCGTCCACGTACGTGAAGTCGCGGGTGCGGTCGGGGTCGCCCGGGATCACGATCGGAGCGTCGTCGAGCGCGCGAGCGGCAAAGGTCGCGATGGCGCCCGTCGCGCCGTCCCAAGCTACCTGGCCAGGACCGAAGACCGAGGTGAAGCGCACGACCGTGGCGGGAGCCGGGTGCAGCTCGCAAACGAGCTCGCCCAGTCGCTTCGAGAGCGCGTACGAATCGGGAGGCGGCACCACTTCGGCACGTGTGGTGGACGGGTAGAGAAGCCCTGCGCCGTGCTGCGCGCAGCCCTCGAGCAGATTGAGAGTCGTGCCGGCGTTCTCGCGCACCGCGCGTGCGGGGTCGGCCGCGGCACTCGCCGGATCGGGCACGCCGGCAAAGTGCAGGACCGCCACGCAGCCCTGGATCAGCTCGCGCGCCGCGGGGTCGCCGGCGTCGAGCGGCACTGCGTCGATCTCGCCGG
>DAITAO010000026.1:0-34314 GCA_036824245.1 Gaiellaceae bacterium | reverse complement strand
GCCGGCCGGCCTCGCCGCGCCCACGGCCGGCAACGAGCAGACCAGGCCGAGCAGCAGAGCCACCAGCAGTGGCACGCCCGGGCGCAGGCGGGTCGGAGGCGGTCCGAGGCGCACGTCGCGCGGGAGCTTCACAGGGCTCCCTAAGAGTTTCCTGAACCAAACCGCAGGAGCTCGTAAACGAGCCCCTCCCACCCGGGGGAATCTCCCGCCCGCGAATCCGCGTCGAGCGTAAGCCGAAAACGCGCGCAGGAGCGGTACGGAAGCGTGCCCGATGTGGAGAATGTCAGAGCGGCAGCTGGGAGAAGTCGCCGAGCGCCCCGAGCGTGTCGCGTACGTCGAGAAGCAGGCGTAGTCGATTTGCGCGAAGGGCGCGGTCATCGGCCATGACGAGCACCTCGTCGAAAAAGCGGTCGAGGAGCGGGCCGAGCTCGGCTGCCGCGGCGAGCGCCTCGGGAAACTCCTGGCCGGCGAGGCGCGCCGAGACCTCCGCCTCCACCCGCTCGAGGGCGTCCACGACGGCGCGCTCGGCCTCGTCTGCGAGCAGGTCGCGGTCCAGCAGGGCCGCGGCTTCGGACGACTTCCCGGCCAGCCGGTCGGCACGCGTGTAGGCGGTATGGAGCTGCGCGAGCTTGTCCCGGTCGAATGCCGCGAGCGCGAGGGCCAGCCGCGCCACGCCTCCCAGCTCGCCCACTGCCGAGCGCCGTGACGCGCGGACGAACTCGACCGGCACCTCGAGCAGACCCTCGAGCCGCTCGCCGACGAAGTCGACGACCTCGGCCGGCTCGAACTCCGGGACGAGCTGGGCGCCCTGCTCGACCAGCAGCTTGTGGCTCAGAGCCACGAGCTCACGCAGCTCGATGCGCAGGCCACCCTCGATCGCCAGGCGGCAGAGACCGATGGCGGCGCGCCTCAGTCCGTAGGGGTCGCGTGAGCCCGTCGGGCGTTGGCCCAGCGCGAAAGCCACGGTGAGATTGTCGATCTTGTCCGCTGCTGCGAGCGCCTTGCCGGGGTCTGTGGAGGGCAACGGACCCCCGGCCGCGTCGGGTAGGTATTGCTCCTCGATCGCGGCCGCCACGGCCTCGGGGAAGCCGGCCAGGCGTGCGTATTCGCCGCCGATGTACCCCTCGAGCTCGGGAAACTCGCGCACGAGCTCGGCCGCCTGGTCTGCCTTGGCCAGGCGCGCCGCCTCGGCAGAAGCCTCGCCGCCGCCGAGCGCCTCGACGAGCCGCACTAGGCGGTCGCGCTTGGCGGCGAACGTGCCTGCCTCGGCGACGAACACGATCGAGCCGAGGCGGGCGGCCAGGCCCTCGATGCCCACCGCCACGTCACGGTCGAACGTGAAGGTCGCATCCTCGAGCCGACTCTCCAGCACGTTTGCGTGCCCGGAGCGGACGACGTCGGGCTCACCGGCGTTGGCGACGACGGCGAAGCGCGCCCCGCCGAGCGGGAAGTAACGCTGGTGCGACTGCATGGCCGTCACCGCTACTCGCTCGGGTAGCTCGAGGTAGCGCTCGTCGAAGTCCGCCGCGAGCACGATCGGCTGCTCGACGAGGTGCACGACCTCCTCGAGCTTGCCCCACGGATCGCTCCACTCCCCGAGCGCGTCCAGGCCCTCGACGATGAGGCGGCGGCGCTCGGCCGCATCCGGCTCGACGCCGGCGGCGCGTACACGCTCCGCGTAGTCGTGAGCATCCGCGATCTCGATCGCTCCCGCGCTGTGCCACCGGTGCCCATAGGTGGTGGAGCCGGCCTCGAGGCGGTCGATCGCGAAGTTGACGGTCTCTCCGTCGAGCTTCGCCACGAGCCAGCGGATCGGACGCGCGAACCGCAGGCCGCCGTCTGCCGTCCAGCGCATCGACTTCGTGAAGGGAAGCCCCCGAATGAGCTGCGGGAGACGCTCGGGCAATGTGTCGGCGATCTTCTCGCCGGCGACGCGCGCCCAGACGTGGCCCTCACGCCGCTCCAGCTCGTCGACCGTCACACCCGCGCCGCGTGCGAACCCCTCCGCGGCGGCCGTCGGCCGTCCCTCGTCATCGAAGGCGACACGCTCCGCGGGACCTCGCCGCAACGTGTCCGGTGCGCGCTCGGGCAGGTCGTCGACGACGACCGCCAGACGGCGGGGCCCGACGTACAGCTGGTCCGGCTCACGGCCGAGCGCCTGCAGGCAGAGCTCCGGCAGGTTCGCCTCGGCCTCCCGGCACGCGAGCGCCGGCAGCTCCTCGCAGCCGATCTCGAGCAGCAGCCTAGGCAGCTTCGGCGGCCTCCTCCGCGCCACCCGAGCGCGAGGCGAGGTACGCCTGCGCCACCCGACGCGTCAGCGTCCGCACACGGTTCACGTACGACGCGCGCTCGGTGACCGAGATCGCCCCACGGGCGTCGAGCAGGTTGAAGAGGTGCGAGCACTTCAGCACCTGGTCGTACGCGGGCAGCGGCAGGTCGTGCTCGACGAGCAGGCGGCATTCTTCCTCGTGCTCGGCAAAGCGCCGCATGAGCACGTCGACCGGCGCCAGCTCGAAGTTGTACGCGGACCACTGGCGTTCGTTCTCGCGGTAGACGTCGCCCCAGGTCACGCCCGGCGCCCACTCCAGGTCGTAGGCGGAGTCCTTCCCCTGGATGAACATGGCCAGCCGCTCGAGCCCGTAGGTGATCTCGGCGGGCACCAGCTCGACGTCGAGACCGGCCAGCTGCTGGAAGTACGTGAACTGGGTGATCTCCATGCCGTCCAGCCAGACCTCCCAGCCGAGCCCCCAGGCGCCCATCGTGGCCTGCTCCCAGTCGTCCTCGACGAGCCGCGGGTCGTGCTGCTCGAGCTTGATTCCGAGCGCGCGCAGCGAGTTCCAGTAGAGGTCGAGTACGTCGTCGGGCGACGGCTTGAGGATCACCTGGTACTGGAAGTAGTGCTGAAAGCGAAACGGGTTCTCGCCGTAGCGGCCGTCCATGGGCCTGATGACCGGCTCCACGTAGGCGGCCCTCCAGGGGTCCGGCCCGAGGCAGCGCAGGAAAGTGGCGGGGTTGGCGGTGCCCGCGCCGAGCTCCGTGTGGTACGGCTGCATGAGCACGCAGCCGTAGTCCGCCCAGTAGCCCTCGAGGGCGCGGATCATGTCCTGGTAGTTCAGCGCGGGCACGGTTCGGGAATGCTACGCGGCCTATGGTGCCGTGGTCTCGCGACTTCGCCGGCCGCCTCGAGGAGCACACCTTCTCGAGCGAGGTGCTCCGAGGGAACCCGCTCGGCGACCCGCACGAGCGCCCGCTCTGGGTGTACCTGCCGCCCGCCTACGACGCCGAGCCCGAGCGGCGCTTCCCGGCCCTGTACGTGATCCAGGGCTACACGGGTCAGCTCGACATGTGGCGCAACCGCACGCCGCTGCGGCGCAATCCTCTCGAGCTCACCGACGAGCTGTTCGCCCGCGACGGCGTCCAGCCGGCCGTCGTGGTGTGGGTGGACGCGTGGACGTCCCTCGGCGGGAGCCAGTTCCTCGATTCGCCGGGAACCGGCCGTTACCACACCTACCTCTGCGACGAGCTGGTGCCGTGGGTGGACGCTCGCTACAGAACGCTCGCCGCCCGGGAGCACCGCGGCATCTCGGGCAAGTCGAGCGGCGGGTACGGGGCGATGGTCACGCCCATGCTGCGGCCCGACCTGTTCGGCGGGCTGGCCACGCATGCCGGGGACGCGCTCTTCGAGGTCTGCTACCCGGACGACTTCCGGCAGGCCGCCCGCGCCCTGCGCGACCACTACGCCGGCTCGTACGAGCGCTTCTGGGAGAGCTTCCGGTCGCGTCCGGCGTTCTCGCGTCCGGAAGACGCGGTGCTCGTCGAGTCGTGGGGTTACGCGGCCGCGTATTCCGCGGACGACGACGGCACCGTTCGGCTCCCGTTCGATCCGGCTACCGGTGAGCTGCTTCCGGACGTGTGGGAGCGCTGGCTCGCCTGGGATCCCGTGCGCATGGCACCCCAGCACGCCGAGGCGCTCCGCTCGCTGCGCGCGGTCTGGATCGACGCCGGCACGCGGGACGAGTACTACCTCGACCTGGGCGCCGAGGCGTTTCGCCGCGCGCTTGCGGAGCTCGGAGTCACCGTGCCGGTCGTGCGCTTCGAGCTCTTCGAGGCCACGCACGCTCTCATCGAGTACCGCTATCCCCTGGCGCTCGAGTATCTGGCAGAGCGGCTCACGCCGCAGTAAGACCTTCTGACCACACCCGCGGTAGCGAAGGCCCAGAATACGGCGCGGAGTGGTTGCGGCAAACGAGAGCGACGAGCCGGCTGCACGGGAGCGCGCGCTCGTCGAGCGCGGAGAGAAGCTCGCGGCCGCCGAGCGTGCCCTGGAGGACGCACGCAGCACCATTCACGAGACCAACGAACGAGTCGAGGCGCTGCAGGAGCGGGTCGAGCAGCGGGCTACCGAGCTGGCTGCTTACTACGGCGAGCTGAGCACACGCGCCGACGAGCTCTCGACCCGCGAGCGAACCCTCGCCGCTCGCGAGCAGGAGCTTTCCGCTCGCTGGCCGTCGGTGGAGAGCCTCGAAGAACGCATGCGGGCCGTCGAAGACCGTGAGCGCCGGGCTCGAGACTTCGACAGCCGCTTCAGCGAGCTCGACGCCCGGGAAAGCGCCCTCACCGAGCGCGTCCACGCACTCAACAGGGAGCGCGCTGCACTCGACTCGGAGCGGAGCGACCTCGCGCGTGCACAGGAGGAGCACGCCGCCCAGTTGTCGGGGCTCGAGACGGTGCGGGCCGAGCTCGCACAGCGCGATGCGCGGCTAAACGAGCGTGAAGACGCGCTCGGGGGTCAGGCCGCCGAGCTCGAAAGACGGCTCGAGGAGCAAGCACGGCGAGCGGGCGAGGCGCACGAGGCAGCCGAGGAGGCCGGTCGTGAGCGAGACGTACTCACCGCAGAGCGCGGGCGCGTGCGTGCGGTGCTGCGTGCGGTCTCCGCGCGGCGGCGGGTGCTCGCGCAAACCGAGCGGGAGCTTCGCGCCGCCCGCGATCAGACCGACGAGCGCGCCGCAGAGCTCGAGCGCCGAGCGGCTGACCTCGCTGCGGATGCCGCGTTCCAGGAGGAGGTTCAGCGCAGCATCGAGCGCACAGCGGCCGAGCTCGCCACACGTGAGCAGGCGGTTGCGGCCCGCACTCAGGAGCTGAGCGCGCAGCAAGCCGCCGCCGACCACGACCGGCAGGTGCTCGACGAGGCCGCGCAGGACCTGGAGCGTGAGCAGAGCAATCTGCGCGCCGCGCAGGCTGAGCTCGAGGGCGAACGGGCAGAGACGGGCCGGCAGCGTGCGGGCCTGGCGGAGCGCTCATGGCGGGCATCGCAGCACGAGAGCAATCTCCGCGAGGTCGAGCGCGTCCTCGACGAGCGCCTCGTGAATGCAGAGCGGCTGCTCGCGGAGATCTCCGCACGCGAGGCGCAGGCAACCGAGCGGGAGGCAACCGCCGCCGGACAGCTGGCCGAGGCCGAGGACTTACGCCGCGACGCCGAGGCCTTGGCCGACCAGGCCGAGGCTGCCGAGCAAGCCCTCGCGGAGCGGCAGGCCGGCGTGGAGCGTCAGGAATCGGAGCTCGAGGCCCGACTGAGCGCTGCGCAGGCCGAGCTCGATAAGCAGACGCGGTCGCAGGCGGACGGCGAGCTTCGCCACCAGGAGCTCGAGGCGGCCCTGCAAACGCGTGCCGCGCAGCTCGCCGAGCGTGAGCTCGACGTCGAGGCAGCCTCGGCTGCACTTGGCGATCGCGAGGCCGAGCTCGCCGGACGGCTCCTGCTGCTCGACGAGTTGCTCGAGCGGGAGCGACTGATCGCCAAGCGAGAGCGGTCCCTGCAGCGGCGCAGGCTGGAAGACCAGCGACGCAGCGACGAGCTCGCGTCGACGGCGGCGGAGCTCGAGCAGCGCCAGGCGATCCTGACCACGAAGGCAGAGGACACGGCCGCCGCAGCGAAAGCCGTGGAGAGGCGGCTGCGCAAGACGCAGGCCAGAGCCGCGCGCCTGCAGCGGCGCGGCGAGCACCTTCGCCGGCGGCTCGCGGCGCTCGACGAGCAGGACGAGCATGCCAGGGAGCGTGAGCGACGACTGGCCGAGGACACCCAGGCGCTCAACCGCCTGATGGCGGCGGTGCAACTCACCGAGGCAGAGCTGAGCGCGCACCGCAAGGCGCTCGAAGACGAGCAGCAAGCGCAGCTCGGGGCACGCGAGACGCTCGCGCACCGGATGGAGGAGCTCGACGCGCGCGAGCGGCTCCTGGCGGAGTTGTCGGAGGAGCTCGCCGCCCGGAGCGCCGCGCTCGACTCGGCCTGGCAGAACATCGAGCACGCGGCGTTCGAGCGGATCGAGGCCTCGCGAACCCGCCGCAGGGCCGCCCTCGACGAGCGCGAGCGGGCGCTCGACAGGCGCGAAGTGGCGTTGCAGGAGCTCGCCCGCCTCGCGGGCGCACAGCGTTTGCCCGAGGATGCCGCGGCGCTGGTGGAGCGGTCCTCGGAGCCGTCCTCGGATCCGCCCGCCGCCGGCGCCTCAGCCGGATGTGACGAGGCCGTCGAGGCGCCCGAGCTCACGCTCGTCCTGGTCGATCAGCTCATCACGCGTCGCGGCAGGGAGTTCCCCGACGCCGTCGAGAGCTGGCGCGCGTACGTGTCGGCGCTGCGCGGTTTCGCCGACGGCGAGGGTCGCCTGCCGGAGGATCTGCAGCCGCTCCTCGGGGACGTCTTCAGGGAGCTCCTCGAGCCGCCTTCGCGGTAATCAAAGTCCCTCGTTCGGGTGCTCACGGCGGCCGCGCTGGACCGCCGATGAGAGGCCCAGATGTCCGCCCCTGTGTACCGCGGGCCCTTCGGGACCGCGCAGGCTGAACGCTTGCTCTGGCGGGCCGGTTTCGGCCCACGCCCGGGCGAAGCCGCGCGGCTCGCGCGCAAGGGGCTGGATGGGGCCATTCACTCGCTCACCCACCCCGGCCGTGAGCGCCTGAAGGGCAAGCCGCCCACCGACAACAAGGGCAAGCGCCTGTCGCCCTACGATGCCTACGGCCACGACCACCTCTGGTGGCTCGACCGCATGGTGCGCACCAGCCGGCCGCTCCACGAGCGCATGACGCTCATCTGGCACGACTGGTTCGCCACCTCCAACGACGGCGTCGGCTCGCAGGTGCTCATGCTCGAGCAGAACACCCTCTTCCGCCGCCACGCGCTCGGCACGTTCAGCAAGCTGCTCCTCGAGGTGACGCGCGACCCGGCCATGCTCATCTGGCTGAACGGCGTCGACAACGAGAAGGAAGAGCCGAACGAGAACTACGCGCGGGAGCTGATGGAGCTCTTCACGCTCGGCGCGGGCCGCGGCTACGGCGAGCGCGACGTGCGGGAGCAGGCGCGCGCGCTGACCGGTTTCGCGCACAAGGAGAAGAACGACCGCGAGATCTTCTACTACGACCGCGAGCGCCACGACACCGACTCCAAGCGCATCTTCGGCAAGAGCGGCCGCTTCACGTGGCGCGACTCGGTGCGGCTCTGCGTCGAGCATCCAAAGCACCCGTCGTTTTTCGTGCGCAAGATGTGGGGCTACTTCATCCCTACACCGCCCAGCGCCAGGACGCAACGCGCGCTCGAGCGCCTCTACACCGGCAGCGCCGACATCCGCGCGGTCGTCATCGCCATCCTCAAGCACCCCGACTTCTACCGCGGGCCGCGCATGGTGAAGCCGCCCGTGGTCCACACGGCGGGCTTGCTGCGCGGCATGCGACGGCCCGTCGACACGAGCGACTGGGTCTGGATCGCGAACCTGACCGGCCAGCGGCTCTTCTACCCGCCCAACGTCTCCGGCTGGGACGACTCCCGCTGGCTCGACACGATGAGCTTCCGCGGCCGCTGGCTGATCGCGAACTACGCGCTCTACCCCGAGGCCATCCAGCCGTCGCGAAGCTTCTCCCGCTCCCTCGATCCCGACGACGTGCTCGCCCGCGCGCACGCGTTCTGGGGCAAGCCAACCCTCAGCACACGGACGCAGCGCGTTCTGCTCAAATTCGCCCGCGGCTCGATTGGTCCCGCCAGCGCGTCCCGCGACCGTCGCGTGACGAACGCGGTGCTCGCCGAGAACGCCCTGCGGCAGCTGATCGCCGTCTCCCCCGACCTCTTGACCGCCTGATGAACAACCGCGCCGGCTGCTGCAGCGACTTCACCCGCACCGAGCTGTTCCGCCGCACGGTCACGCAGGCGGGCGCCGGCTTGCCCGCGATCGAGAACGGCATGCCGCTGCCCGCCGGAACGGGACTGTCGAGGCGCACCTTCCTTGCCCAATCGGCCGGCCTGGCTCTGGCCGTCTACGGCGCAAGCCGCACACCGCTCGCGCTCTTCGACGAGGGCATCGCCGAGGCGGCCACAGGGAACGGACGCGTGCTCCTCTCAGTGTTCCTCGACGGTGGCATCGACTCGCTGTCGGTGCTCTTCCCGGCGGGGGATCCGCAGTACCGACCGCTGCGGCCCAAGCTCGCGCTCGACCCTGCCACCGGCACGCCGTTCGCCGAGGACTCCAGGCTCCTTTGGGCGCCGTCGGCCTCCTCGCTGGCGACACTGCACGGCGAGGGGAAACTGACGGTGTTTCCGTCGATCGGCTACACGAGCCCCGACCAGTCGCACTTCACGTCGCGGCATTTCTGGGAGATCGGCGGCACGAACCCGGATCTGCGTACGGGCTGGCTGGGTCGCGCGCTCGACCGCATCGGGAACACCGAGAACCCCCTCCAGGGCCTCTCTCTCGACTATCGGCTGCAGCCCTCGCTCGCCACGGCGCGCGTTCCCGTCGCCTCGCTCGACGGACCGGACGGCTACGGATTCTGGGCCCGCAACGTGTGGGGCGACGTCGAGAAACGAATGCTGGCCACGCTGGGAACGCTCGGCAAGGTGCACGCGAAGAGCGGCGATCTAGGCCTCCGGCAGGCAGGCGCGATCACCGCGCAATCGATGCAGCTCCGGCAGCAGCTGCTGCCCTTCGCAGACAGGGCGCTTACGAGCCCGGTCCCGTACCCGAACTCGAACGACGGCTTCCCGAAGCGCCTCCGTGCCCTCGCCGCCATGCTCGCTTCCGGCCTACCCATCCGCTGCGTGGCGCTCCGTGCGCCGGGGGGCTACGACACCCATTCCAACCAGCCGGAGGCGCTGTCCAGGGGTCTCAAGCTCACTGCGGACTCGCTGCTCGCCTTCCAGCGCGACCTCGAGGCTCGCGGGCTCGCCGATCGCGTGCTCGTGCACATCTGGTCCGAGTTCGGCCGCCGGGCCAAGGAGAACGGATCGAACGGCACCGACCACGGCGCTGCAGGGATCGGCTTTCTGATGGGGACGCGGGCCAGCGGACGCATGGTCGGCGAATACCCGGGGCTGGCCGGCGGCCTCGACCAGCACGGCAATCTAAAGCCGACCTCTGACTTCCGCGGCGTCTACGCAGGCATCCTCGAGCAGTGGCTCGGCACCGAGGCCGAGGGGATCATCCCGCGTGACAGATCGTTCGCGCGGCCGCAGCTGATCCGATGAAGCGTGCCCTCGCCGTCGCCCTGCTCGCGGCAGCCGTCGCGGCCGCGGCCGCTCCCGCCGCCCGGGCGCCGAGCCGTGTGCAGGTGGTCGCGGACGAGTTCGACCTCGACCAGTCGCGCTACACGCTGCGCGCAGGCCCCGCGATCATCGAGCTCGTCAACTCCGGCGAGGACGACCACGATCTGGCGCTGCGGCGTCGTGCGCCGGGCGCGCGAACCTACAAGATCCCGACGGTGCTGCCCGGCAAGCTCGCCCGGCTGCGCGCGACGCTCGCCCCCGGACGCTACGTCCTCTGGTGCACGATCGCCGACCACCGCGAGCTGGGCATGGAGACCCGCCTGACGGTCGTCCGGCCCCGTCGATAGCTCGGATCTCAGCGATTCACTCGGCTTGCTCGACGCGGTCGCGGCTGAGAGCTAGGCAGCGCCAGGCGCCCGCGCCTCCTGAGCCACGCGGAGTCGCGTCGGCGGTCCGCTTCACCGAGCAGCGAGCGTGCGCAGCCGAAAGCCGCCGTGATACTCGTATGACGCTGTGACGAGTCCCAGCGCCTCGCGCGCGGCGCGCGGCGCGAGGCGTACGTCGTGGGCCTCGGCGAGCGGGCGGCGCAGGAGCGAGTCGATGCCGCGCAGGCCGGCAGGCGAGAGCGGACGAGCATCCTCCGCGCAGCGGCGGCACACCGCGCCGCCGGCGCGCGGCGAGTAGCCGACCAGCTCGTCCTCCGCCCCGCACTCAGCGCAGCTACGCAGGTGAGGGAGGTAGCCCGACAGCCAGAGGAGCTTCAGCTGGAAGGCGAGCCCGAGCGGATCGAGCACGTGCTCGCGGTCGAGCCGGGGCGCCTCGTCGAGAATGTCGAGGAAGCGCGTCAGCGCCTCGAACGCGCGCGGGTTGCGCTCCTGCTCGCTGAACAGACGCAGCATCGCCTCGAGACCGACGAGGCCGACGGCTAGCCGGTATGGGTGCTCGCGCGCCGCGTGGTGCGAGCGGACGAGGTCGACGCCGGTGACGGTCTGTAGCTCGCCCGAGCCCTCGTGGAGCATCAGCTCCACGTGGCTGAGCGGCTCGAGGCGTGCGCCGAAGCGTGATTTCGTCTTGCGGACGCCCTTCGCGACTGCACCCACGCGGCCACGCTCGAGCGTGTACAGGTGGAGCACGCGATCGGCCTCGCCGAAGCGGAGCGAGCGCAGCACGACGGCCTCCGTCTTGTACGTCCGCCGCGCCACGCGACCTAGTGTAGAGAGGGGGCTGGCGCGGAAAGACACGGGTGATGGCGCGCATCCAGATGTACACGACCCGCTGGTGTGGCTACTGCGTGCGCGCCAAGACGCTGCTCGAAGCGCGCAATCTTGACTACGAGGAGATTTCGCTCGACGACGACCCGCAGTTCCGCCGGCGGCTACACGAGGAGACGGGCAACTGGACGGTGCCGCAGATCGTCGTCGACGGGCGTCCTATCGGCGGCTACGCGGAGCTGTGGCGGATGGACAAGCTGGGGCAGCTGCAGGGGTTGGCGGCGTAAAAGGGCCCAGGCCCGTCGCTCAACGCTGGCAGCCTGGACAGTACGACGTCCCGCGACCCGCCACGCGCGTCTTGGCGATGAGCGTCCCACACCGCTCACAGGGCTCGCCCGCGCGGCCGTAGACGCGGAACTCGTTCTGCATCGCACCCGACTCGCCGTCGGGGCGGGCGTAGTCACGCAGCGTGGCACCCTGGCGCGCGATGCCGAGTCGCAGAGCGTCGCGGATGCCGCGGTGCAGGCGGCGCACCTCGGCTGCGGCGAGCTCGCCCGCCGGGCGCAGCGGATGGATGCGGGCGCGCCAGAGCGCCTCGTCGGCGTAGATGTTGCCCATGCCCGCCACTGTGCGCTGGTCGAGCAGCGCGCCCTTGATCGTGATCCGACGGCCGGCGAGCCGCTCGCCTAGACGCCGCGCCGTGAAGCCTCCGCCGAGTGGCTCACGGCCGAGGCGCGTCGCGAGGTACTCGGCCTCGTCCGAGGCTTCCAGCAGGACCCACGTGCCGAAACGGCGCACGTCCCGGTATAGGACGTCCGATCCGTTGTCTAGTTTGATAACAGCACGCACGTACGGGTCGGACGCCGTCCCGTTCTGTCTGTGGAGCAGCGACCCCGTCATCCGGAGGTGCACCAGGAGAGCACGACCGCTTTCGAACCGAACAATCAGGTACTTGCCGCGCCGCTCCACCGAGGCCACTCGCTCGCCCTCGAGCTCCGCCGCCACCGCCCGGGGATCGAGTGGGGCAACGAGGCGCCCGTCGTCGATGCGCACGTGCTCGAAGCGCCTGCCGGTCAGAGCCGGCTCGAGCGCGGACCTGACCGTCTCGACCTCGGGCAGCTCGGGCACGGCCGCAGCGTAGTCGTCGCGGTTGTCCCCGGCGCTCGCGGACGGGTGACGGTCAGGCGACGACGTCCAGCACGACGGAGCGCTCGGCCGGCGGGTCGTCGCGGAGCTTGTACGCCGCCGACAAAGCAGCCGCCGCCTCGGCCGCGGAAGCCTCGTCTCGCGCATGGATTTCTGCCATGGGCTCGCCTGCCGAGACATGGTCACCGCGTTTGCTCAGGCAGACGATGCCGACGGCGTGGTCGATCGTGTCGTCCTTGGTGCGGCGTCCGGCTCCTAGCGCCAGCGCCGCTCGGCCGATGCGGATCGCTCCCAGCGCGCCGACGTAGCCGTCGTCCGGCGCGGGCACCGGCCGGACGACAGCCGCCCTCGGCAAGGCGTCTTCCGCCGGGTCGCCGCCCTGCGCACGTATCCAGCGCTCGTACGCCGCCAGCGCCGAACCGTCTGCAATGGCCTGCTCGACGCGGGCGCGAGCCTCGCGTTCGTCGACGCCGAGGTCCGAGAGCGCGAGCAGGCGTCCACAGGCGGTGAGGACGAGCTCGACGAAGTCGGGCGGCCCCTCGCCGCGTAGCGTCGCAATGGCCTCGCGTAGCTCGAGCGCATTGCCCACCGCGCGCCCGAGCGGCTGGTCCATGTCCGTGAGCAGACAGACGACCTCGCGCTCCGCGCGACGGCCCAGCGCGACCATCGTGCCGGCGAGAGCACGGGCGTCCGAGATCGTCTTCATGAAGGCGCCGTCGCCGACCTTGACGTCGAGGACAATCGCCTCGGCGCCGGCGGCGATCTTCTTGGACATGATGCTGGCCGCGATCAGCTCGATGCTGTCGACGGTCCCGGTCACGTCCCGAAGCGCGTAGAGCTTCTTGTCGGCGGGAACGAGATCGCCGGTCTGGCCGATGATGGCGACGCCCGCCTCACGCACCTGGGCGAGGAACTCGTCCCTGGTGAGCTCGACCCGGAAGCCGGGGATCGACTCGAGCTTGTCCAGCGTGCCGCCCGTGTGCGCGAGCCCGCGGCCGCTCATCTTGGCGAACGGCACGCCGCATGCCGCCACGATCGGTGCGACGGCGATGGACGTCTTGTCACCTACGCCGCCGGTCGAGTGCTTGTCGACCGCCTTGCGCCCCAGCGCGGCACGCAAGTCGAGCGTCTCACCGCTCTGCACCATCGCGTCGGTGAGCGCAAACGTCTCGGTGGCCGACAGGCCCCGGAAGACGACGGCCATGCAGAACGCGGACATCTGGTAGTCGGGCACCTCGCCGGACGCGTAGCCCAGCAGCAGCCCGGTGAGCTCCTCCGGTGCGAGCTCCTCCCCGTCACGCTTGCGCTCGATGAGCTCGGCCGGCCTGATCAAGGCTTCTCCGCCACGAACACGGACTGGCGCTTTGTCGCGACGAGCGGGCCGTCGAGCTCGGGGACCCGCCCGGCAAGGTGCTTGTGCGCGACGGAGGAGCCGATATAGCCACGCACCGCCTCGGCATCCGCGAAGAGCACCGGGCCCGAAACGTCGCGCCGCTCGATGCGGACGAAGTGGGGCTGCAGCGACTCCTCCCCGCTCTCCGCGAAGAAGCGAGGCGGCTCGCGGCGGCGATCGCGTCCGACGAGGCTCCAGAGCTCGCCGAGATGGTCGAGCCCGTTGGTGGCCGCGACCAGCCGTCCTCCGGAGCGCAGCACGCGTGCTAGCTCCGCGAGGCCGCGGTCGAGGTCGGGCACGTGGTAGAGCATCCAGTTGGCGACGACGCAGTCGAACGACGCGTCGGCGAATTGCAGGTCCTGCACGTCGCCGACGCGTGCGTCGACGCCGCGTTCGATCGCCAGCTCCACCATGCGCTCCGACTGGTCGACCGCGACGAGCTCCACTCGGAGCTCTTCGACAAGCCGCGCCGCGAACTCGCCCCAGCCGCAGCCGACCTCGAGCACGCGAGCCGGTCGCGCCTCGAGCACGGCGTCAAAGGCGACAGCGCGCGTGTCGGGCCCACCGAACTCGCCGGCGTAGACCGCCGCCCTCGCGGCGAGACCCTTCTCGCTCTCGTACTCGCGCCGAACGAGCACGGGATCGTCGCTCACGACGCCCTCTCCGCGACGAAAACGCTGTTTCGCGTGGTGGCGCGAAACGGCTCCGGAAGATCGTCGATCGGCCGCGCCGGCTTCGTGCCGAGCACCGAGAGGGCCGACGCGTAGCGCTCGTCCGTCTCGAACTCGCCCCGCACGAGCTCCGGGTCGTTCAGGGCCCGCTGCACGCGACGTCGTCGAGCAGGTAGCGGAAGGCGGCCACGCTCAGCGCTCGACGATCGGCGTGCCGGGCATCCGTTTTGGCGGTGTCTTGCCTCCCAGCCACGCGTTCACGGTCGCCCCGACGTCCGCGAACTCACCTTCGTAGATCCGGCCCGCGGCGTTTCTTCCGCCCGCGTATGCGAGCAGCAGCGCGTGCTCGCGCGAATGGTCGGTGGAGGGTGTTGTCGGGTCGCAGCCGTGGTCGGAGGTCAGCACGAGCAAGTCGCCGGGGCGCAGCGCATCGAGGAGGTCGGGCAGGCGGCGGTCGAAGTCCTGCAGGCAGCGGTGGAAGTTCTCGGGATCGTTGCGGTGGCCCCAGAGCATGTCGGTCTCGACGAGGTTGACGAAGATCAGGCCTTCGTCGAGCTCGCGCAGCAGCTCCTCCGTCTTCGCAATGCCCTCGCGGTTCGACTTGGTCGGGTGCGACTCGTCGATGTCGAGGCCGGCGAAAATGTCGCCGATCTTGCCGACGCCGTGCACGCGCTGTCCGCCCTCGCGAATCAGCGACAGGTAGTTGGGCCGTCGCGGCTCCAGCGAGAAGTCGTGCCGGTTCGGGGTGCGCACGTAGTTGCCCGGCTCACCCACGAAGGGCCGCGCGATGACGCGCCCAACGGCGTGCTTGCCGGTCAGGATCTCTCGGGCGGTACGGCAAGCCTCGTAGAGCTCCTCGAGCGGAATCGTCTCCTCGTGCGCGGCGATCTGGAAGACCGAGTCCGCCGACGTATAGACGATCCACTTGCCGGTGCGCTGGTGCTCCTCGCCCAGCTCTTGGATGATCTCGGTGCCGGACGCCGGCGTGTTGCCGAGCACGCCGCGCCCGGTGCGGTGCATGAAGGGATCGATCACGTCGTGCGGGAACCCCTGCGGATAGGTCGGCATCGGCTGGGCCAGCACGATGCCCATCAGCTCCCAGTGGCCGCTCGTCGTGTCCTTGCCCTTGGAGCGCTCCACGAGCCGTCCCGCCACGGCGGGCGCGCCCGGCTGGGGCGGGCACCCCTCCAGCGGCTCCACGTTACCGAGCCCGAGCGCCTCGAGGTTGGGCAGGTCGAAGCCGCCCACCGCGCGGGCCGTGTTGCCAAGCGTGTCGGAGCCTTCGTCGCCGAAGTCGGCTGCGTCAGGGAGCTCGCCGGCCCCCACCGCATCGAGCACGATCACGCATGCGCGCGGCAGTGACCCTCCCGGGAGACTGGGGATGCGACCCGGCGCCCGCATGCGTGCCAGGTGCCGCCGTGTGCTGGCGTATCGCCCACGCGGGTAGTCTAAGACCGCTCATGGCAACGGTTCTCGGCCTGGCGGGGCTCGTCCTGTTCTGTACGGCGGTGATCGCGCTCGCCGCCGGCGTCACCTACGTCGTCATCCGGTTCGGCCCCGGCAGCAGCGCCGAGCGCCACCCCGAGCTCAAGCACTAGTACCCGCTAGACCGGCGACAGCGGCAGCACGTCCGCGAGCGGCCAGTAGTCGAGGCCGTGCGCCTCCGCAACAGCCTCGTAGGTGATCTTGCCGTCGAGCACGTTGACGCCGCGGGCCAGCTCGGGATCGCGCGTCACGGCTTCGGCGAGGCCGTGGTCGGCGATCGCCTCGACGTAGGGCAGCGTGGCGTTCGTGAGCGCCTTCGTCGACGTGATCGGCACCGCCCCCGGCATATTGGCCACGCAGTAGTGCGTCACTCCGTCGACCTCGTAGACGGGGTCGGAATGAGTCGTGGGCCGTGAGGTCTCCGCGCAGCCACCCTGGTCGATGGCCACGTCGGCGAGCACCGCGCCCTGCTTCATAGCGCGCACCATCTCTCGCGTCACGAGCTTGGGGGCAAGAGCACCGGGAATGAGCACAGCCCCGATGACGACGTCCGCATCGACCACTGACTCCTCGATCTGCAGCGCGTTCGACATCAGCAGCGTCACGCGGCCGGACAGGATCTCCTCCAGGTGCCGCATGCGGTCGATCGAACGCTCCAGGATCGTGACCTGGGCGCCGAGCCCGATCGCGATCACCGCCGCGTTGTAGCCGACGATGCCGCCGCCGATGATCACCACCCGCCCGGGCGCCACTCCCGCCACACCGCCGAGCAACAACCCGCGGCCGCCGAGCGGCGTCTCGAGGAAGTAGGCGCCCGCCTGTGCGGCCAGCCGGCCGGCCACCTCGCTCATCGGCGCGAGCAGCGGTAACCGGCGATCGTCGCTCTCCACCGTCTCGTAGGCGACGGCCGCCACGCCGCTTTCGACCAGCGCTCGGGTGAGCAGCTCGTCGGCGGCGATGTGCAGGTATGTGAAGAGCACGAGGCCCTCGCGCAGCCGTCCGTACTCGGCTGCGATCGGCTCCTTCACCTTGAGCAGAAGCTCCGAGCGAGCCCAGACGTCGTCGACAGAGGCGACCTCCGCCCCGACCGCGGCATACGCGTCGTCGGAGAACGCGCTGCCGATGCCTGCGCCCGACTCGACGAGCACCTCGTGGCCGCCCTTGACCAGCTCGAGCGCGCCGGCCGGCGTCAGCGCCACCCGGTACTCGTCCGGCTTGATCTCCTTCGCGACGCCGACTCGCACGGCGCGAAAACCCTAGCGCGCGGCGAGCCGCTCCACGAGGCGACGCTCCTCCAGGCCCAGCCAGGGCGGCTCGCCCGCCTGCGCATTCTCGACTGCTCGCTCGGGGCGGCGGGTCCCGGGGATGACGACGTCCACCCGCGCATCCGACAAGGCCCACTTGAGGAGCGCCTGCGCCCATGTGCGGACGCCGAAGGGCGTCAGCGCAGCGAGCTCCCGGGCGTCCGGAGCGCCGGCGACCAGCCGGCCCGCGCCGAGCGGACGCATGACGATGACCGCGATGCCGAGCTCGGCGGTGAGCGGCAGGATGCGCTGCTCGCACGCACGTTCGAGCGGGTTGAGCGGCACCTGGACGCTCTGGAAGCGGCCGGTCTGGAGCGCGCGCTCGAGCTCGCGGAAGGCGGAAGCATCGTAGTGCGTGACGCCGAGGGTGCCGATGACGCCTGCCTCACGCTCGGCCTCCAGCCAGGGCAGGTGCTCCCGCCACGCGAGGAGGTTGTGCACCTGCTCGATGTCCACGCGGCCAAACCATTCGACCTGGGCCTGGAGTTGGCGCTCTGCCTCTTGGAGCGAGCTCGTCCAGATCTTCGTGGCAACGATCGCCTCGTCGCGCCGTCCGGCGAGCGCCGTCCCGAGCGAGCGCTCGGCGCCTCCGTACATGGGTGACGAGTCGAGGAGGCGCGTTCCCGCCTCCAACGCGGCGGCCACCACCTCACGGGCGGTCCGCGCGTCCCCGCCGAAGGTGTTCCAGGTGCCGAGTCCGACGACGGGCCCGAGCCTACGGCTCTCCATCACCCCACGAGCTCGCGGGCGAGCCGGCCGGCTGCGAAAGCCGCGGCGAAGAACCATGGGTCCTCGTCGGGACCGCGGCCCATGTGCTCGAGCGGTAGGCCCTCGCAGGCCTCACGCCAGCCCGTGACGTCGACGTCGTCATGCCCCTGGAGCCACTCGGGTGCGGTGAAGCCGCGCGGCCATGCGACCCTGGCCTCCCCGGCCACGAGCTGGATAAGCGCCTGCGTGTGGTGCGAGACGCCTCGGTGGCGATCACGCGGGTCGCGCTCGGAGACGCGTACAGCGACAACTGGAGCGCCGTTCAGGGCGCTCGCCTGGTGCACGGCCTCGGCCAGCGTGGCCCCCCCGTGGCCCAGACGGGAGCCGGTGCCGACTATTCCCGGACCGAGCGAGCAAACGATCGCGGCGGCGCCGCCGGCCGCGCACCAGGCGAGCGCAGAGGCAGTGCCTGCACACTGCACATCGCCGTCGAGGCACGGCGCTGCGGCCACGGCCACATCGAGGAGACCCCGCCGCCGGAGCTCCCTGATCGCGTCGGAAAGCGAGACGGGCAGCGCGCCGCCCGCCACCTGCACGTAGGCGACCGGCAGCCCGGCGAGCGCGGCCGCGACCGGCGCCACCTGGCTATGCAGGGAGCAGCAGACGACAGGCATCCCCTTCAGCGAGTCGGCCAGGTCGTCCACCTCCTCGGCAAATCGGGTCGCGGACTGCAGCGGCGTGTACGGGAGCGTCATCACGTGCGCTCCCGGCTCCGGGTCGAGATCGAGCCCACGGCTGAGGTTCGCGTAGAGGACGTCGAAGCCGCCCGAGCCGAGGCCGAGGACGCGCGCCTGCACGTTGACCAGCACCTCATCGCCGAGCACGACGGGACCGGTGAGCCGCGGGTAGGCGATGCACGGCGCGCCGTCCACCTCGCAGCGGACGAGGCCCTCGACGGACTCGACCACGGCAGTGACCGTGCCGCGGCGCAGGCTGAGCGGCATCGTCAGTGGTGGGCGGCGGCCCGCGCCGCAGCCACAAGCGCGAGCGTCACCTCGACCATGCCCTCGAGGTCGGCCACCGCGATGTGCTCGTCCGAGCTGTGAATGGCGGCCATGCCGTTCGCCAGGTTGAGGCACTGGAGGCCGCGCTCGTTGAAGACGTTCGCGTCGGCGCCGCCGCCGCTCAGCACGAACCGCGGCTCGTAGCCCGAGTCCGCGAGAGCGGCGCACGCCAGCCGCACCGGCGGGTCTGAAGGCCGGAAGCGATAGCCGCTGAAGTGCTCGTCGACGAGCGTCTCGACCTCGCAGTCGCCGAGGCTGGCAGCGAACGTGAACGTCTCGAGCATCTCGCGGAGCAGGTCGGCCAGCTTTTCCCGGTCGTGCGAGCGTGCGTCGACCTGGAAGCTGCACGTCTCGGGCACGACGTTGCGGGCGGTGCCGCCCCGGATCGTGCCCACGTTCGCGGTCGTCTCGTCGTCCAGCCGCCCGAGCCGCAGGTCGGCGATCGCCCGGGCTGCGGCGGCGATGGCGGAACGACCCTCTTCGGGATACATGCCGGCGTGGGCCGCCTTGCCGCGGAAAGTGACGTCGATTGACGCCTGGTGCGGAGCACCGAGGATGACGTCGCCGATCGGCGCTGCGTGGTCGTAGACGAAACCGACCCGCGCGTCGAGCCGGCTCTGGTCGAAGGCATTGGCGCCGCAGAGCCCGACCTCCTCCTTGGGCGTGAAGAGCAGCTCGATACCGGCGTGTGGCCGGCGCTCGACCACCAGCCGGCGGACTGCCTCGAGCATCGCCGCCACGGCCGACTTGTCGTCGGCTCCCAGGATCGTGCCGGCTGCGTTTCGCACCACGCCGTCCTCGACGACCGGCTCGATCGGCCCCTCGGGTGGCACCGTGTCGAGGTGCGCACAGAGGAAGATGGGCGTGCCTTCGGCACCGTTCGTCGGCTGGAGCCGGCAGAGCAGGTTGCCGGCAGTGGAGCCGACACGAGCGCCCGCGTCATCCTCGTCCACGTCCAGGCGGAGATCGCGCAGATAGCGGATGACGACGTCGGCCACGGGACGCTCCTCGCCGGGCGGGCTGGAAATCGCGGCAAGCTCGACGAACAGCTGCGCGACGTCGGGTAGGCCGTTGTGCGACACGTCCGCGATCTTAGGGGCGCCGAGCTCCGGGCGTCCTGCAGGAGTCACCCACGCGGCGCTGTCTCGTTTCACACGCTTGCGGACTTCGTCGCTACGGTGAAACCGGGTGGTGGGCCGGGGTGCCCCGGCTGGCGTCGGAACTGGCCCTGCCCAGCGAAGACGGTCGCTTAGGCCTCCGTAACGGCGGGCAGCGGCTCCGCGGCGTGGTCGCGCGCGCGGGCGCGCTCCAGCGCGGCGCCGACGAACTCGCGGAAAAGGGGCGCGGGGCGGGTGGGCCGCGACTTGAATTCGGGGTGGAATTGGCTGGCCACGAACCATGGATGGTCGGCCAGCTCGACGATCTCGACGAGGCGGCCCTCCTGGTAGGTGCCCGACACGGCCAGGCCGGCCTCCTCGAGACGCGGCCGGAAATGGTTGTTGACCTCGTAACGGTGCCGGTGACGCTCGTGGATGACCGCCTCGCCGTAGGTCGCGCGGGCCCGCGTGCCGTCCACGAGCTCGACCGCCTGCGCGCCGAGCCGCATCGTGCCGCCCAGGTCTTCGATCTCCTTCTGCTCGGGGAGCAGGTCGATCACGGGGTAGGGCGTCTCGGGATCCATCTCGGTGGAGTTGGCGCCCTCCAGCCCGAGCACGTGGCGAGCGAACTCCGAGACGGCGACGTGCATGCCGAGGCAGATGCCGAGGTACGGGATGCCGCGCTCGCGCGCCACCCGGCAGGCCAGGATCTTGCCCTCCCAGCCGCGCGAGCCGAAGCCGCCCGGCACGAGTACGCCGTCGACCGAGTCGAACGCCTCGGCCGCCTCCTCGAACGTCATGTGCTCGGCATCGACCCAGCGCACTCGCACGCGGCAGCCCTCGTGCACACCCGCGTGCTTGAGTGCCTCGTGCACCGAGAGGTAAGCATCGTGGAGCTTCACGTACTTCCCGACCAGCGCGATCTCGACCTCGTCCCGGCGGTGCCCGATGCGCTCCGTGAGCTGCAGCCACTCGCCCAGGTCGGCGGGCGGTGTCTCGAGGCGGAGCTTCTCGCAGACGAGCTCGTCGAGCCCTTCGCCCTGGAGCAATGACGGCACCAGGTAGACGTCAGGGACGTCACGGCAGCCGATCACGGCGCGGCGCTCGACATCGGCGAAGAGCGCGATCTTGTCGCGAATGTCGGAGGTGAGCTCGTCGCTCGAGCGGCAGACGACGATGTCCGGATGGATACCGATGCGGCGCAGCTCGTTGACCGAGTGCTGAGTGGGCTTCGTCTTCAGCTCGCCGGCCGCCTCGATGAACGGGACGAGCGTGACGTGCAGGTAGAGCACGTTCTCCTCGCCGGCCTCTCGGCGGAACTGGCGGATGGCCTCGAGAAACGGCAGCGACTCGATGTCGCCCACCGTGCCGCCGATCTCGCTGATCACGACGTCTGCGGGCGACGCCTCTGCCGCGCGCCCGATGCGCGACTTGATCTCGTTGGTGATGTGCGGGATCACCTGCACTGTGGCGCCCAGGTACTCGCCCTTGCGCTCTCGGCGCAGCACGGCGCTCCAGATGGCGCCGGCCGTATGGCTCGCGTTGCGCGACAGGTTCTCGTCGACGAAACGCTCGTAGTGGCCGATGTCGAGATCCGTCTCGGCACCGTCCTCGGTCACGAACACCTCGCCGTGCTGGAAGGGGCTCATCGTGCCCGGGTCGACGTTGAGATAAGGGTCGAACTTCTGCGCCGACACGCGCAGCCCCCGCGCCTTCAACAGCCGCCCGAGTGACGCGGCGACGATCCCCTTGCCGAGCGCAGAGACCACCCCGCCCGTGACGAAGATGTACTTCGCGGGACGCGCCGCCACTAGGCACGCCCCAGTGCGTCGAGCTGTGAGAGGACGGGCGTGCGCTCGATCAGCTCACCGAGTGAACGCCGCTCGCCGAGGATGGTGAGGCCTGCGAGGACGCCTATTGCGATCAACCGGCCTCTGCCCGTGAGACGACTCACGGATCTCAAGCCTAGCAGCGCGCCGAACGAATTCGATCCCGCGTCTCCCAGCATGCCCATCTCGCGAAGATCGTAGGGAAGCAACAAGACGGCGAGTCCGCGAGGGGCGCGAACGGCAGTGGCCGCAAGCAAGTAGGCCTTCAGCGCCCGCCCGGGACGTGTGTCGATCTGATTAAGGGCATTCGCCGACAGCGAGACGAGCATGGCGCCGGAGACCGACCGGGTGGCGGCGAGACCTACCGCGGGGATGGCCAGGAGCTTGAGCACGCCGGTCGTGTTCCTTGCCCGCAGGTGCGCTCGGACGCCTCGCTCCGGGCCGCTCCACAGGTCGTCGGCGAGCCCCACGGCGGCGATCGCCGCAACGGCGCCGCCGTGCAGCCCGGAGAGCCAGCCGACGACGGGCAGCCGCAGGCCGCGGTAGCTGACGGCGCTTGGCCCGCAGGCGAGGACCGCGTCGAGGAGCTGGCGCCCGCGGTGGGCGAAGCCGGCGAGATCCCGGCCCGTGGCGCGGTGCCGAAGTGGCAGCGCGATCTCCTCGACGCGCAGGCCGGCCCGGACGGCGTCGATCGTTCCCCGCACCTCGCAGCCGAAGCCGGCCGCCAGCGGGAAGCAGGTCCGTCGCGCCCGCGCCGAAAGGGCGCGCTGGCCAGACAGCGGCTCGCGCGCCTCGAAGCCGCAGAATGCGTGGACGAGCGCCCGCCCGACAGTCTTCGCGATGCCCAGACCGCCGCCTCGCCGTTCGGCGAAGATGGCTATCGCGAGGTCCGCTTCGGCCGCCGCAAGCGGCCGCAGGTCGCCGTCGAGGTCGGCGTCGCAAAGCAGCAGCGGGCCCTGGGCGGCTTCGCGCTCGGCCAGCGTCAGCGCCTGACCCTTGCCGCGGCGAGGAAAGCGGATCACACGAGCGCCGGCAGCCTCGGCGAGCTCGGCGGTGCGGTCGCGAGAGCCGTCGTCGGCCAAGAGCACCGCGGCGGCCGGAAACTGCTCACGGAGCCCGGCGACTGTGCCGGCGATTCGATCCTGTTCGTCGCGGGCGGCGACGAGGATCGTCAGCCGCTCAGTCAACCGCTCCGAGCGGCTCGATGGGCAGCGGCATCAGGCCGTCTTCAGAGCGAAGGCCGTACTGACCTTCCTCCCCACCCGCCAGGAGCAGCGCGAGCGCGAGCTTCCCGGTACGTCTCTCGAGGTCGTCCACGCTCGACAGCCCTCTGCTCTGATAAAGGCGGACGGCCGTCGTCTCCACATCCGACGTCTCGACGCCGACGGCTGGCACTCCGCTGTTGGCAAGGCCTGTGTAGAAACCGTTCAGAAAAGGAGCCGTCGGCCCGCCCGGCGGAGCGGCGGTGCGGTTCACCACGACGGCGTCTGCCGGCACCTCCAGGTCGCCGGACTGTTCCTCCACCAGCACCTCCCCCAGTCTGTCCCAGAGCGGCGTCTCGCCACCGTCCACGAGCTCGAGCGCCAGGTCGCGGCCAAGATCGAATAGGCCGTCTGCGCCCTCGTAGCGTGTCGCCTGCCGGGTCGACAGCGGGGACAGCAGGGTCGCACGCTCGATCGGCAGCTCCAGAGCGCGCATGCGGACCGGCCGGCCGCCCGAGGCCTCGAGCGTCGCGTCGACGGCCTCGCTGATCGTGGTGTTGACCGAACCCACGAAGACGAGTGCGATTCGCTTTCCGTCGAGCCGGCCGTTCATGAGCGCCGGATAGCTCTCTTCGATGAAGCTCTGTGTGGCCTCCTGCTCGCGCTCCAGGACCGTGGCGCGTTCGCGCTCCTGCTCGAAGTCCGCTTTCGCCTCGGCGATCTGGCGGCGCAGCGAATCCTCCTGCACGCCCGTGTCTGCGATTCCCACGCCGACGAGGATGCCGATCACGAGAGCCAGGAAGACGGCCGCCAGCGAGGCGACGTGGTAGCGAAGGTCGAACATCTACAACCCGGCCGCAGTCTGGCAGAGGTCGTGAAGGCGCGCGAGCGACTGGGCTGGCAGACGGGCGAGACCTTCCATGCGGATCCGCCACCAGGAGGCCTCGAGCACGAGGTGGGCCTCCGTACGGTCGTCCTCTCCGCGCAGCGTGATCGTCCCTGTGAACTGCTGCTGGACGTCGTGCCACGAGAGTCCGGAGCCCTCGGTGATGTCCCCCAGCACGATCGTGCCCTCGCCGCCCGGGCGGCGCAGCAGTCCCGGGTCGAGACTGCGCACCACCGTCCACCGCGCGCCCTCCGAGAAGCCGCGCCGGTCGGGCCGCACAGCCGTGTACCCCGGCCACCAGTCGGGCAGGTGGTACGGCTCGGCGAGCAAAGCCCAGACGTCACGCCGGGGCGCGAGCAGGAAACGCGACGCGTCCACGCGGGCCACGCCCGCTATACCCCCGTCCCGCGACCCCCCACCCTGGGTGGGGTTGGTGCCCGCCGCCCTCGGCGATGACGGTACACGCAGTCGGCGCACGCGTCTGAGGCGGAGGCGTGACGAACGTGCGCCAATGGGCTCAGTCGAGGCCGAGCAGCTCGCGCAGCCGCACACCGAGGAGCTCAAGCACGTCCTGGAGCGCCGGCGAGACGCCGATCGCCACGACGATGGCGGCCAGCCCTGCGAGGGCCACCACGACGAGCGGCCACAGCCCGACCTGTCTGCTGACGAGCCTCGACACGCCCTTGGCGTCGACGAGGATCTCTCCCACACGCAGCCGGGTCAGGAAGGTCGACGACATGCCGGCGCGGTTGCGTTCGAGGAACTCGACGAGGTTGAAGTGCGTACCCACCGCGACGATCAGCTCCGCGCCCTTCTCGTAGGCGAGCAGCATGGCCACGTCCTCGCTGACGGCGCGCGCCGGGACGACGTGATACACGAGCCCGAGCGCCTCACAGCGGGCCGCGCCGGGCGCCTCGCCGCCCTCGTATGCGTGCACGATGAGCTCGGCCCCCGAGCTGAGCGCGCGGTCGGAGACCGAATCCATGTCCCCGACGATCACGTCCGGGCGGTAGCCGCCCTCGATCAGCGCGTCCGCGCCGCCGTCCACCCCGACCAGGACGGGACGGAAGTCGCGCACGTACGGTCGCACGATCGCGAGATCCCGTTTGTACCCCGGGCCGCGCGCCACGACGAGCGCATGCCGTTCCCGGAAGCGCGTCTCGAGGGTCGGGAATTGAATGCCCTCGGCGAGCAGGCGCCCCTCCTCGCGCAGGTAGCTGATCGTGTTCTCGGCAAACGCCTCGAGCGCTTCGGTGACGCGTCCGCGCTGCTCCGCGAGCGCCCCGGCTAGCTCCTCGGGAAGCTGCACCAGGCCGCTGGCCAGCAACGTCCCGTTTCGGTACACACCGCCGCCGCGAACGGTCAGTCGCTCGCCGTCGGTCACCGCGTCGAACAGGTCGGCTCCCGGCGCGTCGATCAGCCTCACGCCGCCCTCCACGAGCACCAGCGGCCCCGGATTGGGAAAGCGTCCCGTTTGCGAGCGGGAGACGTTGACGACCACGCGAACGCCGGCGTCCACAAGCTCCTCCGCCGAGACCCGGTCGAGGTCGGCGTGGTCGACGATGGCGATGTCGCCCGGCGAGACCCGCTGCACGAGGTGCTTCGTGAGCCGGTCGATCCGTGCGGGTGCGGTGTACTCGACGAAATCCCGGCTGCGCGGGAAGGATCGCGACCTGGGACGAACGCTCACCGTGCCTCCTCTAACTCGCGTCGCCGGCGACGCTGGTCAGAAACTCGCGGCCGCCGAGCATACGCTCGATCTCCGTGCGCCGCTCCCCGTCGCCGAGCAGCTCGATGCGGGTATGCGTCGGGTCACCCGGGATCTTCTCCACACGAAAGTGCCGCTCGGCCCGGCTCGCGATCTGCGGCAGGTGCGTGATCGTCACGACCTGCGCGCGCTCGGCGAGCTCCTCGAGGAGCGCCGCGACGGCATGGGCGGTCTGCCCGCCTATCCCCGCGTCGATCTCGTCGAAGACCATCGTCTCGCCTCCGGCCACCGCAGCGATGGCGAGCGCGATGCGACTCAGCTCGCCGCCCGACGCGGTCTCGGCAACCGGGGCGAGCGGCAGGCCGGGGTTGGGGCGGATCAGGAAGGACACGGCGTCAGAACCGGTGACTCCCGGCTCCACCTCGCGCAGGTCGGCCACGAATTCGCCCGCCCCGAGGCCGAGGGAGGCGAGGCGCTGAGAGACGGCATCCGACATCGGCCCGACGGAGGCCTGGCGCGCGGCACGTAGGTCGGCGGCCAGCGAGTCGACGCGCTGCTGCGCCGCCGCGAGCGCTTCCCGCGCCGCCGCCTGCGGGTCGCGGCCGGACTCCAGCGTCTCCAGCTCCGCGTGAGCCGTGCCCACGCGCTCCAGCAGCTCCTCGAATGTCGCGCAGCCGAAGCGCCGCTTCGCCTCTGCAATCGTGTCCAGCCCGGCCTCGACCTCCTGCAACCGGCCAGGCTCCGCTTCGAGCGACTCCAGGAAGCCGCGCAGCTCCAGTGCCGTCTCGCGCAGCCGCACGTCGACGTCGCGGAGTTCCTCTCCGGCTCGCGCGAGTTCGGGAGCCAGGCTCTCGAGCGGCGTCAGCGAGCGTTCCGCGCGCGCCACGAGGCCCGCCGCACCATCGCCTTCCTCGGGCGCGAGCGACTCCGCCGCAGTCGCCGCTCCCTCGGCGAGCTCGACCACGTGGCGCAGCCGCTCGCGCTCGGCGCGCAGGGCCTCTTCCTGGCCCGACTCGAGCCCGCCCGCATGCTCGACCAGCGCGTGAAGCTCGCCAAGCCGTTCCGCCGTGCGGGCGGCATCGCGCGTGATTTCGTCATGCCGCCGGCGAGCGGCGCCCAGCTCCCGCCAGGCAGCCCGCATGTCGGCGCGCAGCGCGGCCGCATTCGTGAACGCGTCGAGCACGCCCAGCTGATAGGCCGGTTGAGCAAGTCGACGCTGTTCGAATTGGCCGGACATGGCGACGACCCGCTCCGCGAGCGCAGCCACCTCCTCGCGGGGCACGCTGCGGCCCCACGCGTAGGCGCGCGTGCGCCCGTCCGCGAAGATGCGGCGGGCCAGCACGACCCCCGGCTCGCCGTCAGGCCGCAGATCGGCGAGCGACTCGAGCCCGTCTTCCTCGAGGACTCCCTCCGGCGGCTCGAGCTCGGCTTCGACATAGGCCTCGTCCGCGGCGGGGCCGATCGCAGCGGCGTCGACGCGTGCACCGAGCAGTAGCCCGAGCGCCTGGGCGAGGATCGTCTTACCGGCGCCGGTCTCCCCCGTGATCGCGTTCAGGCCGGGCGCGAACGAGAGCTCCGCCTCGCGGATGAGCACGAGGTTCTCGATTCGCAGGCTACGCAGCAAAAGTGTCCCTGTACCGGCTGAAGAACATCGTCTCGGGGAGCGTCGCCAGGAGGCTGCGCTGCTCACCGATGCGCACACGCACGTCGTCCTCGCTGTCGATCTCGACGACGGGGTGGCCGTCGGCCAGCACCGCGATGCCCACGTCGACGGTGCGGTTGCGGATCACGACCTCGGCGCTCCGACCCACCACCATCGGGCGCACGTGCAGCGAGTGAGGCGCAATGAACGTGACCGCCATGGCCTCGAGGCCCCAGGCGAGCACGGGCCCGCCGTTCGAGAGGTTGTAGGCCGTCGAGCCGGACGGGGTCGAGCAGATCACGCCGTCGCAGGCGAGCGTCCCGAAGTCCTCGCCGCCGACCTCCCACGCCAGCTCGACCATGCGGCCGAGCACGGCCGAGTGCGCAACGACGTCGTTGACCGCGACGCGCCGTTCACCCGCGGCGACCGCTTCGAGCGTGGGCAGCTCGAAGACGTTGTACTCGCCCCGGAAGACTCGCGCGAGACCACGCTCCAGATCGTCGCCGGCGATGCAGGCGAGGAAGCCGACGCGGCCGAAGTTGACGCCGATCACCGGGACGCCCTTGCCCAGGAACTGCGTCAGCGCGCGCAGGATGGTGCCATCGCCGCCGAGCACGATGGCGAGGTCGGGATGGCCCTCCGCTCCGTCCTCGACCAGCTCGACCCCGGCAGCGCCCGCCACCGCGCGCAGGCGTTCGGCGGCGGAGCCGATCGTCTCCGGCTTGCCGTGCGTGATCACGGCGGCACGGCGGACGGCACTAGCGGACAGCTGCGTCGATCCAGTCGTCGAGGTCATCGGGAAGCCGCGGGTGCGGCCGGTGGACGAGGTACAGGAACGTCTCGCGATTGCCCTTCGGGCCAGGGAGGCCGGAATCGACGACGCCGCGAGTCTCGCCGCCCCAGGCGAGCGCCGCCTCGGCAACCTCGCGCAACACGCGGCGGCGCACGGCGGAGTCCCGGACGACACCGCCCCTGGCGACGTCTGCCCGGCCGGCCTCGAACTGCGGCTTGACGAGTACGAGCGCCTGCCAGCCGGGCGCCGCGAGGGCGAGAGCGGGCGGCAGTGCAAGGCGGACGCTGATGAAGGAGACATCGCAGGTCACGAAAGCCGGCGCGAACGGCAGCGCTTCGAGCAGCCGTGCGTTGGCGCGCTCGAGCACGGTGACGCGCGAGTCGACGCGCAACCTGGAGTCCAGCTGGCCGTGACCGACGTCCAGCGCGATCACGCGTGCCGCGCCGCGCTGCAGCAGGCAATCGGTGAACCCGCCCGTGGAGGCGCCGACGTCGAGGCAGTCCAGGTCGCACACGTCGAGGCCCAGCGTGTCGAGTGCGTTGGCGAGCTTGAGGCCGGCCCGTGAGACGTACGGCGGCGGCGCCTCGACGGCCAGCTCCGCGGACTCGTCCACCTGCTGTCCCGCTTTGGAGAAGCCGGGGACGCGGCCCGCCATCACCAGCGCTTGCGCCTGCGCGCGCGAGGCGGCCAGGCCGCGCTCGACCAGCAGCGTGTCCACCCGCTTCTTCACAGCGCGCAGGGTAGGCGAGCGGGCGCTCCCCGCGGAACCAGCGTGGAACCGTCGTGACAGTTTCGCGACGGTCACGTCGCTTGCACGGCCAGGTCGTCGAGCAGCGATTCGATCACCGACGTCTCCGCGCTGACGCGGCGTAACGAATTGCGGGCGTAGCGGGCCTGCTCGAGCGCGAGCGCCCGCGTCCCGTCCTCGCCGTGCGCCTGCACCGCACCGTCTCGGTCGTGCAGGTCGTCGACGAGCTGGAAGAGCCGCCCGAACTGGTCGGCGAAGTCGGTCCACCACATCCACTGGTCCGGCGAGACCTCGCCGAGCGAGAGCGCGCAGCCGACGGCGGCGCCGTAAAGGCGCGCGGCCTTGAGCCGGTGCAGGTCGAGGAGCTCGACGTCGGCGCCGGTCACGTCGAGGTATTGGCCGCCGATCATGTCGAGCGTCGCGCTCGCCAGGACTCGCACCGGCCCCGGATCGTTGTACGTGGCGGCGAGCTCGAACGCTTTCGCCAGGAGCGCGTCGCCCGCGAGGATCGCCACCGCCTCGCCGAAGCGAACGTGGGAGCTGGGACGGCCGCGACGCTCGGCGTCGTCGTCGAGCGCCGGCAGGTCGTCGTGGACTAGCGAGAACGTGTGCACCAGCTCCACGGCCGCGGCCGCCCGCACCAGTTCGATCGGCGCGACGCCCACTGCCTCGCCCGTAGCGAGACACAGCACCGGGCGCAGCCGCTTGCCGCCGCCGTCGAGCGGGTAGCGCATCGCCTCTGCGAGGCCCGGCGCCTCAGGGGTCGCGCTCAGGGGGTGCCCGTCGAGGAACCCTTCGAACAGCTCGCGCAGCTCGTCAGGCGTCTGCATCCGCCACGCGCTTCGCGCGGGTCAGCTCGGCCTCGACCTGCTTGGCGATCTCGGCCAGTTCGCTCAGCGTCTCGATGGCCGCCTCGGGATCCTCGGTCGCCTCGAGGCGGGTGCGTGCCTCCTCCAGCCGCTCGAGCAGCTCCTCCGCGCGCTGGAGCGAGTCCTCAGACGAGCTCACTGCACACTTCCGGCCCACCTCCGACACAAACGCCATGTCCGGCCGGGACAGGGCCAGGGACTGTCCCTGTGAACTGTCCCGAACGGCCATGGTGTTCGCGCCGGAAGCGTGTCGCTCGCTGCACAGGGGTCATGCTGCCTCCTGCTCGCGCGCGATGCGGCCCAGGATGCCGTTCACGAGCCGCCCGGCGTCCGCCGTCGCGTAGCGCTTCGCAAGGGCGACAGCCTCGCTGATCGCGACCTCCACGGGAACGCTCCCCTGTTCCAGCTCGTGGATCGCCATGCGCAGCACGTTGCGCTCCACGGCGCCCAGCCGGTCCGCCGTCCAGTCCTCTGCCGCCGCCGTGATGCGGCGGTCGAGCTCCTTCGCCCGCTCGGCTACCCCATCGGCCAGCTCGAGCGCGAACGGGTCGACCTCCTCGAGGTAGAGCGAGCCGAGCGGGCGTCCCGTGACGTCCCATTGGTAGAGCAGTACGAGCGCCGTGCGGCGCGCCTGCCGGCGGCTCGCCATCAGCGCCCCGCCTGGGCCGGCAGCCGCTCTGCGGCCTCCCCGGGGAAGCCGATCGAGTAGTGCCCACGGGCGAACTCCTCGCTGCGGAGCACGTCGATGGCGGCCGGCGCGGTGGTCGTCAACCCGCGCACCTCGAGCTCGCCGAGTGCGCGCAGGCACCGCGCTATCGCGGCGGGGCGGTCGGAGTCCCAGACGATCACCTTCGCGAACAGCGAGTCGTAGAACGGCGACACCTCGGTGCCGTCCTCGACGTACGTGTCGACGCGCACGCCGGGCCCCTGGGGCGCGCGGAAGCGCTCGATGCGCCCCGGCGTGGGCAGGAAGTCGCGCGCCGGATCCTCGGCGTTGATGCGTACCTCGATCGCATGGCCCCGGCTCTCGGCGCGCCCCGTGGCGATGAGCGGCTCACCTGCCGCCAGCCGGAGCTGCTCGCGCACCAGGTCGATGCCCGTGACCAGCTCGGTGACGGGATGCTCGACCTGCAGGCGCGCATTCAGCTCGATGAAGAAAAACCGTCCGTCGGGGCCGAGCAGGAACTCGAATGTCCCCGCGTTGCGGTAGGCGAGCGTGCGGGCGGCCCGCTCGGCGGCGGCCTCCATCTCCGCGCGAATCTCGGGAGTCACGGCGGCCGACGGCGATTCCTCGATCAGCTTCTGATGGCGTCGCTGGATCGAGCACTCCCGCTCGCCGAGCGTGAGCACGCCCTCCCGGCCGTCGCCGAGCACCTGGATCTCAACGTGGCGCGCCGGAGCGATGATCTTCTCCAGGTAGATGCTCCCGTCGCCGAACGCCGACTCCGCCTCGCCCGACGCGAGCGAAAATGCGTCCGCGAGCTCATCGGGGGATTCGACCCGCCGCATGCCGCGACCGCCGCCGCCCGCCACCGCCTTGAGCAGCACCGGGTAGCCGAGCTCGTCGGCAAGGCGGCGCGCCTCGCTCTCCTCGACCGCCCCCACGCTGCCCGGCACGAGGGGCACGGCAGCGCGCGCGACCTCCTCCTTGGCCTGCACCTTGTCGCCCATCCGGGTCATGGTCTCGGGGGCGGGCCCCACGAAGACGAGATCGTTCTCGGCGCAGGCGGCGGCGAAGGCTGGGTTTTCGGCGAGGAATCCCCAACCCGGGTGAACCGCCTCGCAGCCGGTGGTAACGCCGGCGGCGATCACCGAAGGGATGTTGAGGTAGCTCTCCGCGGGAGGCGGCGGGCCGATGCACACCGTGCGATCGGCCATCCGCACGTGCAGCGAGTCCGCGTCTGCGGTCGAGTACACGGCGACGGCCTCGACGCCGAGCTCGTGGAGAGCGCGGATCACGCGGACGGCCACCTCGCCGCGGTTCGCGATCAGGACGCGGGAGAACATCTGCTCAGAGCGCGTCCAGGGGCTGGCCGACGAGTGGCTCGAGCTCGAAGAGCAGCTGGCCGAACTCGACCGGCTCGCCGTTGCCGACATGGATGGCGCGCACCCGGCCCTCGATGTCGGACTTGACGTGGTTCATCAGCTTCATGGCCTCGAGGATGCAGAGGGTCTGTCCCGCCGCGACCACGTCGCCCTCCTCCACGAACGGAGGCGCACCGGGCTCAGGCGCGCGGTAGAAGGTTCCGACCATCGGCGACTCGACGCGCACAGCGCCGTCCGCCGCCGCGTCGACGGAGGCCGCGGCCGGCTCGGTGGGCTCCGCGGGAGCTTGTCGCCCGGTCGCAGCCGGCTCCTCCGTGCGCCGGACGGTCACGCGCACATCACCTTCCTCGAGCGTCACTTCCGCGACCCCCGACTCCTGCACGACGCGGACGATCTCTTTGATCCGCTCCGCGTTCGTCTGGTCGACACTGCCGCCGACGAGCAGCTCCTCGCCCGCGGCGCGAGCACGGATCGTGCGCAGCAGGGGCTCGGCTTCCGGGCCGAACAGCGCGAGCAGGAGCAGTTCCTCTTCGCTCGAGGCCAGGCCTCCCGCCTCTTCGCGCAGCTCGTCGAGGTCCAGGACACGCTCCTGGGTCCGCTCGGGGACGTCGGACAGCAGCGCCACGGCCCGCCGCACGGTCGGATCGAGCTCGCCGGGCGGCACGCCGAAGCGGCCCTCCATCAGATCGCGGAACTCATCCACGACTGTCTGGTAGCGCTCCGCCGAGAGCACGTGCAGGAGCGCCTGCGAGGCGAGCACCTGGCCGATCGGCGCGGCGATCGGCGGCCAGCCGGCCTCCGAGCGGATGCGCGTCAGCTCCTCGAGCACCTCGTCGACGCGGTCGCCCGCGGCGTGGGCGCGCAGGTGCGTGTCGAGCGCCGCCACGAGACCGGCCGGTAGTAGGTGCTGGGCGGCGCGCACGGCAATGCGCGGCGCGAGCGGCGTCACCGGCTCGTCGCCGATGTGCTCGTCGACCAGGTCGGAGGCACGCCAGAGCGCATCGACGTCGATGCCCGGATCGAGGCCGAGACCGGCGAGCGCTCCGGCAAGCCCCTCGCCGGAGACTCGGTGCAGGGTGAGCGCGACCGGGTAGACGGCGCAGGCGATGCGGTCGGCGCCGGCCCGACCGGCCTCGAGCGCGGCGACCAGCGCGTTTCCGGCCGAGCCCTGGCAGTAGAGCCCGACCGGCAGCCCGCTGGCCTCGCCGACAGCGGCCACGAGCTCCTGGACGCGATGGGGCTGAAGCGCGCCCGAGGGGTCATGGAGGAGGATGCGCACCGCGCCCAGCTCGGGCAGCTTTCGCGCTTGTTCCACGAGCGCCTCGCCGTTGCCCGCCGGGCCCGGGCTGTAGATGAGACCTGCGTTGAACTCGCCGCCCGCCTCGGTGATCGCCTCGCCCGCCTCCCGGAGGTTGGAGACGTCGTTGAGCGGGTCGTGCAGGCGGAAGACCTCGATGCCGCTTTCAGCGGCGGAGGACACGAAGCGCCGCACGAAGTCGCCGCCTACGGGGCGCGAGCCGACCAGGAAGCGGCCGCGCAGCGCGAGCGCAAGCGGCGTATCGGTGCGCGCCTCGATCGCACGGATGCGCTCCCAAGGGCTCTCCACGCCCCGCCGCACGGCGCTGTCGAAGACGCCACCGCCCGACACTTCCAGGTAGGCAAACCCGGCGCCGTCCAGGATCTCGGCGAGCGCGAGGAGTTGGGCTGTCGGCATCCTGCCCGCGAGCGGTTCCTGGCTGAGCAGGCGGATGGTCGTGTCGACGAGCGCTGGCACGGCGGCTTAACCTTAATCGCGCCGCTCCCACCGGTCAGCCCGTCCACGATGCGCGTGAGCCGTACCCTGCGAAGCGTGAACGAACGCGTTCTCGAAGCCGTCACGAGTGGCGACGGCGACCTGCTGCAAAGCGCCCTGGACGACGATCCGGCAGCGGTCGACGCCCGCGACGAGACGGGCGTCTCCGCGGTCCTGCTCGCCCGCTATCGCAATCGCGTAGACCTCGTCGAGCTGCTCGTAGCCGCGGGAGCCGAACTGGACATCTTCGACGCGGCGGGACTCGGCGCGACCGAGCGGCTCCGTCAGCTGCTCGACGAGCACCAGCAGCCCGTGTCCGCCTGGTCGGCAGACGGGTTCACGCCTCTCCACCTCGCGGCGTTCTTCCGCAACCGTGCAGTGGCGGAGCTGCTGCTCGATCACGGCGCGGACGTCGAGGCCGTCTCACAGAACGACATGCGCGTCACCCCGCTGCACAGCGCCGCGGCCGGCGGCGATACCGCGATCTGCCGCCTCCTGATCGAGCGCGACGCAGACGTCAGCGCGCGCCAGGAGGGCGGCTTCACGCCGCTCCACGCCGCCGCGCACAACGGCGATCTCGAGCTAGCGCGGCTGCTGGTCGAGCGCGGAGCCGATCCGACCGCAAGAACGGACGACGGGCGCACGCCGGCCGACTTTCTCGCGGACGGCGCAACGGACGAGCTCGCCGCCCTCGTGCGTACGGGTTAGGTGTCCGCATCGCGTGGGAAAGTCCTGGTTACGCCAAGATTCCTTCTGATCGCCGCCGCCGCAGCGAGCGCCGCTTTCGTGTGGGTCGTGGCGTTCCTCGCTTCCGGGTACGCGTGGTACTCCTTTGTCAGGGCGGTCGAGGGCGAGCAGACCGAGTGCGAAAGGGCCGAGTGCTCTCGCCTGCATGAGCTCAACGAGCAGCATGATCTGTTGCTCGTGTTCGCTTTCGGCCTGTTCGCTGCCCTGCCGGCATTGGCCGCTCTGGGTTGGGTGCGAACACGGCTGCGCCGGCCGGGAGTCACCGCTGGCCATGCCTGACTCGTACGCGCAGCCGAAGGCGGACTTTGGCGCGGACACGCTACGAGTCCTGACGCGTCTGGGGCGCCGGTCGCGGTGCGGGGCCGGAGGGAACAGTATGAGCAATACGGGCCCGAAGAGCCCCGTGCCGCGAGCGGCGTCAGGCGGTGGCGGAGGCCGGCTCCGCCGGCCGGGAGC
>DAITAO010000089.1:0-12734 GCA_036824245.1 Gaiellaceae bacterium | reverse complement strand
CGCCCAAGGTTTGCGCAACGTCCGAAGGAGTGGGCCGTGCAGGAATCGAACCTGCGACCTTGGGATTAAGAGTCCGCGCGAAACGGCTGCAACAAAGTGCAACGAACTGAAACTGCCTGCAACGAGCCCGGTCTGCGAACCGCAACCAGCGGAGACAAGCCCCTACTCCCATTCGTACTCTCGGACGTCGCCTCGGCGGACAACGGAATGCCTATTCTGGGCACGCGGGATTCGGACCTGCGCGAACGGGCAGGCTCTGGTAATCCGATCGGAAGGAGCAGGATGAACGACGCACAGTTCAGCGACACCGAGATCGACACCCTTCGTAAGGGCGTTACCGGGGCAGGCATGCTCGTCGCGGTGAGTGATCGCGGCTTCTTCGACTCGTTCAAGGAGGCCGGAACGCTGGCGAAGCACCTGGCCGGCGCGCGCGGGAAGACGCAGAGCCCGCTGATCAGCCGGGTCGCCGAGGGCCGGGGGCTTGGGTTCGGCTTGACCGATTCGCCCGCCGAGATCGAGTCCGAGACGATCGACGCGCTTCAGTCGTCTGTGGAACTGCTGGAGAGCAAGGCTCCTGACGAACTAGAGGCGTATCGGTCATTCGTCCTGGAGGTCGCGCGCTCGGTGTCGGCCTCCGCCGGTGGCGGCGACCAGCCGGAGGCGGCGGCGATCGAGAAGGTCAGGTCGGCGCTCGGAGGCGACTCGGCGACGGACACTTCTTCGAGCGCAGAAAGCTCGACGACGCCGGGTTAATAGTTGGTTGCGTGCCGGGGGTGATACTCCGGCACGCGGCACGCGGCACGTGCGCTCGCATTCCTCAATCTTCTCGCTTCGGCGTAGGCGAATGTACGACCGGAGGCCTGCAGACGTGCCTCGCTAGACGATCGTTTTCTCAGCTGCGGCGGGAGCTAGCTCCGCGAGTAGCGCCCGCGCACGTGCGGCTGCTGGATGGACTTCCTTCAGCTCGTAGCGCCGGAGCGCGTCCTCGACGACCGGTACGGCCTCGCCTCCGCGACCACCCAGCCGCAACACTTCGGCGAGGTCCATGAGCGCGTCCGTCTGCGTGTCGATCCGGTCTGTACGAAGCGCGAGGTCGACCGCTTCCCGTGCGAGCGCCTCGCCAGACTCGACGTTGCCGCGGCGCGCAAGCACCATCGCACGCGCACCCCTCCAGAGAACCTGCGCGGCGACCCAGCTCTTGGCTGCAGAACTCTCGCAGACGGCGGCAAATTCCTCCGCCTCGTCGTATCGGCCCAATGCGTAGAGACAGTGCGCGAGCCATCCTGCGGTGATCGCGAGGTAGTTCCTGTCGCCCATCGACGCGAGCGCGTCGTAACCCTGCCGGAGCTCCTGTTCCCCTGACTGCCAGTCTCCCCGGACCATTTCGACGAAGTAGCCGAGCCCTTCGCCGTAGCTCATCGCCGCCCCGGGAAGGTCGCCGAGCTCGCGGCGATCGGCGACGCCTCGCAGGATCATCTCGCGAGCCGCCTCGCGCTGGCCGAGCATTCCGCGAACCTGGCCAAGGAAACACATGGCGAAGGCCTCGGCGCCGCGGTGGCCCTGCATCTGCTCGAGGATCTCCTGTCCTTGCGCGAGCGCCTGCGAGGCCGGCGCCGGTCCCCAGACCAGCGAGACGAGCACCCCGACCAGGTCTAGCTGCGGGTAGTGCGGGTCGCGCGCGCGCCGGTCGTGCTCGAATGCGCGCTCCGCGGCCGGGCGCATGCGTTCGAGCTGGCACTGACCCCAACGAGCCCAGTAGACGACGCGCCAGGCACGAGCCGCACCGAAGTCGTCGCCGTTGGACTCGCAGAGCGCCACCGCGTCGAGCGCTTCAGTCTCCAGCTGCTCGTAGTCGGCGGCCGGATCGACCTGGAATCGAAGCCGCAGCTGTGAGAGCCGAGCTCGTACGCGCATGCGCTCGTCCCCTGCTCGCTCCGCGAGCTCGATCGCCTCGGACAGCGCTCGATCCGCTTCCTCGAAGCGCCCTCTCCAGAGAAGGGCCTCGCCGAGGTCGGCGAGAACCTGCGGCCGCTGCGGCGCGTCGGCCGGCATCAACGCCAGGGCTCGCGACCGGAGCGTGACGCCTGCGGAGACGTCCCCGCGCCCGGAGGCGGTCCAGCCCGCCGCGGCGAGACGATCGGCGGCGCGGCGCGCAAGCTCGTCCCGTTGTTTGCCGATAGTCCCGAGCTCGGAGAGATAGCGGTGCGCCTGCTCGAGGTGCCAGCCGACGATCTCCGCGTACTCCGCCGAGCGATCCCCGGCCCTCTCCTCGAACCAATCGGCGAAGCGCGCGTGCAGGTCGGCCCGGGACTCTTTGGCCAACGACTCGTAGGCTGCATCGCGAATCAGGAGATGGCGGAACTCGTAAGCGCCCTCGTCTACGAAGTCGGATTGACCCGGCCGTACGAGCTCCTTGTGAACGAGCTCGCGTAGTAGCGAAGGAATGTGACTTGCCAGCGCTGGGGGCGCCAACACCTCGAGGGCGCCGACGTAGAAGATCTGGCCAATCACTGCGGCCCTGCCGAGCAGCCCTCGCTCGTTGGCGTCGAGGCGCTCGAGGCGCGCGTGCAGGAGGGCGTGAATCCCGGGCGGGACCCTGATGGCCTCGAGATCGCCTACGGCAGTCCAGCGGCCGCCTTCCTGCACGAGCAGTCCCTCGTCGATCAGCATCGAGATCATCTGCTCTACGAACAGCGGATTGCCCTCCGCCGTATCGGCGATCCGATCACGTATGTCCATGGACTTGGTCTCGCCGAGCAACTCGGCGATCAGACGGTCGGAGGCCGCTTCGTCCAACGGCTCGAGCCTCAGCATGGTGCTCCGCTCGAAGCTCTGGCCCCAGTCCGGCTGCCGTTCGAGGAACTCGGGCCTGCCGACGCAGAGCAGGAGCATCGGAACCGACGTTGTCTGACGAGCCACGTGCTCGATGAGCGCGAGGAGCGTAGGCTCGGCCCACTGGGCGTCGTCCAGCACGGCAACGAGCGGACTCGATTGTCCAAGTCTCGCGAACAGCGTGCGGACAGCCCAGAAGCCTTCCGTTTCGAATCCGATCTCCTGCACGGCCTCGTCGCTTCCCCTCGTTCCCCGGAGCCCCGTGAGCTGGGCGATCGTCTCCGCGACCGTGCGCGCGTCCTCGTCAGGCTCCAGCAACGCCGCCAGCTTCGCGACTGCGTCCTCTGAGCCGTCACCCTCCCGGATACCTGCTGCCTGCCTGACCATCGCCGCGAGGGGCCAGAACGTGATCCCCTCGCCGTAGGGGAGGCAGCGTCCCCGGAGCACTGTCGCCTGCTCACCGAGACGGGCGACGAACTCGTGCGCGAGCCTGGACTTGCCGATCCCGGGTGCGCCGAGGATAGAGACGAGGCGGCAGCTCTTTTCCCGTACCGCTCGCTCGAGGGCCCATTCGAGCTGGGCAAGCGTGTCCTGGCGGCCGACAAGGGGCGCGTCGAGCCGAGGTGCTGGTTCCGCCATCGACACGACGTCGACCAGCCGGTACGCGGCGACCGAATTCTGCTTGCCCTTGAGCTCCAGCGTCACGGGCTCTGCTTGGACCGACCTGCGCACGAGCCTGTACGCCGACTCCGCAAGGAGGATCTCGCCCGGCTCGGCGGCCTGCTGCAGGCGCGCGGCGGTGTTCGCCGCGTCGCCAGCCACGAAGTTGCGATCGGGGACGAGACCCTTCACCGCGACCGTGCCTGTGTTGATTCCCGTCCGAGTCGCCAGGACGACGCCGTAGCGCTGCTCGAAGTCTTCGTTCAGGCGCGTAAGGTTCTCTCGCATCTCGACGGCCGTTCGGACTGCGCGCAGCGCATCGTCCTCGTGCAACTCCGTCAGGCCGTAAACGGCCATCACCGCATCGCCGATGAATTTCGCGAGCGTCCCGCCGTGTCGCTCGACGACCGGTCTGACCCCTTCGAAATACTCCGTCAGGACCCGCGAGAGCGTCTCCGTATCGAGCCGCTCGCCCAGCTCCGTCGAGTCGACGACGTCGGAGTAGAGGATCGTGACCGTCTTCCGGAAGCGCTCCGAGACTTCTTGGGCGAGCGCGTTGCCGCATTCGTTGCAGAAGCGCGCTCCGTGAGGGTTCTCCGCACCGCAGTCCGAGCAAGCGGACATTGGCTGAGTCTATTCGGGTCAGCGTAGAGCGTCGACCGACGTGTGGAAGGCACCCCCGCTCCACTTCCATCGCGTCCTTGTCATCGAGCGAGCACCGTTGCCCGAGCTGCTAACGCGATAGGGTATTTTCAGGAACTTTCTATGGGCGGTACTGCGCTCGAACCAGTGACGCCTGCGCTCTGCATCGTCGCAGCAACTCGCAGCGTAGGGCTTTGGGAGGGAGAGGCCGAGACGGGATCGGCCCCTCCTGCCTGCGCTGCTGTTGCCCCGTGCGTTGCCCCCACCCTCGCTGCGTTGCCTGCCGAGAAGAGCAAGAGCCGCCTGATGGCTCAATCGAGCGGCTCCGTGGCATGGGCCGTGAAGGACTCGAACCTTCAACATTGGGATTAAGAGTCCGCGCGAACCGCTGCAACGAGCTGAAACAAACTGAAACCGCCTCCAGCGAGCCCGGTCTGACGCTGCAACGAACCGCAACGAACCGCAATCAGCGGAGACACGTCCGTACTCCCATTCGTACTCTCAAACGTCGCCTCGGCCGGACAACGGAATGCCTATTTGGGGTGCGCGGGATTCGGACGTGCGCGAACGGGCAGGCTTTGGTAATCCGATCGGAAGGAGCAGGATGAACGACGAACAGTTCAGCGACACCGAGATCGACACGCTTCGTAAGGGCGTTACCGGAGCAGGCATGCTCGTCGCGGTGAGTGATCGCGGCTTCTTCGACTCGTTCAAGGAGGCCGGAACGCTGGCGAAGCACCTGGCCGGCGCGCGCGGGAAGACGCAGAGCCCGCTGATCAGCCGGCTCGCCGAGGGCCGGGGGCTTGGGTTCGGCTTGACCGACTCGCCCGCCGAGATCGAGTCCGAGACGATCGACGCGCTTCAGTCGTCTGTGGGGCTGCTGGAGAGCAAGGCTCCTGACGAACTGGAGGCGTATCGGTCATTCGTCCTGGAGGTCGCGCGCTCGGTGTCGGCCGCCGCCGGGGGCGGCGACCAGCCGGAGGCGGCGGCGATCGAAAAGGTCAGGTCGGCGCTCGGAGGCGACTCGGCGACGGACACGTCTTCGAGCGCAGCAAGCTCCACGACGCCGGGTTAATCGTTGGTTGCGTGCCTGGGATGATGACCCGGCACGCGGCACGTGGGCCAGTGCCCTCGCGCGGGCAGCGGATCCGGGCTTTCGCCTCCGTGCAACCGGCCCGTAGGACGGCGGCGAGCGAGTGCGCTGACTTGCCGCGCGACTAGCGGGAGCGCGCATCGCAGGCCTCGCCCACTGCGTCCCCCCGCCGCGTGGAGGGCCGGGCCTCTACGGCAATCTAGCCGGCCGGCCACGCCCAATCGCGGGTCTCCGGCGTCGTCTCCAATGCCGGTCGCCGGAGAGCGCTGATGTACCAGTGGGCCGTGCAGGAATCGAACCTGCAACCTTGGGATTAAGAGTCCCCTGCTCTGCCAGTTGAGCTAACGGCCCGCGCTGTTGCCCACGAGACGCCGCAGCGTCCCGGCGAGACGACCATCGTAGCCCGGAACATAGGCTGGCGCGTGGTGAAGATCCTCTCCGTCGTCGGCAACCGCCCGCAGTTCATCAAGTCCGGACCGCTGTCCGTCGCGCTGCGCGAGGCCGGCCATCAGGAAGTGGTGGTGCACACAGGGCAGCATTACGACCGCGAGCTCTCGCAGATCTTCTTCGAGGAGCTGGAGCTTGCCGAGCCTGCCTACCGGCTCGGCATCGGCGGGCTGCCACGCGACGAGATGCTGGCGCGCATGCAGCCCCGCATCGAGGAGGCCGTCGACGCGGAGCGGCCCGACTGGGTGATCGTCTTCGGTGACACGAACTCCACGCTTGCCGGAGCAAGGGCGGCGGACGCAACAGGCGTGCCGGCGGCCCACGTGGAGGCCGGACTGCGAAGCGGTGACTGGTCGATGCCCGAGGAGCACAACCGGGTCGAGACCGACCGGATCGCACAGCTGCTGCTAGCCCCCGACGAGCGCTCGCGGGCGATCCTGCACATGGAGGGCATCGAGGGGCAGATCGAGGTGATCGGCGACGTGATGCGCGATGCGTCAGAGCAGCTCGCTCCTATCGCCCGGCGGCGCTCCCGGGCACTCGAGCGCCTTCGCGTCGAGCCGGGCAACTACGTGATCGCCACGATCCACCGCGAGGCGAATGTCGACCCCTCCAGGCTCGCCCGCATCGTGGCGGGACTCGACCGTCCCGATGAATCGGTCATCTTCCCCGCCCACCCCCGCACGAGGCGCGCGCTGGAACGAGTCGAGGTGCCGCCGAACGTCCTGATCAGCGATCCGCTCGGCTACCTCGATCTGGCCGCGCTGGCGTCTCAGGCGCGTCTGATCGTGACGGACTCGGGCGGGCTCCAGAAAGAGGCGTACTGGTACGGCGTGCCCTGCGTGACCGCGCGTCCGTCCACCGAGTGGGTGGACACGGTGGAGCTCGGCGCGAATGTGCTCGTGGACGCGGATACGGAGGTGCTGAGGGCTGCCATCGACGCCGCACGCATGCCCAACGACCTGCCGCCCCTCTACGGCGACGGTCGCGCCTCGGAGAGGATCGCTGAGCTCCTCTCTATGCTCTCTCCCGCGATGAAGAGGCAGCGTTGACGTCCGTCGGCGTCGCTGGACTCGGGCACTGGGGGCCCAACCTGGCACGCAACTTCGACGACCTCGCCAGGCTCACGTGGCTCTGCGACGTGGCGCCGCAGCCGCGCGAGCGCTTCGCGGCCCGGTACCCGCAAGCCCGTGTCACCGACGACTTCGACGAGCTGCTCGCCGACTCCGCCCTCGACGCCATCGTCGTCGCCACGCCGGTTCCCACGCACTATCCGCTCGCACGCAGGGCTCTCGAAGCCGGCAAGCACGTGCTCGTCGAGAAGCCGCCTGCCATGCGCGGCGACGAGATGGACGAGCTCTGCACGCTGGCGGCCGAGCGCGGGCTCGTCCTGATGCCCGGCCATCTTCTGCTGTACCACCAGGGCATACGCAAGCTCAGGGAGCTTGTCGCGGGGGGCGAGCTCGGCGAAGTGCTCTGCATCTACTGCAACCGCCAGAACCTCGGCAAGATCCGCCGCGACGAGAACGCGCTCTGGTCGCTGGGCGTGCACGACCTCTCGGTGATCCTGTATCTGATCGGCGAGGAGCCCAGCGAGGTCTGGGCGCGCGGCGAGGCGTTCCTGACGCCGGGCGTAGAGGACGTCGTCGTCTGCTACCTGCGTTTCCCTTCGGGGAAGATGGCCCACATGCATCTGTCGTGGCTCGACCCGCACAAGCTGCGCAAGATCACCGTCGTGGGCAGCGAGAAGATGGTCGTCTTCGACGACATGGAGCTCGAACGCAAGGTGACCATCTACGAGAAGGCACCCGAGCAGCCCGCCGAGTCGTACGGCGAGTGGCGCACCCGCACGGGCGACATCTTCAGCCCCAAGATCCCGAACGACGAGCCGCTGCGCCTGGAGTGCCAGCATTTCCTCTCGCTGGTGGAGCAGGGGCCCGGCGACCAGCAAGAGGCACGCGACGGCCTGGTCGTCGTCCGTACGCTCGAGCAGCTGCAGGAGTCGCTGACCGCCGTGCCGGCGTGACTTACACGGCCGGCGAGAACGTCGTCATCCATCCCGGCACCGTGATCGGGGAGGGCTGCACGATCGGTGACAACGTGGTGTTGGGCAAGCAGCCTGCTCTCTCACCGCGCTCTACGGCCAAGCGTGATCCGCTGCCTCCGCTCGAGCTCGGCCCCGGCTCGATCGTCTCGGCCGGCGCCATCGTGTTCGCGGGCACCAAGCTCGGTGCACGCGTCGTCGTCGGCGACCAGGCCTGCATTCGTGAACGTTGCGTGATCGAGGACGACGTGGTGATCGGCCGCGGCGCCCTGGTGGAGAACGACACGACGATCGGAACGCTCACGAAGATCCAGGCGAACGCCTACATCACGGCCTACTCGACACTCGAGGACAACGTCTTCATCGCGCCCTGTGTCGTGACGACGAACGACAACTTCATGGGCCGCACCGAGCGACGCCACGCGCTGCGACGCGGGCCCAGCATCCGAAGTGGAGCACGCATCGGCGGCGGCGCCGTCCTCCTGCCCGGGATCGAAGTGGGAGAGGAAGCGTTCGTGGGCGCGGGTGCCGTCGTGATCCGTGATGTACCGCCGCGCACGGTCGTAGTCGGCAACCCGGCCAGGGAGCTGCGTGAGGTGCCTGCGGAGGAGCTGCTCGAGACCGAGCGCGTCAGCTCTTGAACAGATCCAGCGCGTAGAAGCCGGTGCGGGCCTCGCTCGCCTTCACCTGCACGAAGTGCCAGCCGCGCGTCCGGGCGCGGTAGGTGAGTTCCTTGGCCACCGCGGTCGCGGCCGTTTCCCGCAGCGGCTTTCTCGGCGGCGCGTAATGGGCGGGTGTGAGTCGCTTCGTACCGGGCTGCCACAACGCGAGCGTGGCAGCCATGCCTGACGGGAAGTCCAGTCGCATGTCGAGACGCTGCCCGCGGCGCAGGAAGACGCGATAGATGTCGGTTGCGTCGTCCCAGTAGTCGAGAGTGGCCTCGATCTTCCTGTACCTGCCGACGATGGTCGCGGCACGGGTGCCGACGTCGTCGTTCGGCTCGTAATCGTCTACCGGCGGCGAGCCTGTGCCGGCGGCGGCAGTGAGGGCCGCAGCGATGTTGAGCACGCCCCACCCGCTGCTCTCGTCGCGGCCAGTCGTGCAGCGCTTGCACCCCGACGACTCGTCCAGGTCGCCGGCGCTGCGCTCGAGAATCGCGCCCACCTGCTCCGGTGCCAGGCCAGGACGCTCCGCCAGCAAGAGTGCCGCAGCCGACGAGACCTGGGCCGCAGCGAAGGACGTCCCCTCGCCGCGCCGGAAGTGGTCAGGTCCGCAGGATGCGATCGAGTAGCCGATCTCGTCGGCGCATGCAGGCTTGCTTCCGGGCCAGCGCGGCACCGTGGAGACGATCTCGACGCCGGGCGCGGTGAGGTCGGTGTAGACGGCATCTCGATTCGAGAACTCGGGCACCGCCCCGTCGCGCGTTGCCGCTCCCACGCCGATCACGTGAGGCAGCGCAGCCGGGTAGCTCGCGAACCTCCACGGAATCGTGGGTGCCCCGTCACCGTTGCCGACCGCCGCGACGACCACGACGCCGTTACGCACCGCGTAGTCGATGGCGCTCGCCTCGAGCGGGGAGTAGAAGTCGTTCCGCCTGTCCGTCGGGTCGCGCAGGGCGGCGAGGCTCAGGTTGATGACCTGCGCTCCCTCGTCGACGGCCCACTTGATCGCGCGCGCCTCCGCCTCGGGCGAGATCGCGCCGTCGTCACGCACGACCTTCGCCACCAACAGCTTGGACGGGAAGGCGATCCCCGCGATGCCGGTCGAGTTGTTGAGGGCGGCGCCCATCACGCCGGCCACGAACGTCCCGTGGCCGATGGCGTCCCGGCGCGGGTAGTTGTCGACGAAGCTCCGTGCCCCTGCAATGCGATGGTCGAACTCAGGGTGCGAGCCGTCGATACCCGAGTCGATCACCGCCACCTTCACGTGCGGCAGCGCCGGTCGCACCGGCCAGCCTTCGAAGGCGTCGAAGGCACGAATCGCGCCTAAGTACCACTGTTTCTTGACGAGCGGATCGTTGGGCGAGAATGCGAGGCGGCGAGAGCGATCCAGCCGCTCCACGTAGCTGACGCCCGAAAGCGCATCGACGCCCGAGGCGCTGCGGGCCCGCAGTACGAGCGCAAACGGCGTGAGCCTCGCCACCGAGCCGCCGGTTGCGCGCGCGACGCGCGCAGCGACCGCGTCAGCCGACGCACCGCGCTCGAGGCCGATCGCGAAGCGGTCGGCAAGAGCGGGCGCAGGCAGGAGGAGAGCGAGAGCAGTGGCGCAGAAGAGTGCGCGTTTCATGCGGGTGGAACGGTCAGCACCGCACTCGTGCCCGCCGCGAGACCAAGTCCGGGGGCGACGCGCGCGCGGTAGCTGCCGGGCCGCAGGATCAGCGCCGCCTCGAAGCGGCCCGCGTCGTCGACCCTTGCCGATCTGAGGGGCTTCCACGCGGTTCCTCGTAGCCGCTGCACGGTCACGAGATTACCGGGGAGAGCGGGACGGACAACGCCGCGCAGGCCGCCGGCGCCTGCGGCAGCCCGCAGGCGCACGAACGGTGCCACCGCAACCCTCACGGCCGGGCTGCGCAAATCCTCGAGCGCGAGACGGTAGAAGGTGCTCATCTTCGGCTTCAGCCGCACCGCGAACGAGCCGTCCGCAGCTGCCCTGGTGGTGCCGGCCGCAACCCAGTCCTCCCCGGGCGCGCGCCGCTCGAGCAGAACCTTGCCGACCCCGCGCGCGATACCGCGCAACTGAGTCCGCGTGCCGAACGCGATCGGCCGCGCGGGCCGCTCGAGCGCGATCGCGCTGAGCGTGAACCAGGTCGACCGAAGCTCGAGCTCCCGCCGGACGTCCGTTGCCGGGACCGGCGGCCCGGCTGCCTCGGAGCCCAGGCCGATCACCGCGGTCACCCGCTGCGACGGCGTGATGGTCGTGGTTGCGTCGACAATGCGGCCCGGTACCTTCAACACTCGAGCGAGCTTCTCCGGCTTGAGCAGGAACGGCCCCCAGCGGTGGTGGGGTGAGATCGAGTCGTACGGATCGGGAACGGACACGAGATACGGCACCGGCGCCGACCCCGGCCACGCGTCCTCGATTGACGCCGTGCGCCCGCCCGACGTCGAGTGGAAGTACGTGCTGGCCACCTTGCCGCGGTAGAGCAGCACCTGGGCCGCGGTCGCGTTGATGGCCGCTGTGGTCTGGAGCTCCTCCTCGTCGATGCCGCGGTAGACCTGGCTGCGCGTGTCCGCGTACAGGTCGTACGCGCCGATGCTCCGAAGGTGCGAGAGCGCGTACGAGCGCGCCGCAACGGCCTGCGCCTTGAGGGCCTCGGGCAGCCACGTGTGCGGCATCTCGCCGGGCACGACGCCGTACAGGTACTGCTCCAGGCCGACCGAGTTGACGGCCTGCAGTCGGCTCTTGAGCACGGCTATCTGAATCGTGCCTCGGTACGGACGGTCGAGCGCGAGCGGCTGGGCGCCCGGCGTGAAAGCGAGCGGACCGATCAGCTTCCTTGCCACCGGCTCGCCGTCCACACGCAGCTTGAGCTCCGTGGTGAGCGTGTACTTGCCAGCGGCGACCTGGTGCGGGAGCCCGGCGCCGTCCTCCACGCTGAAGGGCGCCGTCGAAGAGATGACGACGCTTTTCTGCGCTTCGGCCACCAGCACGCGAACCTTCTTGACAGGGGCGGGCCCGAGAGTCGTTCCGCGGTAGTAGTGCGCGAGAATCCGGTCGAACGTGTAGCCGGCGCGGGCGAGGCCCTGGGCGCCCCATTGGCTCAGGCCGATGCCGTGCCCCCAGCCGCGTCCTTGCACGATGAAGATGGGCTTGGTGAGGCGGGCCGGGTTGAGCGCCGAAGCTGCGAGCGGGTCGCTCGTCTCGGCCCGCGCCGCGCTGAGCGGCACGAGCAGCATGGCGAGCAACACGAATGTCAGCTTACGAGCGGTCACGGCCCCAACTTCCTTTTCGTCCCGTGCGCGAAGGTGCTTGAGCGTGGTGCGGCCCCTGGGAGGCTAACGCACGCCGCGCACACACGGAATCCATTTTTACAGCGCTCTTACCCGACGTTTTCATCCTGTAGGGAGCGGCAATCCCCCCGGAGCGGCACTTTCTGGTGCGCGCCTCTGCACGATGCCTTTCCAAACCCACGTCCTTCCTCCTCGTTACCTGAATCCCTCTCGCGTCGGCCAGGGCGCAATGGGCGACATCTACCGCGCCACGGACTCGCTGCTCGATCGGGACGTCGCAGTCAAGCTGCTTGCCGAGCGGTTCGCGCAGGACGCCGAGCTCCGCGAGCGCTTCACCCGGGAGGCGCTGGCAGCGGCGCGCCTGTCCGGCGAGCCGCACATCGTGACCATCTTCGACGTCGGCGAGTGGCAAGGAAGGCCGTTCATCGTCATGGAGTACCTGCCAGGCGGCTCGCTCGAGCAGCGGCTGCGAGAGAGTGTCCCCGAGGTCGGCCGCGCACTGCGCTGGCTGGACGAGGCCGCCCGCGCTCTGGACGCAGGTCACCGTCGCGGCGTCGTCCATCGCGACGTCAAGCCGGGCAACCTGCTGCTCGACCGCGACGACCATGTGCGTGTGGCCGATTTCGGCATCGCCAGCGCGACCGGAATGCGGGCCCTGACGATGACCGGCACCGTGCTCGGTACGGCGGGCTACCTCGCTCCGGAGCAGGCAGCCGGCCGGCGAGCGACACCCGCCAGCGACCGCTACGGGCTCGCGGTCGTGGCCTGGGAGCTGCTCGCCGGGGAGCGCCCCTTCGCACGCGATTCGCCGACCGTCGAGGCCGCGGCGCATTTGAACGCGGAGGTGCCGTCGCTCCGCGACCGGCGGCCGGACCTCCCCTGCCGCGAGCTCGACGAGGTACTGCGTCGCGGCCTCGCCAAGGACGCCGGCGATCGGTACGGCAGCTGCGCCGAGCTTGTCGGCGAGCTGAGGCACGCACTTGCGGCGGGTGCGATGCCGACGCAGGTGCTGCCCCGCGCGGTGCCGGCGCGCGGCCGCGGCACCCCGTGGCGCTGGGTGGCCCTG
>DAITAO010000004.1:0-76592 GCA_036824245.1 Gaiellaceae bacterium | reverse complement strand
GAGCCGGAGGCACCTCGGTGGCAACGATGCCGCAACAGCGCGTGGTCTCCGAGGAGGAGAAGCTGGGCCGCAACGACCCGTGCTGGTGCGGCTCGGGCAAGAAGTACAAGAAGTGCCATGGCGCTTGACCCGCGAAAATTGACCCGCGAAAGTCCGCCGCCGGCTTCGCCGGCGGCATGACGACTTTCGTTTCCGCCGAAAGTCCGCCGCGCTGCGCGCGGCATGACGACTTTCGGCGGGTCTTTTAAGCAGACGCGACTTCGCGCGATGTGGCTTCGCCACCGAAAGTCCGCCGCGCTGCGCGCGGCATGACGACTTTCAGCGAGTCTTCTCAACAGACGCGACTTCGCGCGATGTGGCTGCGGCGGGGCAAGCCCGCCTCCGCCGATGGGTGCGGGCTCGGTTCGGCGGTGGTGCTCGCGAGGTGCTGCGGGTTTGTTCAGGTTTGGTGGCGGTGTGGTCTCACTCGAACGGGGGTATGACGCGGATGGTTGTTGCGTCGACTCTGTTTGCGCCTCCCGCTGCCTTCCATGAAAGGAACCCGTTTGCGCCGGTCGTTCTTCGCTTTTGTCGTAGCGATTGCGTTGATCGGCGCGGCCGCCGCCGTTGGTGCGGAGGATCCGCGCAAGGAGCAGGAACGGCTCACGCCGGCTGACATGGCCCTTGCCAAGTCGATGTTGCTGCGACGCGGCGACCTTGGCACCGGATGGAAGCGTGGCCGCGTTACTCCTGACGACGACGAGTCCTTCAGCTGCCCGGGCTTCAACCCTGACTTCTCGGCATTCACGATCACCGGCAAGGGAGAGGCAATCTTCGATCACGCCAGTGGAGCCTCGGTCGCGACGTTCTCCGAGGTCTACGAGTCGAAACGGCAGGCGATCGGAGACTTCCGGACGGGTGCCAAGCCCGCGTTCGCCAGGTGCCTCCGCAAGCTGCTCGAGGAGGAGGCGAAGAAGAGCTCCGACAAGCAGACCACGCTTCGCGTGGCCTCCGCACGGATGGTGGCTGCTCCTCGTCTCGGCGAGCGTTCGGTCGCGTATCGGGTGGTTCTGAATGTGTCGGCCCGCGGTCAGGTGGTTCCTATCTACCTCGACCTGCTTGCCTTCCAGAAGGCCCGCTCGATCGGGTTGGTGATGACGATCAATCCGTTCCGGCCGATCGCGGGCCGCCGGGCGCTGGCCGCGATCATGGTCGCGCGAACACGCTCGTAGCCCAGCGCCCCTGCCGGCCCGCGGCAGCCTTTCGACCCGCTTTCGTCGCACAGGCGTGCGTCGCGCGCAGCTAGCGTGACCTGAGGGGACTTCGCGCCCCCTTGGGGGGATGCCGGCTCATTTAGGGAAGGAGCCTGCGGTCGGCTCCGCGTCGCGTGTAGCCGTCGCTACCATCCCGCCGATGGCAGAGCAGCAGAACCAGTCGGTTGAGGAGCGGCTCAAGGAGATCGGGGCCCAGCTTTCCTGGGTCCGTGATTACCTTTGACCCCGACGCGCTAGCGACCCGCGCCGCCGAGCTCGAGGCCCGCATGGGCGAGCCCGGGTTCTGGGACGACCAGCAGGCAGCCGCACAGATCTCCTCGGAGCAGGCGCGCGTGTCGCGGAAGCTCGAGACCTATCGCCGTCTGCGCAGCGACTACGACACCCTCAGCGAGCTCGCCGGCGAGGGCGGCGCCGAGGACGGCGAGCTCGCCGCACTCATCGGGCCACTCGAGCGCGAGCTCGCGCAGCTTCGCGAGGACGCCCTCTTCACCGGCAAGTACGACGCGGGCGACGCACTCGTCACGATCCACGCTGGCGAGGGCGGCACCGACGCGCAGGACTGGACCGAGATGCTCGTTCGCATGTATCTGCGCTGGGCGGAAGAACGCGGCTTCAAGGCCGAGCTCGTGGAGGCGAGCCCCGGCGAGGAAGCGGGCCTCAAGTCGGCAGCGATCACCATGGTCGGCGAGAACGCGTACGGGACGCTCAAGGCCGAGCGTGGGGTACACCGGCTCGTGCGGCTCTCGCCCTTCGACTCGGCTCACCGCCGCCAGACGTCGTTCGCGCAAGTGATCGTCGCGCCGCTCGTCAGCGACGACAGCGACGTCGAGATCGACGAAGCCGATCTGCGCATCGACACGTACCGTGCGAGCGGCGCCGGCGGGCAGCACGTCAACAAGACCGACTCTGCGGTGCGCATCACCCACCTTCCGACCGGCATCGTCGTCCAGTGTCAGAACGAGCGCTCCCAGTCATCGAACAAGCAGACGGCCATGCGCCTGCTGCGTTCGCGCCTGGCGGAGCTCGCCGAGGAGGAGCGCGAGGCTGAGCTGGCACGGGAGCGCGGCGCCGCTCAGAACACCGGCTTCGGCAGTCAGATCCGAAGCTACGTGCTCCATCCCTACCAGCTCGTCAAGGACCATCGCACCGAGCTCGAGACCGGGAATACGCAGGCGGTGCTGGACGGCGATCTGGACGACTTCATTCGCGCGTATCTATTTGCACAGGCAGCGGGAATTTCGCACTAGCAGGAGCTTTCGCTAGACTCCCGAACCACTCCCGAGACCGGCGCGGCCCCGGCGACCGCCCCTCTTCAACACCGGTGCAGGAAGAGCTTCTTCACACAACCACGCAGGCGGCCGTTGCCGAGCCTCAGCCTGCTCCGCCCGCAGCGCCGAGCGCGCGGGCGATGATCGTCTTCGACAACGTCACCAAGATCTACGAGCCGGGCGTGGCGGCCCTGCGGGACATCGGCTTCGCCATCGAGAAGGGCGAGTTCGTGTTCCTCGTCGGCCCCTCCGGCTCCGGCAAGTCGACCGTCATCCGGCTGCTGTTGAAGGAGATCGAGCCCACTTCCGGACGCGTGCTCGTCTCCGGCCGCGATCTGGGTCGCCTGAGCCGCTCCAACGTGCCGATGCTGCGCCGCAACCTGGGCTGTGTGTTCCAGGACTTCAAGCTGCTTCCCAACCGGACGGCCGCCGAGAACGTCGCCTATGCGCTCAAGGTGCAGGGCGAGAGCCGTAGCGCGATCCGCCGCAAGGTGCCCGAGGTGCTCACGCTCGTCGGGCTGGCCGACAAGATGGGCTCCTATCCGGACGAGCTGTCGGGCGGCGAGCAGCAGCGCGTCTCGATCGCGCGAGCCGTCGTCAACCGCCCGCCGCTGCTTATCTGCGACGAGCCGACCGGCAACCTCGACCCCGATACGTCGGTCGGCATCATGCAACTGCTCTACCGCATCAACCGCGCCGGCACGACTGTCCTGATGGCCACACATGACCGGGAGATGGTCGACAAGATGCGCCGCCGCGTCATCGCGCTCGAGGACGGCGCCTTGATGCGCGACGAGCGGCGCGGCGGCTACACGACCGAATGAGGCTGCACCTGCTGATGTCGGAGGCGCTGCGCTCGATGCGCGCCAGCATTTCGACAACTGCGGCGGCCACGCTGACGGTGCTGATCGGCATGTTCCTCGTCGGTGTGCTGATCGCCTTCGGGACGTTCGCACGCTCGTGGAGCGACGACACGAAGAACGACCTGCTGGTGAAGGTCTACATGTGTACCGACCTCGAGTGCCCGAAGCACGGTTGGGCCACGCAGAAGGAGATCAACGCCGTGCGTGTGCAGCTCGAGTCGAATCCGCTCGTCAAGCCGGGCGGCGTCCGCTTCATCCACCGGGACATGGCGTGGCGCCAGATGGTGAAGCGGGAGCCCGAGCTCACCGAGGATGTCGTCGGAAATCCGCTGCCGCATGCGTTCGAGGTGACCGCGAAGGATGGTCAGTACACGCCGCAGATCGCGGCGAGCCTGCGCCCGCTGCCGGCGGGGGTGGACGAGGTGAAGGACGGCGAGAAGACGGCCAGCAAGATCATCGACCTGGCCCGAGTGATCGAGTCGGTGTTCCTGATCGCCATCCTCGTGCTGCTCGCCGCCGCAACCGTGCTGATCGCGAACACGATCCGGCTCTCGATCTTCGCCCGCCGCCGCGAGATCGAGGTCATGAAGCTGGTCGGAGCCTCCAACTGGTTCGTGCGCGGGCCCTTCATGCTGGAGGGCCTCCTCTGCGGGCTGCTCGGCTCCATCGCAGCTGTTCTGCTGCTGATCGTCGCCAAGGCGGTTGTCGTCACGCCGATCCTCGACCGGCTCGATGCGAGCAACGACGTCGAGGCGCTCGCGTTCGAGCTGAACGCGCTCATTCTCTGCGGCATCGGGTTGCTGCTCGGCGCGGCCGGCTCGGGGCTCACCGTGCGCCGCTTCCTCCGGGTCTGATCCTCGCGCGCCTGGCCGGCGGTGGCTCCCGCCGCGCGGAGCCCGACTCCGCCACCGCCTCGCGCCGCTGGGCGGCAGGATGCCGTGCGGCCGTTGCCCGCGGCATGCGATACACGCGAGGATTGCTCGTGGAGACGGCGGCATGAGTGAGCGGGTGGTCGTCGAGGTCGCGCGGCGCGGGAAGCTGGTCGTCGGCGAGCCGTTCTTTTCGCCCGGCACGCCGCTCGTGCTCGACAAGCGTGGGCTCGGAGAGGCGTCGGAAGGCGACCTCGCGGTCGTCCGGCCGGGGCGGGGACGGGCTCGTCTCGAGCGTGTGGTGGGGCCGGCTCGCTCGATCGATGTCGTGCTCGAGGCACTGCTCGAGGAGCAGGGCCTGCGCGAGCCCTTCGAGCCGCACGACCCGCCGCCTCCGTCCCTCGAGGGCCGCGTCGACCTGCGCGAGCTCCTGACCTTCACGATCGACCCCGAGACGGCCAAGGACTTCGACGACGCTATCTCGGTGAGGCGTGAGGGCGACGGTCTCCGCGCCTGGGTGCACATCGCCGATGTCTCGCACTTCGTGCCGGCCGGCTCGCCCCTCGACCGCGGCGCGGCGCGGCGCGGCTGCTCGGTCTACGTACCCGGGCGCGTGGCACCGATGCTGCCGCCGCAGCTCTCCGACGACCTGTGCAGCCTGCGCCCGCACCAGGACCGGCTCTGCCTGACTATCGAGGTGCCTTTCGATGCAGCGCTCGACCCCGGCGAGCCGGTCTTCTACCGATCGGTGGTCCGCAGCCGCGAGCGGCTCACTTACGGTCGCGCCGAAGCGATCCTCGCCGGCCGCGAATCGCCGGAGGCCCCCGAGCTCGCCGATTCGCTCCAGCTTGCGGAGCGACTGGCGCTCGAGCTGCGCCGGCGCCGCTTCGCGCGCGGGGCACTGCGCATCGAATCGCCCGAGGTCGTGTTCGCCTTCGACGGTCGCGGCGGCGTGGAACGCGCGTGGCTGGAGAGGGAACCGCACGCACACGCGCTCGTCGAGGAGCTGATGATCCTCGCCAACGAGACCGTGGCCAGGCTGCTCGCGGCGCGCCGCCGCGAGGCGCTCTTCCGCGTGCATGAGCGGCCCGACCCGCAAGCGATCTCGCTCCTGCTCGCCAAGCTGGCCGACCTCGAGGTGCCGACTCCGCCGGCGCCTGCCGATGAGCGGATCGGGCCTGAGGAGGCAGCCCGGCTGGCCGGCGCGATCAGCGAGCGGGTCGCCGAGTACGTGGCCCGCGCTGGGCGTGGGAAAGAGGCGTTTCCGGCGCTTGTGCTGCGGGCGCTCAAACAGGCGCACTACGAGCCGCGCAACCTCGGGCACTCCGGTCTGGCCAGCCCTGCCTACTGCCACTTCACGTCTCCGATCCGCCGCTACCCCGACCTCGTCTGCCACCGGGCGCTGCTCCGCGAGCTGGGCGTGTCCGAGGAGCCGCCGCCGGAGGACCTGGGTCAGCTTGCCGAAGAGACGTCCGCGGCGGAGCGGGCGGCCGCCAAGGTCGAGTACCTCGCCGACGAGCTTTGTCTCGCGTGGCTGCTGCAGCAAGTGCTCTTCGAGCGCGGCTGGGAGGCCACCTTCGAGGGCGAGATCACCGGAATGATCGACTCGGGGCTGTTCGTGCGCTTCGGCGAAGTGTTCGAGGGTTACCTCCCCGTCCGCAGGCTGCCGGGCGACTACTTCGAGCTCAGCACGCTGGGCACCTCGCTCATTGGGCGACGATCGCGCCGAGCGTTCCGCCTCGGCGATCCGATCGAGGTGCGCGTCGAGGCGATCGACCGCACCAACGGCCAGGTGGAGCTCTCGCTCGGGGCCTGAGCGACCACGTTACCGGCCTACACTGGCCGCATGGCCAGAGGTGAGAAGCCGATTGCCGAAAACCGCCGCGCGCGGCACGACTACCACCTGACCGATCGGCTCGAGACCGGCCTGGTGCTGTCGGGCTCGGAAGTGAAGTCACTGCGCGAGGGCGGGGCGAGCCTGCAGCAGGCCTATGCGGAGGTGCGCGACGGCGAGCTCTGGCTGGTCGGCGCGCACATCGCGCCCTACGAGCAGGCGCCCGGCGGAGGCCACGATCCCGACCGGACGCGCAAGCTGCTGGCCCACCGCCGCCAGATCGACTCGCTGTACGGCAAAGCGCGCGAGCGCGGGCTGACACTCGTGCCCACGCGCCTGTACTTCAAGGATGGCCGGGCCAAAGTGGAGATCGCGCTCGCGCGCGGCAAGGAACTGCGCGACAAGCGCCGCGACATCGCCAAGCGCGAGGCCGACCGGCAGATGGAGCGCGCGCTCAAGAGCCGCCGCTGACCTCTGCCGCCGCGGAGCTTGTAAAGCTCGGATGCTGACGGGTCAGTCCCCTACGGGGACAGACCCTGCGTTTCGCGTTTGGTTCGCGTGCTTGCAGACCGACGCTTGCAGGCGCTGAAGCTTGGAGGGACTGTCCCCGAACGGGGACTGTCCCGTCGCGACCGTCCGATCGAGGCGCAATTAGTCTCTGCGCGATGCGCGCGCGACCGCTCGTCTTTCTCGTCGTCGCAGCCGCATTGGCGGCGCTTCCGGCGTGCGGGGAATCCGATGACGAGTCAGCGCCGGCAACCGAGCCGACCACGTCGACGACTACGACGGGCACCGACGGCATCGATCCGCTTGCCGACGCGGGCACCGACCCGGTCATCGGTGAGGCGCCCGGCACGGAGACGGCTTTGCTCGAGCGCGTGGCGATCGGCCGGCACGAGGGGTTCGATCGCGTCGTGTTCCAGTTCCGCGACCGGCTGCCGGGCTATCGCGTCGAGTACGTCGAGCCGCCACTGCAGGAGGACGGCTCGGGCAACCCGGTCGAGATCGACGGCGATGCGATCGTGCTCGTTCGCATGGAGCCCGCGTCGGGATTCGACCTGACCGCGCCGGGCGACGGCGAGGTTGTCTACGACGGGCCGCGGCGGCTCGCCGGTACGGATGCAGGCGCATCGGTCGTCAGCGAGGTTGTGCGGACGGGTGACTTCGAAGCCGTCCTGAGCTGGGCGGTCGGCCTCGATCAGCGCGTCGACTTTCGCGTCCGGACGCTGGAGAGCCCGCCGCGCCTCGTCGTGGACTTCCGCAACCACTGAGCAGCTGTGCCGTTGGAGCTCATGCTCACGGCGCCGCGCACGATCGAGGTGCTGCCTTACGACGATGCCCCGCTCACGGCCGGGCAGGTGAGGGCGCAAGCGCTCGTCAGCGGCATAAGCCAGGGCACGGAGCTCGCCCATTACCGGGGCATCTCCGCCTTCCACGGGAGGCGTTTCGACCTCGAGCTGCGCCTGTTCGTGGAGGATGGCGCGACGGGCTATCCGACCCGGCTTGGCTACGAGTGGGTCGGAACCGTCGAGGAGGTCGGCGACGACGTCAGCTCGGTCAGCGTGGGCGACCTGGTGCACGTCACTTCTCCGCATCGCGAGACGCAGACGTTCAGCGCCTCGGACGATCCCGCCGCTGCCTGGCTCGTGCTGCCGCCGGAGCTCGCCCCCGAGCGCGCGGCGCTCCTGCAGTCGACGGCGATTGCGCTGCAGGCCGTTCACGACGCGCGCATCGAAGTCGGCGAGCGTGTGGCTGTCTTCGGTTTGGGCGCCTTCGGACTACTCGCCGTTCAGCTCGCCCGTCTGAACGGTGCCGCCTGGATCGCGGCTGTCGACCCGATCGCCGGACGCCGAGATCTGGCCGTCTCGCTTGGGGCCGACTGCGTGCTCGATCCAGCCGTCGACACGGGAATGGAGATCAGGCGTGCGACCGGCGGACAGGGCGTCGACGTCGCGATTGAGTTCTCCGGCCGTTACGCGGCGCTTCACGAGGCGCTTCGCAGCGTTCGGCTCGCCGGCACGGTCGTGGCTGCGGGCTTCTACGTCGGCGACGCCGGCTCCGACCTGCGTCTTGGCGAAGAGTTCCACCACAACCGGCTCACGTTGGTGGGGAGCATGAGCGGCTGGGGCGCTCCGCAGCGCCAGCCAGGCTGGCACCGCCGGCGCCTGCGGGCCACGGCGCTCGAGTTGCTCCTGGACGGCCGGCTGGACCTCGACGCCTTCGTCACGCACCGGTTTCCGTTCGCGCGAGCGGCGCAGGCGTACGAGCTCATCGACAGCCGTCCAGAGGAGACGCTTCGGCCGGTCCTCGACTACTGAGTACCGGAGAGCTCGCGCACGCGCCGCATTGCCGCCCGGACGTGGTCGAGCGGAAGGTGCTCGAGGATGAGGGGCAGATCGGGTCGCTTCGCGGCCAGGAAGTCGACATAGAGGCGCTGCGGAAAGACACCGGTTCCGAACTCGACCGTCGCGACCTCGGCGCCGCCGGGGTCGACGTCCTTCAGATGCCCGAGCACGAAGCGGTGCTCGAACCGTGAGAGGAAGTCTCGGGTCATGCGCTCCTTTGCGGGCAGGAGGTGGCTCGAGAGGTAGTTGTAGGGGTCGCAGACGACCTGGAGATGGCGCGATGGAAACCGCTCCAGCAGGCCCGTGAGCTGCCCCGCCGTCCTCAGCACGTTCTTCACGGATCCCTCCAGGGCGAGGATCGTCCCGTAGCGCTCTGCAACGGGCACGAGCTCCTCGATTGCACCGTCGAGCAATTGCCACGCCGCCGGCCGCCAGTTTTCGGGCGAGTCCGTCCAGTCACCGTCGCCGTGCCGCGTTCCGGACTCGGTGGCGACAACCGACGTGCCGAAGCGTGGAGCCACCTCGAGGCACTTGGCGATGAAAGCGATGTTCGCCCTGCGCTTATCCGGGTCGGGGGCGACCAGGTTGCGGTAACCGGCGAGCGCGGCAATGGAGATCCCTGCTCCGTCCAGGCGCTCGACGACCGAGTCGATCCGCTCGGGCTGTGCGAGGCATTCCTCGAGTAGCGGGGTACCCAGCTGGACGGCCTGCAGGCCCATGAGACGGCAGGTCTCGATCAGCCGATCCCATTCGCCCGGGCCGAAGTCGTACGTGAAGATGCCGACCCGCGGCCATGCAGCCGTGTCCTGGAGCGCCGAGAAGACGGAGCGGGCGAATGCGAGGTCGCGGGCGACGAGCTCAGGCGGGGCGGGCGGCGTCTCGAGCACCAGCCAGCCGCCGTATCCGATCTCGGACAACGCTTCCGCGCTCGCCGCAAAGTCGACCCGGCCGGTCCCGGGCGGGCAGTCGCCGGCAGCGATGCGGGCGTCCTTGAAGTGGACCCGCCTGACGAGATCGCCGAGCGCCCGGATTTCCGTGGCCGTGTCCATTCCCCGCGTCACCGGGTTGGCGAGATCGAAGTAGCAGCCGAATGCCAGTGACCCGACCCGGTCGGCGAGCAGCCGGATCAGGCTCGCCGGGAGCGTGCCCTCGTAGCAGAGCGTGACGCCTCGCTCGCCTGCGAGCGCGCAGAGCGGGCGGAAGGCGGCGGCCGCCCGGTCGACGTCCGCCTCGTCGAGCAGCTCGGCTCTGCCGAAGAAGGGGACGAGAATCGCTCCGGCGCCGAGCGCGACCGCCCAGTCGATCGCCCGCGCGACGTCCCCGCGCGCGCTGTCGGCCACCGCCGGTTCAGCGTCCGCGATCCCACCCCGGTCGCTGTGCTCGCCGAGCACGATGCTCGGCACTGCCAGCTCTGTGGTGGTTCTCGCTCGCCGCAAGCTCTCGAGCCGCTCGCGCGAGCCGAGATCGTCTCGCGAGAGATCGATCTCAACCCCGGCGAACCCAAGGCGCCGCGCACGGCGGAACGTCCGCTCATCGTCCGCTGCGCGGACGACGGCGTCCATCACGCCGGCCTTCATGCAGGTTCCGCCCGGCCGGCGGCTCGCATCAGAGCGCCTCGTCGAGCGTGACCGCGCGCCCGCCTTCCTCAGCTGAGCGGCACGCGGCAAGTGTGATCTCGAGCGAAACCAGGTTGTGCCGTGCCGAGTTAAAGGGCTCGCGACCCTCGTCGACGGCGCAGACGAGCTCACCTAGCGCGCCGGCGAAGCCGTCCGGGTACCACGCCCCCTCGAGGGCATACGTGGAGGTGACGCCGTTCCGCTCGAGCTCGACGAAGTCCGAGTCGAGGAGCACGCTGCCGCGGATCGTCCCCTCCGTCCCGTGCACCCAGAACGGTGAGCCGGGCCGCTTCGTGCGTGCGTCTCCCACGCTCCGGATCAGAACGCTCGCGCCGTCCGTGTACTGCACGGCCACCCACGCGCCCCAGGGACTGTTCGCGGCCGCCGGCTGGTCGGGCGTTCGGTAGTCGAGGGCGTGTACCGCCTCGACGGTCTTGCCGTCGAGCCAGCATCGGCTGATGTCGATCCAGTGCACGAAGAAGTCGTAGATCACGAAGTGCTCGAGCTCGTCGAAGTGCGTGCCTACGAGGGGCGGGAGGTGTCGGTCGTGCAGGTGTGTGACGGCCACGACTTCACCGATCGCACCCTGCTCGATGAGAAGGGTGGCGATGCGCCAGGGCGGCGCCCAGCGGCCGTTCTGGTTCACGGCTACTTTCGTCCCGCGCCGCTCCGCCTCGTCGACCAGCTCGCGGGCTACGCGCGCGTCGGATGCGAGTGGCTTCTGCGCGAGCACGTGCTTCCCAGCTTCGATCGCCCGGCGAATGATCTGGGGACGGACGTCCGGCCGTGTTGCGATATCGACGATCTCGACCTCGCCGTCGGCCAGCAGCTCGTCGAGGCTCGAGAACACGCGCCGGACGAACGGGAAACGCTCGCGGATGCCGTCGGTCGCCTCCGGGACAGGGTCGTAGACGCCGGCCACGTCCACGCCGTACTTGGCGTACGCGGGCAGATGCCAGCTCCTGGCGATGTCGCCGCAGCCGACCAGCCCGATGCCGGGCCGGTAGCCGTGCGCGAACTTCGGACGATACTCGAGGCTTTCCGCCTCGGCGATCACTGCGCGGTGACGGCCTGCGGCGCTGCGTCTGCGGAGGCGAGAGCGCTCCCCGTCTCCGGATCCATCCAGCGGATGCGGTTCGTCTCGAGCCGCAGCCAGACTTCACTGTCCGGCTCGGGGAACACACGAGGCGACGTCGAGACCTTGAGGGTGTCCTCGCCACTGCGGACGGTGAGCAGGTTGTGTGAGCCGAGCGGCTCGACGACGATGACCGTCGCCTTGATCAACCCCTCGCCCGGCTGGGCTTCCACGACGATGGACTCAGCCCTGATGCCGAGGACGAGCTTGCGTCCGGCTAGTCCGGTGGCCGCAGGCCCCGCGGGGAAGGAGCCGCCGCTCAGGTTCACGACCGGGCCGGCGGCGCCGTCGGCCGAGATCTCGGCCGCGAGGAAGTTCATCGGAGGCGTACCCACGAAACCGCCCACGAACGTGTCCGCCGGCTCGTCGTAGACCGCCAGCGGACTGTCGAGCTGGACGATCCGGCCCGCGTTCATGACCGCGATCCGGTCGCCCATGCTGAGCGCCTCGACCTGGTCGTGCGTGACGTAGATGCAGGTCGTGCCGAGGTGCAGCAGGAGCGCTTTCAGCTCGGCCCGCATCTCCATCCGCAGGAGAGCGTCGAGGTTCGAGAGCGGCTCGTCCATGAGCAGGACGTCGGCCTTGGTCGCGATCGCCCGGGCCACGGCGACGCGCTGGCGCTGACCCCCCGAGATCTGTGACGGGTAGCGGTCGAGCAGCTCCTCGATGTGCAGGAGCTTGGCGGCCGACTCCACGCGCTCGCGGATCACTGACTTCTTCTCTTTCTGCATGCGCAGGCCGAAGGCGATGTTCTTGTAGACCTTCAGGTGCGGGAAGACCGCGTAGCTCTGGAAGACCATGGCGATGCGGCGCCTGCGCGGTGGCAGGTCGGTGGCGTTGCGCCCGCCGATCATGACCCGCCCGTTGTCCACCTTCTCGAGCCCTGCGAGGCAGCGCAGCAGGGTCGTCTTGCCGCAGCCCGAGGGACCAAGCAAGACAACGAAGTCACCGTCGGCAACCTCGAGATCGACGTCGTCGACGGCGACCACCTTGCCGAACGTCTTGCGAACTGCTTCGAAGCGAACCTCTGCCACTTATCTCACCACCCGACCCCACATCGTGAACAGATACCGCCGGATGATCAGAATCACGACCACCGACGGCGCCAGCAGTAAGAAGCCCCCGGCGAAGCGGAAGTTGAGCGGCGCGCCCTCGAGCAGCGACAGCACCTCGGCCGGGAGCGTGCGGTTCTGGAGCGTCAGGAGCGACGCTGCGAACACTTCGTTCCAGGAGATGATGAAGACGAAGATCGCGCTGGCCGCGAGCCCCGGGAGCGCGAGCGGGAGGGCGACTCGGACGAAGGCCGACGCACGGCTGCAGCCGAGCGTCTGTGCCGCCTCCTCGAGCTCGGCCGGGACGCCCGCGAAGACGCTCGCCGTCGTGAGTACCACGAACGGCAGGGCAAGAGCTGTGTGCGCGAACGACACGCCCTGGATCGAGTCGTCGATTCCCCAGCGGATGAAGATGACCGCCAGCGGAATCGAGAGGATCACGATCGGGAACGCGCGCGTGGCCACGACCGAGAGCCGCACGGTGTCCGAGCCCCGGAAGGTGAAGCGGGCCAGCGCGTAGCCGGCCGGTGTCCCGACCGCCAGCGAGATCGCCAGCGTGATGCCCGCGACGAACACACTCCGCCAGAGCGCGTCGGTCATGCCCGCGAAGTTGATGAAGAAGCTCAGCGTGTCCGTCGACAGGTCGGTCGGGAGGAGCCGCTTCGGATACTTGTAGACGTCCTCCTCGCTCGAGAAGGCGGCGATCGTGATGACGTACAGGGGAGCCAGGACAAACAGCGAGAGGATGATCCCGACGACGTAGACCAGGACCTTTGGAAGCCACGAAGCGGCTGAGCTTCTCATCGCATCATCTGCGCTCTCGGCGTGCGCAGCAGGAAGACGACGAGCCCGGCGGAGATCAACGAGAGGACGAGGATGAGCGACGAGTACGCCGCCGCCACGTGGCTGTCGAAGTACTCGGCCTGCCAGCGCCACGCCTCTGTTGCCAGGGTCGATTCCGCGCGGCCTGTGAGGGCGATGATGACCGCGAAGGCCTCGAACGCGAAGATGATGCGGAAGAGCAGCGCCACCTGGATGGACGGCTTCAGCATCGGCAGGATGATCGTCCGGACGCGCTGGAAGAACCCGGCTCCGAAGACCTCCGCTGCCTCTCCGTATTCATGCGGGATGCCTTGCAGCCCGGCGAGGAAGATGACCATCACGAACGCGGTCGACCGCCACAGCTCCGCGACGACGACGGCGATCAGCAGGTTGTTCGGCTTGGTGGGATCGAGCCAGATGCGGTCCTGGTCGGTGAGCCCGAGCTCGGCGAGGAAGGTGTTGAGGTAGCCCCGCTCGGTGAGGATGGACTGCCAGACGAGCCCGGCCGCCAGATCGGAGATGGCGAGCGGCAGGATGAAGATCGCGAGGAAGAAGCTGCGGCCTCGCAGCTTGGCGTTGACGATCAGCGCCATGAGGAGCGCGAGCACGAACTGGATGGGGACGATCACGCCGACGAGCAGGAGCGTGAACTTGAAGGCCTCGTCGAAGTTGGTGTCGTCGAGCATCGTGCGAAACGGCGCCAGCGTCCAGGCGTCGCCGATCCGGAAGGCGAGCTCGAACGCCTGCACCATCGGCCACGCGAAGAAGAGGCCGAGGTAGGCGACGGTGGGGAGGATCAACGCGTAGGGAAGACCCTCCCACCGTCTCAGCCGGCGGCCGAGCGACACCGGCTGTGCGACTGTCGCCATCTGGCTTTGTTCCGCCTCGCCTAGTGGCTCACTTCACCTTGCACGGTCCGGAGCTCTTCGGATCGGGTGCCCAGCAGGGAGCCCCGGTCTTGTCCATGATCGCCTGCAACAGGACAGCCTGCTCGTTGATGACTTTTTGGATGTTCTCGTTCCTGACAACGATGCGGACGAACGTGTCCGTGTAAATCCTGCTGAAGTTGTTGCCCTCGGCGCCGAGACCGACCGGCAAGAGCGACTTGAGGGCGTCCTTCGCCCGCTGCGCCTTCCGGACGGCGAAGTTCATCTTCAGCAGACCCTCGCCGAGCTGCTTGGAGAGACGAGAGCCGACGACCGGGAAGAACCCGACCGAGCCGAGCGTCCTCGCCTGGGTCGCCGTCCCGGTCAGCCAGCGGATCAGCGCTCGGCCGCCCGCCGCGTTCGGCGCCGTCTTCGGAACAGCGAGACCTGCCAGCACCGGCATGTACCCGCGACCCTTCGGTCCCTTGGGCGCGGGGAACGCCACGAACTCCTCCGGGCGCGTCCTGAGCGCGTTGACGAGCCGGGCCACGTGGTCCCACGCCACCCACACCTCGCCGCTCAGCAGCGCATCCTGCATGAAGTTGTACGAGAGCGACTGCGGGTGCGCGTATCTCCACAGGGACCGCATGTACTGCCATCCAGAGACCGCGCCTTTGCTCTTGAACGTGGTGACGACCCCGCCGCTGAACGACGGCAGGAGGTAGCCCTGGAAGAAGCGCGGGATGAGCCCGTTCGTTCCTGCCGGCAGGGCGACGCGCTTCTGACCAGTCCGGTCGGAGATGTTCTTCGCCCACTGGTGGAACTGTCCGTAGGTGAGAGCGTTGATGTCCGCGCCCTTGGGCAGGTACTGCAGAGCCCTGCGGTTGGCGACCATGATGTACGTCGCCTGCATCCACGGGACGTAGAGCTGTCGCCTCGTGCCCAGCTTGCCGAGCGTCATGAGGTCCTTCGGGATACCGGAGTTCTTCAGCTGACTGGCGACGGACGTGAGATCGGTGAGGTGCTTCTGGATCACCAAGTAGTCGCCGTGCAGGGCGCCGAGGAGGCTGACCGTCCCTCTCCCGGCCTGCGCTTCCGCCTCGACCCTGTTGAAGAACACTTGCCCCTGGCCGACCGGCGTGGGAATGAATTCGGCGTCTCCGTTGAACCCCTTGAGCAGGGTGTTGCGAACGGCGTTCACCTCGGTCACCTGGGTCAGCTGGTTGGAGAAGAATACGACGTCCCCCGCATCCTGCTGGGGACTGGCCGCTGCGGTGCCGCCCACGCTGCTCGCGAGGCCGAAGAGCGCCGCGAGGCAGGCGACTGCCGCGACCAAGAGTGCAGATCTGCGCACGGTTCCTCCCTTTCTTTCGTCGCGCCGAGCCTTGCCGGCGCCCAACGCCGCAACCGGACGGCTGATGCCGCCGGGCCCTTCTCGCTTGCTCATGAGGCCTCTCCTTCCTCGTCGCGCCCGCCGTTCAACAGGTCGAGCACGAGCGCCGCGGTCCAGGAGAGCTGCTCAGTGCCCTGTCCGCGGCCGGTCGTCGCGTTGTAGTGCTCCCAGAAGCCTTCGCGCCGCACGAGCTCGAGCAGCGCGTTGCGGATCTCTCCGGCCTCGGCCGTGAAGCCGTAGCGGCGCAGGCCGGCGTGGAGGACCCAGTTGATCATCGGCCACACCGGGCCGCGCCAGTACAGGGCCGGGTCGAAGTTCGCGTCCCCCGGTGCGACGCTCGTCACCACTCTCCCCGCGCCGTCGACTGCGACCGCGGACGCCATGAGACGCGCGAGCATCCTCCTCGCCCGGTCCGCCGTCGGGATGCCCGCGAACAGTGGCGAAAAGGCAGCCCACGTCTGGGCGCGAACCCGCTCGTCCGCGCGCACGTCGTAGTCGCCGTAGTTTCCTTCGGCTTCGTCCCACAGCCTGTCTTCGACCCCTGCTGCGGTTCGGTCGGCCCAGAGCTCGTACGGCGCCGGATCGATGCCAAGCACGCGCGCGATCTCGGCGAGGTCCCGGTTCGCCTGGACGAGGAGCGAGTTGAAGAGGGCGTCGTAGACGACGAAGGGACAGTCCTCGCGGATGCGAGCCGGGTCGTAAGCCCGGTCGCGGTAGAGCTTGACGAGGTACGTGTAGCGGTCGTACTCCGCGTCCGTCGGGCGCTGGGCCGCTTCGGCGAAATCGAGGTCGACTCGCTCGTAATCCGGGATCGCCTCGCGGGCCGGGGAGATGCGGGCGAGTACGTCATCCCAGAGCGGTGAGTTGTCCATGCCGGACTCCCACGGGTGCCAGATCTCGACCAGGCCCTCGTCGCCGCGCGTGCGTTCCCGGTAGAGGTACTCGTGCCAGGCGATCAACCCGGGCATCAGCTCCCGGAGGAACGCCTTCGCCTGGTCGCGGTCGGAAGCGTGGCGGTACACATGCAAGACGGCCGTCGCGTGCACCGGCGGCTGAACGATGCCCGAGGTCTTCGGCTCCCGGGGCGCACTGGGGGAGCGATGCGTTTGCCAGAACTCCGGTCCCGGAAAGTAGCGGGCATCGTCTGCAAAGCGGATATGCGGCAGGAGACCGTCGGACCACTGGCCCGCGAACAGCCAGCGGAGCTCGGCCTGCGCCCGCGCCTGGTCGCGACCGGCGTAACCGATGGCGATGCACGCGGAATCCCAGCTCCACTGGTGCGGGTAGAGGCGGGCCGATGCCCGCGTCGCATGCCCCATCCAGTTTGCGTCGAGAACTGCGATCGCCCGGCGAGCGAGGTCCCCCTCTGTCTCCACGACGTGCTCCTCAGGCTGCTCGTGAGGGCCCGCCGCGCTCTCCACGTCGCTGGGCGCCATTTTGCTATGCCCGAATATCAAATAGGCGGAAGAGAGTCAATAGGTCGGCTGGCGCCTGGCACAAGGGCGGCGCCTCGCGGCTGGATCGCGCTGCTGCTGCCGCCTTCTAGGGGGCCAGCGCGGCCGACTTAACTGGCTTCGCCGGCTTCGCCTCGTCGACCACCGGCAGGCCGGTGATGGCGCCGATCAGCTCGGCGGTCCGGCGGGCGGCCGCGGCGGGGCCGAGCCGTCCGGTGAGCGCGGCCTCGAGCATGGCCTGCAACTGTGCCGAGACCCGGGGGTAGAGCGGCGTGGCCGGCCTGATCACCGCGCGCTCCAGCAATTCGGAGGTCTGGGACAGAAACGTGAGGTCCGGTGCTGCGAGAGCAATTGCCGACCGTCGGGCCGGGATACGGCCCGTCGTGCGGGCAACGGCCGCGAGCGACTCCGGCGCGAGCGCGTGCTCGAGCAGCCGCATGGCCAGTCCGGGCTGCGGCGCCTGGCGGAAGATGCCGTAGCTCATCGTCCCCGCCACGCTAGCCGGAGCGCCGCCCGGGCCAGCGGGCACCGGCATGAAGCCGACGTGGTCCCAGAGCTCGTCGAGCGGGACGCCGAGGGCCTCCGCGACCGTGCGGGCCTCGTAGCTGCCTCCGAAGCTGATCGCTGCCTTGCGTTCCGCGAGCAGCCGGATGGGACGTGTCCATTCGTAGCCGAGCACATCCACGGACATCAGCCCCTCCTCGACGAGGCTACGCAAGAAGCGCAGAGCCTGGGCCGTCGCTCGCGAGCCGAGCGTCACTCCGGCCGGCCCCAGCACCTGTCCTCCGTTCGAGGCGAGGAACGCGATCAGGCAATAGGCGGTCGTCTCACCCCCCTTCGAGCCGCCCGTCATCACGATCGGATGAGGCAGTCCGTTGCCCGCCGCCGCCCTGCCTACCGCACGCAGCTCTGCCCAGGTGGTCGGCGGCTCGACGCCGAGCGCCTCGAGCTCCCGCCGGCGGTACCAGAGCCCGGCGACGTTCGCGAGCGGCGAGACCCCGTAGGTTCGTCCCTCGTAGCGGTTCGTGGCGACCAGCGGCTCCAGGAAGTCGTGCATCCACTCGCCGCGCACCCACTCCTCGTCCAGTTCCTCGAGGCTGCAGAGGAAGCCGTCCTCCGCGAACTCGGGGATCCAGACGGAGTCGAGGATGGCAAGATCGGGCGCCTGCCCGTCCGCAACTGCGTGCGTCAGCGCCTGGTGAAGCGACGGGAGCGGCACCGTGACGATGTTGACCTGGATGTCGTCGGGCGCCGCATCGCTGATCAGTTGCCCCCAGGGACCTTCCGAGACGATTATCCGCACTTCGGGCTGATCGGGACGCCGGCGCAACCAGTGCGGGTTCACGAAGGTGCCGCGGCGACGGTGACGCAGCAGCACGCCTTCGTCTGCCAGTTCCGAGAGTGCCCGGCTGACCGGGGTGCGGCTGATTCTGTACTGCTCGCAGAGCTCGTGCTCCGTCGGCAGGCGGCCTCCGGGCCCATAGCGACCGCTCAGGATCTCCTCGAGCAGGAGCGTCTTGAGCTGGTAGTAGATAGGGATCGGTTGTCTGGGATCGATCGACATCGCAGCGCCGAGCCCGGCAACAGTCACTCTACTCCGGTGTCGCGTGACGTAGCCATGCCCCGGTTGAGAATGATTTGCTACGCAGGCATGACAAATTTACCGCGCTGGGCAAGGGATTGAAAAAGCGCGGCTTGCTCGCCGAACGCGCGCTCGCAGTGCTCGGGCGCAACGACACCGGCCTCTTCGTCAAACCGAGCCTTCGCCTATACCCGTTTCAGTGGAACTGGGACTCGGCGCTCGTCGCCCTCGGCCTCGCCGGCGTCGACCCTGCTCGTGGGCGGACGGAGGTGAGGTCCCTCCTGCGTGGCCAGTGGTCGGACGGAATGGTGCCCCACATCGTCTTCCACCCGCAGCCGGTCGACTACTCGCCCGGGGCTGAGCTGTGGCGTTCTGACGGCTGTCCCGGGGCACCGGAGGTGCCGACGAGCGGCCTGACCCAGCCGCCGGTGCTGGCCACGGCAGTGCGCGCGCTCCACGAGGCGTCGCCCGATCGCGGTTTCCTGGAAGAGGTGCTGCCGGCGATCGAGGCGTGGCACGAGTGGCTCTATCGCGCGCGCGACCTCGACGGCTCGGGGCTCGTCACCATCCTCCACCCCTGGGAATCGGCGGACAACGCGCCGCGGTTCGACCGCGCTCTGGCGCGCGTCGAGCTCGACGACCTGCCGCATCTTGCACGCAGCGATCGCCGGCAAGTCGACGCTGCCGAGCGGCCGACAGACCGCGATTACACACGCTACCTGGCGATCGTCGAGCTGCTCCGGCGGTGCGATTACCGGCCTGCGTCGGCCGCCGACGCGCCGTTCGCGTACGTCGATCTGAGCTTCAACTCAGTGCTCGGCGCCGCCGAGCAGGACATCGCCTGGCTCTGGAGGGAGCTCGGTGGAGACGGCGCTCGCGCGTTGGCGGCCGCGCAGCGGGTCCGCTCGGCGCTCGCCGCCCGCTGGGACGACGACGCGGCTGTATACCGCGAGCTCGATCTGCACGACGGCCGCGAGGGAGCGGCCGGCACGGTCGGCGATCTTTTCCCCCTCTACGCCGGCGTTCCCAACGAGAGCGCGGCGCGCCGGCTGTTCGACGAGGCTCTCTGGTCGCCTGATCGTTTTGGTCCCTCGCCGGAGGCCCCGTGGGCTGTCACGACCGTGTCGAAGTCGGACGCTGCCTACGACCCAAAGCGATACTGGCGCGGACCCGTCTGGATCAACATCAACTGGTTCCTCATCCGTGGGCTCGAGCGGACCGGGTTGACGGCGGAAGCGGATGAGCTGCGCAAGATGACCCTGCGGCTCGTGGAAACCTCCGGCTTCACCGAGTACTACCACCCGGAAACGGGCGAGCCTCTGGGCAGCCGTGACTTCTCGTGGAGCGCAGCGCTGACGCTCGATCTGCTCGCCCGACGGTGAGCCGGCGGCGGAACACGCCGGGACAGACGCCTGCGAGGTCAGTCCCGATGAGCTGTGTGCAGGGACTGTCCCCTGGGGACTGCTCCATCAAGTTGCGGGACGGGATGGGACAGACCCCTGTGGGGTCAGTCCCTACGACTTCTGTGCAGGGACTGTCCCCGAACGGGGACTGTCCCGTCAGGCCGGGGCCCGGAGCACTCGCGTGACCTACGACCCGGAGCCGCGCTACCCGGTCGTCGACGGTGAGGTTCAGGTCGGCTACGGGGCGCTGGCCGCCGACCTCGCGCAGCTGCGGCGGCAGGTGGTCGCGGTCGACGGGCCCGCGACCCTTCCCTGGGAGCGCTTCGCCGCTGCCCTGGAGGCGGCCGTGAGCGCTACCGGCGTGCGCTGCCACGTGCTGGACGTGCGGCGCTCTCTGGTGCCCTGGGCTGAGGTCCGACGCCGAACCGCCGCCGCCGAGCTCCCGGGAGACCCGGTGTTCGCACGCGTCTTCGAAGGGTCGCTCTCCGATCTGTTCGACGAGCTTCCGTCGGCGGGGCGGGCGAAGGACGCGGTGACGCTCGTGCTCGGCCCTGGAAGCGCCCTGGTCGACCACGACGTCCTCTGGTATGCCGACCTGCCCAAGCGGCTGAGCCTGGAAGCGGTCCAGCAGGGCCGCGCCGCCAACGTCGGGCAGCCGGGCGAGCCCGGGTCCGAACAGCGCCTCCTCTTCATCGACTGGCCGCTGCTCGACCGTCACAAGCAGACGCTCGCCGCGAAGCTCGACCGCTACGTCGATCTGAGCGATCCGGACGCTCCCCGTTCGCTCGAGGGAAGTGCGCTCCGGCGCACGCTCGCGTCACTGGCGGCGCGGCCGTTTCGGACTCGGCCGACGTTCCTTCCAGGCCCCTGGGGAGGCCAGTGGTTACGCGGCGCGCTCGGCGTCACGACCGACGCGCCGAACCTGGCGTGGTCGTACGAGCTGATCGCGCCGGAGAGCGGGATCCTGCTGGGGAACTCCGATCCCGTTGAGGTCGGATTCGAGTTCCTCATGGCCGAGCACGCGGAGCCCGTCCTCGGCGCGGCTGTCGCGAGCCGTTTCGGGTCATCGTTCCCGATCCGCTTCGATTACCTCGACACGCTCGACGGCGGCAACCTCTCGATTCAGTGCCATCCCTCTGAGGAATACATGCGCGAGACCTTCGGACTGCCCTACACGCAGGACGAGAGCTATTACGTCATGGTCACGACGCCGGGAGCGCGGATCTTCCTCGGCCTTCGCGAGGACGCCGACGTCGACGCCTTCCGGGCCGACGCCGAGCGGGCCGAGCACCCCGGGCAAGGCTTCGAGCCCGAGCAGTACCTTCAGACGCAGCCCGCGGAGCGGCACCGCCTGTATCTGATCCCGGCCGGCACCCCGCACGCGAGCGGAACGGGCAACGTCGTGCTCGAGATCAGCGCCACCCCGTACCTCTACACGCTCCGTTTCTACGACTGGCTGCGGCGCGACCTCGAAGGGAAGCTTCGGCCGGTGCACCTGCGGCATGCGTTCTCGAACCTCGATCCGGGCCGTCGCGGCCACGCGATACGGGAGCTCGTTCCCGACCCGAGCGTCGTGCGCTCCGGCACGGGTTGGGCCGAGCTCGTGCTCGGTCGGCTGCCTGAGCTCTTCTTCGCGGTGCACCGGCTCGATTTCGCGGACGAGATCGCGGACGCGACGGACGGCCGCTTCCACGCGCTGAACCTGGTGGAGGGCGAAGAGGTCGAGGTGGTGACGGCGGCCGGCGACGTGCATCCGCTGTCTTACGCCGAGACGATGGTCGTTCCGGCTGCGGTAGGCGCCTACGGCATACGCAGGCGCAGCGGCGGGGAGTGCAAGGTCATCAAGGCGTTCGTGCGGTGACGGACGGAGAGGTCGTCGGCGCGCTCGACATCGGCGGCACCCACGTGACCGCCGGCCGCGTTCACCTCTCGTCGGCAGAGGTCGAGCCGGAGGGCGTACGCCGGGCGTTTCCCGCCGCCGGAGGAGCCGAGCTCCTCGAGCTCATTCTCGAAACCGCGGCGGCCGTCGCCACCTCGGAGACGCGCCGCTTCGGTGTGGCCGCCCCCGGCCCGTTTGACTACGACGCCGGCGTCTGCCTCGTCTCTCACAAGCTCCCGGGGCTCTACGGGGTCAACCTGCGCAAGGAGCTCGCGCTGGCGCTCGGGCTCGCCGGCGGGGCGGTCGCATTCGTGAATGACGCCGAGGCGTTCCTGCTCGGCGAGTGGTGGGCGGGGGCGGCACGTGGACACACACGGGCGATCGGCATCACGCTCGGCTCGGGTCTCGGATCCGCCTTCCTCGACGGCGGACGGATCGTCCGCGACGGGCCTCGCGTGCCCGCCGACGGGGCTCTGTACACGCTCGCGTTCCGCGGCGCGCCGGTCGAGGAGACGATCTCGCGGCGCGGCGTCTTGATCCGGTATGACGCCGACGTGAGTGACGGCACGGACGTGGAACAGATCGCTGAACGTGCCCGGGCGGGCGAGCGCCGTGCCCAGGTCGTGTTCGAGCAGCTAGCCGCCGACCTGGCCGAGTTTCTCGCACCGGTGCTGCAGGCGTTCGCTCCGACGTGCCTGGTCGTGGGCGGCTCGATCGCGCTGGCATGGGATCTTCTGGAGCCCGGCCTGCGCGCGGGACTCGCCGCCCGCGAGCTGCTCGTCGTCACGCGGGCGACCAGGATCGACGACGCACCGCTCCTGGGCGCGGCCAGGCACGCGGCGATGCAGCGTGGCTGAGCCGCAGCCGCGACCGGATGTCGAGGCGCTGCGGCGGCATCGCATCGCCGTAGGCATGCGGCCGGTGCGCGGGTTGTCCGTCACGGAGGCTCGCGACGCCGAGCGCGCTGAGCTGGACCAGCGCGAAGCGCCGGAGCAGGTCGTCGAGGTCGCCGACGAGTCGCTTCCGGGGCCGGGCGGCCGCATTCCGATACGCGTCTACCGGCCGCAGGCCGGGGGGCGCCTGCCTGCGCTCGTCTACTTCTTCGGCGGCGGATGGGTGATGGGCTCACTGGACGCGGGAGACCCCGTCTGCAGGCGGCTGGCGGATCTGACGCCCTGCGCGGTCGTCGCCGTCTCCTACCGCCGCGCACCGGAGCACCCTTTTCCGGCCGCGGTCGAGGACTGCTACGCCGCGACCAGCTGGGTGGCCGAGCACGGCGCAGAGCTCGGCGTCGATCCCGCGCGCCTGGCCGTGGGCGGCTCGAGCGCGGGCGGCAACCTCGCCGCGGCCGTCACGCACATCGCGCGCGAGCGCGGCGCGCCTGAACTGCGTCTCCAGCTGCTCGTGTACCCACCCATGGATTACCGCGCCGATACGCCCTCGATGCGAGAGACCGAGGATCCCGTCTTCTTCGACCGCAATGACATGGCGTGGTGCTGGGCGCACTACCTGCCGCGCGAGGAGGACGGAGACAGCCCGCTCGCATCGCCGCTGCGCGCCGTCGACCTAGGTGGACTGCCGCCCGCGCTCGTGATCACGGCGGAGCTCGATCCACTTCGTGACGAGGCAGAGCTGTACGCCGCCCGGCTTGCCGATGCGGGCGTCCCGGCCCGAGTCGCGCGCTTCGACGGCATGGTGCACGGCTTCTTCTCCATGAACGGTGTGCTGGACGGCGCCGAGCCGGCGCAGGCCGCGGCTGCGGAGGCTCTGCGCCGCGCGTTGGCCTGAGCGGGCCTGACCGCGGCTACAATTGGTCTCACATACGGGGGCGACCTGGTTTCGACGTGGTCGGTTCTCCGGCAGAGCTGCAAGCCGAGGTCCCCGGTTGGCCTCGTAAAACAACCGGGAAACAACGCAAGTGCGAACGATGAGTCCGCACTCGCTCTCGCTGCCTAACCCGTAGCGAAGCGCGTCGCTCCGAGCTCGGCCCGTGGCTCGGGTGAGCGGCGTCAGAAACGGGCTCGGCGCCAAGGGAAAGCCATCGCCTGAGGCGCGACACCAAAGGATGGCTAGCCCGGCGGTTGGTCGGCTGCCAACCGGCCGGCGGGCGAATCTCAACGGCAGCCTAAGCTTGTAGACGCTCTGTTCGGTGCGTCCGCGGACGCGGGTTCGATTCCCGCCGCCTCCATTCTCCCCTCGAAGTCCGGCTCGCGCTTCGCGCGAGCCATGACGACTTCGAGGGGATTCAGGTCCTGCCGGAGAGCCGTTGCGGCCGACGCCGGCAAAGCCGGCATCGGCGGCCTCAACCTTCGCCATATTCGTGGCATTGCAAGACCTGAGCGCTGGCCATCTCAGTGGGCTCCCCGGCCTCCGGCCGGTGACAGCGTTGCGCCTCGCACCTAAGGCGCGATTACGAGGGCACGGCGGTGCTCAGGGAGGCACGGCGCCGAGCGTGACCGTGAGATGTCTATCGAGGGTAAGGGCAAGCGACGTCCAACCGGCCCCGTCCCAAGCACTTAGGGTGCCGCTGTCCCACAGGTAAACACCAAGCTCGAACCTGGCGTGGTCGTTCGGACAGACACAGATCACATTGTCGAGGCGATCCGAACGATCCCCGTCCCACGGTGTGAAGTGGTGCACATGCGCTGCCGTCCGTGTGCCAGCGCTGTCGGCGATCTGCGTCCCACAGACCTGGCACCGGCTGCCGTATAAGGCACGAATGAGCGCTGCGAATTCCCGGTTCCGCCGCTGGCTCTTCCCGACGCGATAGGCCCGGCCCTTGCCGAGCTTGCCGTTCTGCGAGCTCAGCCTTCGGAGCCGTCTGACGATTTCTTCGTCAGTGAGCGTGTTGGCTGCCCGCGTTGCGCCTGCGACCGCGTTTGCTTCAACAACGGCGGCGGCCGATGTGGCGGGCTCCGACCCGGGGACGAGCAAGGCGCGCCACAGGCCCTCGTCCTCCGCCTCGATCGTTCGGATGATGCGGTGGTGCTGAGTCTGCCCCTTGTACCGGTACTCGACATCGGGCCCGCGGGTCCCTGCCGCTGCCACCACATCGGCGAGGCTGAAGGGCCTAATCGCGGTTACCGAGTCGAGCGCGTAGAGGTGTTTCCAGCTTGGCCGCCCAAATAGTGCACCGGCCCGAACGGGATCCTCGCCGAGGTGCTCACCGATGGTGAACACGAACTGGTATTCGCCGAGGGCAGCTTCGGCCCGCGTCGTGGCGACCACCATTTCTTCACCCGGCGTAAAGACGAGGGCCGCAGGAGTAATCGGCGTCGCGAGCACTTGGTGCTCGATGCAGATCTCGATACTCTGTCGCCTGAAAATACCTCGTTTCATGACAAGAGCCTGTCCGATCGTCCCGCTTAGATCAACTGAGCGTGAGCTTGTCTCCAAGTTCTCTTGTGCAGGTTCGACCGGCGATCGCGGCACGCGCCGGTGTGGAACGATGGAGTGGTGTCCGAATACGTCATAGACCCAATCCTCCTTCAACGGCTCTCGAGTCAGATGAGCCGCGGTGAGGTCGTTCTCTTTACCGGTGCGGGGTTCTCACGCGGCGCGCATGGCCGGGGTGGCGAACCTACTCCGTCAGTGAGCGAGCTCAAGGAGAAGCTCTGGGCGATTGGGTTTCCGGGAGCGGACTTCGATGAGGCCTCCTCGCTCGGAGACATCTTCGAAGTAGCCGTTAGGACATCGCGCAACCGGACGGAAGCGCTCTTCCAATCCGCGTTGGCGATCGAGGCCGCTTCGCTCGCAGAAGACTATGCGGTCTGGTACTCGATGCCGTGGGCGAGGATCTATACGCTCAACGTCGACGATCTCGACGAGGCAGTGGCGCGAACATTCGACTTGCCGCGGCCACTGGAGATTGTTTCCGCGGTGAATCAGGAGCCGCTGTCCTCACGCGACACACTTCTCAGCGTACACTTGAACGGGACGCTTGATGATTTCCCGAACGTAACGTTCTCCCAGCGTCAGTACGGCGAGCGGCTCGCGCAGGCGGATCTCTGGTATCAGGCACTCGTACGTGATTTGCGTGCGTCGCCAGTCGTCTACGTTGGGACGACTCTTGACGAGCCGTCACTGTGGCAACACATCGAAATGCGCGGTCGGCACGGTCACGGACGAGAGCTCCGGCCTGGGTCATACCTCGTGTCGCCCTCGCTTCCAGCGGCGCGGCAAGCAATTCTGAAGGATCACTTCAACATTGACTGGATCCCCCTCCAGGCCGACGACTTCGTCCGAGAAGTTCTTAGTCAGCTCCGCGAAGCCCAACGAGAAGGCATCCGCCACTTCACTGCCCAGGGAGCGGTGGGTGTTCCCGCGCACGCGCTTCTTAGCGTCGCCGAGCTCCGCTCTCAACAGTCCGCAGATGCGCGTGATTACCTGTTGGGTCGCGAACCGCTTTGGGCCGACCTAGGGCCCGATGGTTACGCGGTATGGCGAGAGTTTGAAGCTGGCATTCAGGAGCAACTCGACGATGTAGGTGCACGTGCTCTCGTCGTGACAGGAACGGGCGGATCAGGCAAATCCACGACAATAATGCGCTTCGCCCTCGAACGACAGGCACAGGGCGACGACGTTCGGTGGGTCGACCTTAGCGCTGAAGTGTCGATACCGCGGCTACGGGGTGCGATAAGGGAATCGAGTGCAGACGTCGTCGTCATCGACGACGCTGACAGCTTTGGTTCGCAGACGGGCCCTCTGCTTTCGGAACTTCTTGCAGAGAACGAGAATCTCCTCGTAGTAGCCGCGCTTCGCGCAAGCCGTTACGAGGCTCTCGGTATAGAGCGGCACCTTGATGAGCAGCAGTTTGTTCAGTTGACCGTCCCACTTCTCGAGGACGCTGACATAGACCTTCTTCTAGACAGCCTGACTCGCGCTCAGCGGCTGGGAGTTCTTCGCGGCAAGTCCATGGAGGAACAGCGGGACCTGTTTAGGCGCGCGGCGGGCCGTCAGCTTCTTGTGGCCATGATCGAGGCGACGACTGGGGAACGTTTCGACGAGAAGGTGAACCGAGAATGCCGCGACCTCGACCCCGAAACAGGCTTGATGTATGCAGTCACTGCAGTAGCCACTTCGCTTAGGACGGATCTGAAACGCCAGGAGATTGTCCTCGCATCAGGAGATACGACGAATGAGGGCCTGAATCGCCTGCAAGGCCTACTCAATCAACACTTGTTGATTACTACGCCTGCTGGCCTAATTCGACTTCGCCACCGGGTGATCGCTGAGAAGTCTGTCGAGTACTTCCGCAGACAGGCGCAGCTAGCCCCTGCGATCCGGGGACTCATGTTCGCGCTAGCTACTGGCATCGATCGCAGGGCCTACCCGCGATCCCGTGAGGGGCGTCTCCTCGTCCGCCTGATGAATCACGATTGGCTCATCAGGCACCTACCTGGTGACCGTGAGGGGATTCGCGCGGCCTATGACGCCATCGAAGACCTCGTCGGCTGGGATTATCACTATTGGCTTCAGCGCGGCAGCTTCGAGGTTGAAGTGGGGGATCTTCAGCTGGCCCAGAATTTGCTGGAGCAAGCGCGCGCACTGGCTCCCGACGACTACAAGGTTCAGACGGAATGGGCGTACCTCATGATTAAGCGGGCGGCGCAGAATCCAGCGGCCCTCGAATCGCGTGGCAGGGTGGACGAGGCATTCATAGAACTCGAGGACGCGGTGAGCAGGCGCGGACATCAGGACTCATACCCCGCGCACGTCATGGGAAGCCAAGGGCTGTCGTGGGTCAGGCAAGCGCCACTCACACAGGAAGAAAAGCTCGGCGTTCTGGCGCGATTACGCGGAGTCGTTGAAACCGCACTCGAGTATCATCCGACTTCCAGCGAGATGCGACAGCTCGCCCGCGCTTTGGAGCAGGAGTACCTTCTCGTGGGCGCTGTCCAGCGCACCTGAGCCCGATCCGGCTTGTTTGAAATTGCGGGGGTTCGATTCCCGCCGCCTCCATAGCCGCGGAGAGTCCCACGGAGCTTTCCGGCGAGTGCCGATCTGTCGAGCGCCTACGATTTCTCGGTGAGGCTCGTGCTCGTGCTCGCGTCCACGTTGGCGGCCGCCGGCGTGGCAGCCGCTGGCCTCAGTACGCCCGCGCGCGTAACCCTGGACGGTGTCGGAGGCGCGCGTCCCGGAATGAGCGTCGCGGCGGTGTCGGCCAAGTGGGGCGTGCCCCTGCGGCCCAACTATGAGGTGCGGCCGACGTGCGGTACTGCAAGTATCAAGCGGCCGGGGATCGCGGGGCATGCGATCTTCATGCCACGCGGGCGGTTCGGTGCCGTCTTCTTCCGGAATGGCGCCGTCACGGGTAGGGGGATCCGGATCGGGTCGACGCTCGCACAGCTGCGGCGCGCCTACCCGAAGCTCAGCTCCCGGCCGGACAGATACATCCACGGTGGCCGCAACTACTTTCTGCGTCGCGCGCGCGCCCCGCACTGGGAGCTGCGCGTCGACGTGAGCCCGGAGAACCGCGTTACGCAGATCGCGTTCGGCGAGCGCGCGTCCGTGCGTCTCGACGAAGGGTGCGCCTAGGAAGCGCGGCTCACAGCTGTTCGCCGGAGTCGCGGGAATCTGACGGGCCAAGTTTTCACTCGCAGGTTCGGGGGTAGACGCTCGCCAGCACAGTCGGACCGAGGGGGACTCATGTCGAGACTCAGGTTCAGGGCTTCGGTCGCGGTCTTGATCGTGGCGCTCGGCTCGGCGGCCGCGGGTGGCGTCCTGGCCGTGACGCAGTCGAGTGACGAGCAGGCACTCCAGCCCGCACGGCAGCCTGCCGATCGCGGCATCGAGTCGCGGGTTAACCACCTGCTTGCGAAGATGACGCTCGAGGAGAAGCTGGAGCAGATCCAGCTACTGCCGGATTTCCTCGTCACCGACGAGGAAGTGCGCAAGGGTCTCGGCTCGATTCTGAGCGTGACCGATCCGGCGAGGATCAGAGCGCTTCAGCGCATCGCCGTCGAGGAGTCGCGGCTGAAGATTCCGATCCTGTTCGCCTTCGACACCATCCACGGCTTCCGGACGATCTTCCCGATCCCGCTGGGCGCCGGCGCGAGCTTCGATCCGCAGATGGCCTTCGACGACCATACGTACGGCGCGCGCGAGTCGGCCGCAGTTGGGCTCAAGCAGACCTACGCCCCGATGATCGACGTCTCGCACGAGCCACGCTGGGGCCGGATCGCGGAGGCCGCCGGCGAGGATCCCTACCTGAACTCCGTATTCGCGGCCGCCCGCGTCAAGGCGATCCAGGGCTCGGACTACAGCGCGCCCGACAAGCTCGTGGCCAGCCCCAAGCACCTCGTGGCGTACGGCCAGCCGGAGAGCGGACGTGACTACAACACGACCGACATGTCCGAGCAGCGGCTGCGCAACCTGTACCTACCGCCGTTCAAGGCTGCAATCGACGCCGGCGCGGACACGGCGATGTGTTCCTTCAACGCGATCAACGGCGTGCCCGGTTGCGGCAACGACTACACGATGAACCGCATCCTCAAGGGCGAGTGGGACTTCGACGGGTTCGTCGAGAGCGACTGGACCGCCGTGGCCGAGCTGCGCGCCTGCCCGCCGAGGACACCCGACGCCGGGGAATGCGGGCACGGCGTCGCGGCCGACGGCCCCGATGCCGCGGCGCTCGCGCTCAACGCAGGCGTCGATTCCGAGATGACCAGCACGCTCATCCGCGACTTCGGCGCGCAGCTGCTGGACGAGCGCCGCATTTCGATGAAGCGAATTAATGACGCGGTGCGCAGGATCCTGCGCGTCAAGTTCCGTGCCGGCCTGTTCGAGGACCCGTACGCGCCGTTCGAGCCCGCCGCTGCCGAGGAGCAGATGCTGCTGCCCGACGCGGTGGCGGCGGCCCGCAAAGCCGCTAGCCGCTCGATGGTGCTGCTCCGCAACGAGGGCGGGATCCTGCCGCTCGATCCGTCCAAGAAGACGGCCGTGATCGGTCCCCTCGCCGACAACCAGCACGACATGCTCGGTCCATGGTGGGGCGCCGGGCGCGACACGGACGTGGTTTCCGTCTTCGACGGCATCAGCGAACAGAGCGCCGGCGCGACTTTCGCCGAAGGCTGCAAGCTCTCCAACACCGAGCCGCCGCACACTGACCCCGAGGGCTGCGGCTCCGACGCCGGATTTGCCGAGGCCGTGGCCGTCGCGAGGGCGGCGGATCAGGTCGTGCTTGCCCTGGGCGAGACGCGTGAGATGAGTGGCGAGGCAGCGGCGCGCAGCACGCTCGACCTCCCGGGGAGGCAGGAGGAGCTGATCGCGGCGATCGAGGCGACCGGGAAGCCGTTCGTGGTCGTGCTGTTCAATGGCCGCCCACTTGCGCTCGAGGACGTCGTCGACCACACGCCCGCGCTCCTCGAGGCGTGGTTCCCAGGCGTGCAGGCGGGCCCTGCGGTCGCCGACGTGGTGTTCGGCAAGGTCAACCCGGGCGGCAAGCTGCCCGTATCGTTCCCGCGCCGGCTCGGCCAGGTGCCGATCTACTACAACCACGAGCGCACTGGGCGCCCCTGCAACCCGGATGTGAAGTGGAACTCGCGGCACCGCGACATCCCGTCCTGCTCGCCGCTCTATGAGTTCGGCTACGGGCTCAGCTACACGACGTTCGAGGTCTCGAACCTGCAGCTGAGCTCCTCGGCCGTCTCGAAGCACCGCAGTCTCAGGGCCTCGGTGACCGTGACGAATACCGGTAGTCGCAGGGGCGACGAGGTCGTGCAGCTGTACCTCCACGACCCGGTAGCCAGCATCTCGCAGCCCGTCCGCCGCCTGCGCGGATTCGAGCGGGTGACGCTCGCTGCGGGCGAGACCCGGACGGTCACGTTCACGCTCGACAAGAGCGATTTCGGCTTCTACGACAACCGCGGCAAGTTCGCCGTGGAACCGGGCCAGATCGACGTCTACGCCGGGAACAGCTCGAGCGCGGACCTGAAGCAGTCGTTCACCGTGCGTTAGCTCCGGCACGCCAAAGCTCACGCCTACGCGATCACGGGAGCGGGAAGGCGAGCGGCGACGATGCTGCCTGCCGCCTCGGCGCTCGCTGGGTGGCCTGCGACCGTGGCGACGAATGTGTCACGGTCGAGCGCAAAGAGCCGCAACGGAGTGATCGCCCGTACGGTGGCAGTACGAGGAACGTCACGAAGGAGGGCGATCTCGCCGAAGGAGTCGCCTGCCGTCAATCCGCGCACCGGCGGGCCGCCGACCTCCACGACGGCGTGTCCTTCAGCGATGACATAGAAGCGATCGCCGTGATCGCCCTCGGTGAAGACCGCAACCCCAGGCTCGACGCGCTGCTCGGTGAGCGCTGTTGCGAGGCGCTCGAGCTCCGGTGCGGGCAGCGGCGCGAAAATCGGGACACCACGCAGTAGCTCCACTTCGTTGCTCGGCGCTTTCGCTGCCTTGTCCATCGCCGCGAGAGGACGCCAGAGCGGGAGGAGCACCGCGGGCAGGATCAAGCCAGCCACGAGCACCGCGCCTCTGATGCCGAGAGTGGAGACGAGCAGCGGCGTGAGTAGCGATCCGAGAGCCATCGTCAGGAGTACGAGCGCTTCGAAGACGCCGAACACGCGGCCAAGCACTGCGTCCGGGGCCGCTCGCTGCATGAGCGTGATGCCCGTGACGTCCACGAGGGTGTTGCCAATGCCGACGAGCGCGAGCATGACGAGTACCGGCGCCGTCTCCGGCCACGCCGCGATCAGCACCAGCGGCGCGCCCCAGAGCAGGAGACCGATCGCGAAATACCCCGCGAGCCGGTTCCGGCCGGCGACCCCGGCGACGACGACGATGCCGAGTGCCGCGCCAATCCCCACAATCCCGTCGAGCCACCCGACGCCGGCGGTGCCGAGGTCGAGGAGCTCGAGTGCAAGCACCACGACGAGAACGTTGAGCATCCCGGCGACGAACGTCTGAACCGCGAAGAGACCGATCAGGACCCGCAGGCCGGGCTCGGACCCGATCACGCGCGCGCCTGCCAGCAACGTGTGCGAGCGGCCAGCGCTTGGTTCGCGGGGCGGGATGCCGGCGACGCTGATCCTGGCGGCAAGGATCACCGAGCACACCAGCAGGGCGCCGCTGGCCGCGAACACTGCCCCGGTGCTCGAAAAGGCGAGGAGGAGCGCGCCCAGCGCGGGGCCTGCGAACAGCCCGACGCTTTCGACTCCGCTTGCGATCACGTTGGCGGCGGTCAGCTCGGCCGGAGTCCGTACGAGCGACGGCGTCAGGGCGGCCTGCGCGGATCGGAACGGCGGCTCGGCGATCGCGATCAGCACCGAGAGCGCGTACACCGCGAGCGGTGCGACGTCCAGGAGCGCCAGAACCGCCATCGGGCCGACCATGAGGCAGCGCACGACGTCCGCGCCGACCATGACCAGTCGTCTCGGCCAACGGTCGGCCAGGACGCCGAGCCACGGCGAAGTGGCGGCGGCCGCGGCGAGACGTGCGAACGCGATGATCCCGACCGCCGCGGTGCCGTCGGTCTCGTACGCGTAGACGGCGACGGCGATCGCCGACGCGCGGCTGCCCAGGTTCGATGTGGCCCAGGCGAGCTCCATCCTGCGGAGGTCGTCGTTCCTGACGACCTTCCCGAATATGTCGAGCGGCCCCGCGAGCCGTTGCGACACTTTCACGGCGCGAGCATCGCACCTTTTCCGTCCGGCTCCTGAGGCGGGCCGGCGGAAGATCGATGCGCCGAGACTCGTCTAGTAGCGGAGAGAGACCCGCAACTATGCGTGCCCGAGACAAGGAGGAGAAATGTCGTCCGATGAGCAGCCCGACCGCCGCGACGAGCCCGCTGAGGAAGACGTCGTGGCGCACAAGAAGATGACGGACGAGTCGGAGACCGACGAGTTCGAGCGGAAGCGGAGGCAAACCGAGGACACCGGCGACGACGACTTCGTCGCGCACAAGAAGTAGCCGGCCCGCCTACACGTTTCCCCCGACGGGTTTCTGCGGCAGAGCGAGAGCGATGCCGGCGCGCGCGATCCACCACGTCGACCTGGCCGTCCAAGACGTCGAACGGTCTCTCGCGTTCTATCTCGCTCTGCTCGGCCCGTTCGGCCTCCGGGAGGAGAGCCGGAGCACGAGCTACCGCGGAACGGAAGAAGTCGTCTACCTTCGCTACGGCGAGCAGTTGCTGGGACTGCGACCCGCGGACGGCGGAGAGCACCGCTACTACGAGGTCGGGATCGAGCACCTGGCCTTCTACGTCGACACGCCCGAGGAGGTGGACGCCGCCTACCAGCGCTGCCTCGAGATCGGCGTCCGCGTCCACTACGCGCCCGAAGGAGACCGGGACAAGTACGAGCTGTTCGTATTCGATCCGGACGGCATCCGGGTCGAGGTCGGCTACGAATCACCGCGCGGCAATTAGTCTCGGCTAGTGCACTTCGGCGTGATCCTGCCGAACTACGGCGAGGGCTCGTCACCGGACGTCATCCGGCGCGCCGTCGAGGCCGCGGAGGAGCTCGGTTTCGACTCCGTCTGGGCGACCGAGCACATCATCGTGGGGCCGGATGCCGTAGCTCCATACGGCCGCGTGTACGACCCCCTCGTCACGCTCGGGTGGATCGCCGGCTGGACCGATCGGATCGGGTTAGGGACGTCGATTGTGCTGGTACCGCTGCACAACCCGATGCACCTCGCGAAGGAGGTGGCAACGCTGCAGGAGCTTTCCGGCGGACGCTTCACGCTCGGCGTCGGAATGGGCTGGTACAAGGCCGAGTTCGAGTTCATGGGCGCCGAATTCAGAGGGCGCGGGCGGCGTGCCGACGAGGCGATCCGGCTGATGCGCGCACTCTGGAACGGTGAGCGCGACTTCGAAGGGCGCTACTGGTCGTTTCATGACGCGACTTCCGAACCGCACCCGTCGCCACAGCCGGAGATCTGGGTGGGCGGCAGTTCTGGCCGCGCGATCCGGCGAGCCATCGAGCTCGGTGACGCGTGGCACCCGTCGCGTGGCTCGGATCCCGACCACGTACGCCGCGTCAAAGCAGAGCATCCCGAGCTACGCATCATCCCGCGCACGTCTCCCGAGCTGGTCGATGCGATGCTGGACGCCGGCTCCGACGGCGCGGTGGTGACGTTCCCCGACGAGGCCGCGATGGACGACTTCGCGGCCCGCTATCGCTAGTCGCGCCGGCTAGGCGACCGCAGCGATCGCGTCGACGATGATCGGGACGTTGAGCGGCGAGGGACCCTGACCCGGCGCCGAACGCGCGTGTCGTCCCGCGTCGCCCCAGAGCTCGACGATCAGATCGCTGAAGCCGTTGACGACCGCTGCGTTATGGGCGAATCCGGATTCGCAGTGGACGTACCCGACTGCCCGGATCCATTGCGTGACGCGATCCAGCTCGCCGAGCTCGGCCTTGAGCGACGCCAGCATCGACAAGGCGGTCAAACGCGCTGCCTGGTAGCCCTCGTCGACGGTGAGGTCCCGCCCGACGAGCCCTTGAACGAGCGGGGTCGGCCCGTCGAACGGCCCGTGCCCGGCGATGTAGGCGAGTCCGTCGTGCACCTTGACCAGCTGGAAGTTGCCGGGCGGCGTCAGCGGCATTGGGAGCGTCACGCCGAGGTCAACGAGTCGACTCTCGATCCGGCCCATCGCGAGGAGCCTAACGTCGTTGGGACGACCAGCAGGCGGGCGCGGCGCTCCGCTTCAATCGCTCCTCCCCGCTGCGCCCGGCGGACTCTCCTAGACTATTCCCGTGACCCTGCTGCTCCGACTCGCCGTTGCCCTGGCAATCAACGCTGCGGCCCTCTGGGTGGCGGATGCGCTCTTCGACGGCGTGAAGATCGAAGGCTGGTCGGCCTTCATCATCGGGGCGGCCGTGCTGGGGATCGCCAACGCGATCATCAAGCCGGTGCTGGCCCTGCTGACACTCCCCTTGATCCTTGTCACGCTCGGCCTCTTCCTGCTCGTGATCAACATCGCGATGGTCGCGTTGGCGGAATGGGTCGCACCCGACTTCTCGATCAGCGGCTTCTGGACCTACGTGGGCACGGTCGTGGTCGTCTGGCTGGTCAACTGGGTCGGCAACGCGATCGTGGACACGCTCGAGCCGCGCCGCCGGGCTTCCCTGTTGGCCTGACGACAGCCATGCGCGGCTCTACGCGCTCGACACGGCCCCGTTCATCGCCGCTGTGACCGGCCATCCGCAGAGCTACCGTGCCGCGGCCGACCAGATCCGCGCCCGGGCGTCGCGCTGCAATCCGCGGACTAGCTTAGGGTCAGGTTGTGGAGCTCTGGCACGAGATCGCCGGCGATGGCTCGCCCGTCCTCCTCATCCACGAGGGCATCTGCGACAGCCGCATGTGGGATGCGCAGTGGCAGACGTTTCCGCGGAAGCACAGGACAGTCAGGTGTGACCTCCGGGGTTACGGCCGGACTCCGCTTCCTGTGGAGCGCTTCTCCAACGCCGGCGACATCGTCGAGCTCCTCGACCGGCTGACGCTGGGTCCGGCCGCGCTCGTCGGGGTATCGGTCGGCGGCCGGATCGCGGTCGAGGTCGCCCTCGCCCGGCCTGACCTCGTCGACAGGCTCGTGCTCGTCGGCGCCGGCCTCCCCGGACACGACTGGTCGGAAGGCGCGCAGCGCTACTTCGAGGAGGAGGAGAGCGCGCTCGAGCGGGGCGACGTCGAGGCGGCTGTCGAGGCGAATCTGCGCATGTGGGTCGACGGCCCACGACGAGCGCCGGAGGACGTAGATCCGGACGTACGCCGTTTCGTGGCCGAGATGCAACGACACGCCTTCGAGGTGCAGCTTCCCGCCGGGGACGAGGTCGAGGAGGACCTGCTCGTGCCGGACGCGGCCAGCAGGCTCGGCGAGATCAGCGTGCCGACGCTCGTGCTCGTGGGCGGCGAGGAGGTCGCCGACATGCATGCCCTGGCCGACCAGCTCGTGGCAGGAATCACGGGCGCGCGCAAGGCTGTCATCCCGGGCACAGCCCATGTGCCGAGCATCGAGCGTGCCGAGGAGTTCGACCGGCTCGTCCTGGGCTTTCTCTCCGCGGACTAGCGCGGCCCTACGAGTCTCAGTCCTCCTGCTCCGCCAGGCAAGGGAGACGACGCGCGACGGTCTGCGCTCACGCGCGAGCGTCGCTGCCACCACGAGCTGCTCAAACCGAGGCGCCTGGAATCGGAAAGCGAACCGCTACTTCGACCACCTCGTCGGCGATGCGCGCGATCGCCGCCTCGTCCTCGCGCCTGGCCGCCTCGACACCCTCGTCGATCCAGCGCGCAATCAGCTCCATCTCGGGTTCCCTCATCCCGCGCGTCGTCACGGCAGGCGTGCCGAGCCGGATCCCGGACGGGTCGAACGGCTTGCGCGGGTCGAAGGGGACCGTGTTGTAGTTGGTCGTGATGCGCGCCCGGTCGAGCGCCTGCGCGGCGACCTTCCCGGGTACCTCCTTCGAGGCCAGGTCGACGAGGATCAGGTGGTTGTCGGTTCCACCGGAGACGAGATCGAAGCCGCGCTCGAGCAGACCCTCGGCCAGTTTCTTCGCGTTCGTCACGACCTCGTGGGCGTAGTCGGTGAAGTCGGGCTGCAGAGCCTCCTCCAGCGCCACTGCGATGGCCGCAGTCGTGTGGTTGTGCGGCCCGCCCTGCAGCCCAGGGAAGACGGCGCGATCGACGGCGGACGCGTGCTCCTCGCGGCACATCAACATCGCGCCGCGCGGCCCTCGCAGCGTCTTGTGCGTGGTGGTCGAGAGCACGTCCGCGTGGCCAACCGGCGACGGGTGCGCGGCGCCCGCGATCAGGCCGGCGACGTGCGCGATGTCCGCCACCAGGATCGCGTCCACCTCGCGCGCGATCTCCGCGAAGCCCTCGAAATCGATCGTGCGCGGGATGGCCGTCCCCCCGCAGAAGATCAGCTTCGGCCGCTCTCGTCGCGCCAGCTCGCGTACATCGTCGAGCTCGACGCGCCCGGTCTCGCGGCGCACCTCGTACTGGACGGCGTGGAACCACTTGCCCGTGATCGAGACGCCCCAGCCGTGGGTGAGATGCCCGCCCATCGGTAGCGCCATCCCCATGACCGTGTCGCCGGGCTCCACGAAGGCGAGGTACGCGGCGAGGTTCGCAGGTGAGCCCGAGTAGGGCTGGACGTTGGCATGCTCGACGCCGAACAGCCTTTTCGCACGCTCGACTGCCAGGGGCTCGAGCCGGTCGACGACCTGCTGGCCCTCGTAGTAGCGCTTGCCGGCGTATCCCTCGGAGTACTTGTTCGTGAAGACGCTGCCCATCGCCTCGAGAACCGCGCGCGAGACGTAGTTCTCGGACGGGATGAGGCAGATCGTCTCCGACTGCCGCTCGAGCTCGTCTGCGATCAGCCCCGCGACCTCGGGATCGACCTCGTCTAGCGAGTCCTCGATTTGAACGACCAGACTCATGGGCACCTCCTCGTCGAACGTTCCAGTGCCCAGGCGCGCGGCTTCCTCAGGCCGCCGCTCCCCAGTGGTGCTCCACTTGCTGCGCCAGTTGCGGCGGCGGCCGGAGTCTACTCCCACGACTGGCCACCGGCAGGTCATGGCAGGAAAGTCGCCTTGCCGTCGCGCGGCCGCGGCCGCTGGCTAGGCTCGGCAGCATGGCCGCACCCGGGCAGATCCTGGTCGGGCTCTCGCTCGTTCCCAACGCCGAGGACGTCAACTCGATCCGCGAGCTGACGCGCGTGGCCGACCAGGCGGGCTTGGATCTGCTGGGCATCCAGGATCACCCGTACCAGGTCCGGTTCGTGGACACGTTCGCGCTCATGGCGACGCTGCTTGCGGAGACGAGCTCGCTGCGCATCTTCCCGGACGTCGCAAACCTGCCCCTGCGCCCGCCGGCCGTCCTGGCCAAAACGGCCGCCTCGCTCGATTTGCTCAGCGGCGGCCGTTTCGAGCTCGGCCTCGGCGCGGGCGCCTTTTGGGAGGGCATCGAGGCGATGGGCGGGCCCCGCCGGACGCCCGGCGAGTCGGTAGAGGCGCTGGAGGAGGCGATCCAGATCATGCGGCTGATGTGGAGCGGCGAGCGCTCCGTCTCCTTCGAGGGGCGCTACTATCGGATCCACGGCGTGCATCCCGGCCCGCAGCCTGTGCACGACATCGGCATCTGGGTAGGCGCCTACAAGCCTCGCATGCTACGGCTCGTGGGCAGGCTTGCCGATGGGTGGATCCCCTCGCTCGGGCGTACGGGCCCAGACGTTCTGCGTGAGGCTCAAGAGATCATCGACGAGGCTGCGGAGAAGGCCGGCCGCGACCCCCGCTCGGTGCGGCGGCTCCTGAACGTCGGCGGTGCGATCACCCGCGGGGACGAACGTGCGCCTGAACCAGCGGCTCGAGTCGGTCAGCCCGGGTCAGGCTGTCGGGGCCGCCCGGTTTCTGGCACGAGCTGCTCGGCGAGCTGGTGGAGCTCGGTTTCGAGGCGTTCGTGTTCTGGCCCACCGACCCGACGCCGGAGCAGGTCGAGCGGCTGGCCACGGAAGTGGCGCCGGACGTGCGCCTGCTCGTCACCGCTTCCTGACTGCCTTTGACCGCCGCCGGGGCGGTGAGCGGTCGACCCGCAGCCCTATGTCTTTGGGCGGGCGCTAGGGTCGCGTCATGGAGTACCGCCCGCTCGGCCGCACGGGGGTGAGCGTCAGTCCGCTGTGCCTCGGCACGATGATGTTCGGGGCATGGGGGAACGCCGACCACGACGAGTCGCTCCGGATAATCCACCGTGCGCTCGACGCGGGGATCAACTTCGTCGACACCGCCGACGTCTACTCGGCGGGCGAGTCGGAGGAGATCGTCGGCAAGGCGCTCTCCGGCCGGCGCGACGACGTCGTGCTCGCCACGAAGTTCCACGGCAGCATGGGCGAGGGCCCCAACCGGCGCGGAAATTCCCGCCGCTGGATCGTGCAGGAGGTCGACGCAAGCCTGTGCCGCCTGCGGACGGATTGGATCGACCTCTACCAGGCGCACCGCTGGGATCCGGGCACGGACCTCGACGAGACGCTGGGCGCCCTCACGGACCTCGTGAGAGCTGGAAAGATCCGCTACCCTCGGCAGCTCGACCTTTCCCGCGCACGTGATCGTCGAGGCGCACTGGGTGGCCGAGCGCCGGGGCCGGGAGCGGTTCGTCTGCGAGCAGCCGCCCTACTCGATCCTGGCACGCGGCGTCGAGCGAGATGTGCTGCCCGTGTGCGAGCAATACGGGATGGGCGTGATCCCGTGGAGCCCACTCGCAGGTGGCTGGCTGACCGGCCGGTATCGCAAGGACCGCGACGCTCCGACAAGCAGCCGCGCGGAGCGCGTGCCCGCTCGGTTCGATCTCGCGCTCCCCGAAAATCAGCGCAAGCTGGGGGCGGTGGACGCGCTCGCAGCAGTCGCCGAGGAGGCCGGGTTGACGCTCGTCGAGCTCGCGCTCGCCTTCGCAATGCAGCACCCCGCGGTCACGGCTCCGATCATCGGCCCCCGCACGATGGAGCAGCTCGAAGGGCAGCTCGCAGGCCTCGACGTGACGCTCGACGACGGCGTGCTCGACCGCATAGACGAGATCGTCCCGCCGGGCACGACGTTCAACCCGGCGGACGCGGGCTGGACTCCCCCTTCCGTCGAGGACGCCTCTCGGCGCCGGCGCCGGACGACTCCCTGACGCATACGCTCCTCGGATTCGGAGAAAGGAGAACGCCATGCTGATCACAATCATCGGCGCCGGCAACATGGGCCGTGCAATTGGCACCCGCGCCGTGGCCGGTGCAAACGACGTCGAGATCGTCGACCGCGATGCCGAGGAGGCGCGCTCGCTAGCCGGAGAGCTGGCATCCGCCGGGGCCGGCTCGGCGACCGCGGTCAAGCCGGGGGGCATGATCGGCGGCGACATCGTCGTGCTGGCCGTCTACTACCCGTCCGTCGCGGAAATCGTGGAGCAGTACGGCGACCAGCTCGCAGGCAGGGTCGTGGTCGAGATCACGAATCCGATCGACTTCGAGACGACCGAAGGGCTCGTCGTTCCCGCCGAGACGTCGGCTGCCGAACAGCTGGCCGAACGTCTGCCGGACGCGAGTGTCGTGAAGGCGTTCAACACGACCTTCGCAAGGACGCTTGTCGGCGGCGAGGTCGATGGACATCCGCTCGACGTTCTCGTTGCAGGCGACGAAGGGGACGCCAAGCGGAAGGTCGCCGCTCTGGCCGAGGCCGGGGGGCTGCGTGCGATCGACGTGGGCCCACTTCGCCGCGCGCGACAGCTCGAGCAGCTCGGCTTCCTGCACGTGCTGCTGCAGGAGCCGCTCGGCACGGGCTACGCGAGCGCCGTGAAGTTCCTGCCTTAGTCGCCGCGCTTCTATCCTAGGCCCGTGCGGCACTTCGCCCTCTCCGCGATCGGGCGCGACCGGCCGGGCATCGTGGCAGCGGTCACCGAGACGCTCCTCGAGCACGGGCTCAACATCGAGGACTCGGAGATGACGATCCTGCGCGGTCACTTCACGATGACGCTCATCGTCTCAGCCCCCGAGAAAAGCAAGTCTGAGCTTTTGCGTGGCGACCTCGAGCGGGTTCGCGAGCGCCTTGGCCTGGACGCCGTCTCGCTCAACGATGTCGACGAGGTCCAGCCCGATGCGGACTCGATCCCATCCCACGTCGTGACCGTGTACGGCGCCGACCATCCCGGCATCGTCCACGCAGTCTCGGCGGTGCTGGCGGGAAGGGAGATCAACATCACCGATCTCGAGACGCGGCTGGTCGACCAGGAGGAAGGGCAGGCCCTCTACGTCCTGATGATGGAGATTGCGCTACCCGACGCCGTCTCGCCGAGCGAGCTGGAGGAGCTGCTCGAGCAGGTGGGGCGGGAGCAGGCCGTGGAGGTCTCGGTCAACCCCCTGGAGCAGGACCAGCTGTAGTCCGCCCGGGCGAATGGCGGTCCGAGACGTCCTGCGTTATCCGCACCCGTCCCTGAAGCACGTGTGCCGGGCGCTCGGGCCCCATGACTCAGACGAGAGGAAGCGCCTCGCCGCCGACCTCGTGGACACGATGCGGGCGAGCCCCCGGTGTGTGGGTCTCGCTGCGCCGCAGATCGACGAGCTCGTCCGCATGATCGTCGTGGACGTGACCGGCCACCCAAGGGCCACGACGTGTCACGGGCTGCTAGTGCTTGTCAACCCGCGGATCGTGGCCTCCGCAGGCGCTGAGGTGGGACGCGAGGGCTGTCTCAGCATCCCGGATCTGACGGCAAACGTCAGGCGATCGACCGAGATCACGGTCGAGGCGCTCACGCCCGAGGGCGACGAGGTGGTTCTCGAGTCGGCCGGCTTCGAAGCGCGCGCCTTCCAGCACGAGATAGACCACCTGGACGGGCTGCTCTTCCTCGACCGGGTCGCGTCGCTCCGCACGGATGTCTTCCGGCGCAAACGCGAGTAGCCGCGCTCAGGTGCTCCTGCGGGTAGCCGCCAGCTCCTCGCGTGCCGATTCGTCGATCTGGTCGAACGGCACCACCGCAATCCGGCACGGCGTGACGGCCCGCAGCGTGGCCGTGCGCCGACCGCCCTCGAGCGCCGCGCGCTCGCCGAGTACGGTGCCCGGTCCGACTTCGGCCACCGGCTCGCCGTCGATCACGACCTCGACGACGCCGTCGATGAGCAGAAAGAGATCCTGTCCCTCCTCGCCCTGCTCCACGAGCGGCTCGTCTGGGTCCAGCTTCTTGCGGGCGAGCTTCTGTCCGCTGCCCATGATCTCCGCAGACATCGCGCGCTCGAGCTCCGACTCGACGGCCGTAGCGAGCGCCGGGGAGTCCTCCTCGCCCCAGGGCGTCCCCTCGCCGTGCGCCTCGAGCCACCACTTCTTGAAGTCGATCACCCCCGACTTCTCGGTGAGTTTGCCGTCTCGGTCGTACACCCAGTGCCGCGGAAACGTGCTCGCGCCCGGGAGCGAGTGCTTCGAGCGTCCGTCGGCGTAGATGATCAGCTGGAGCGTCGTCCACGCCGAGGACGAAGAGACGCGGAAGAACGGTTTGCCACGGACTCGGCGCGGCGCCGGCAGGCCCATGTGGCCGCCCGCCGTCTGCGTGAAGCGCACCCAGTCCGGGCCAACCTCGGGTTCGGCCTGCAGCAGAGGGTACTGGACGGCCGGGAAGCTCATCTCCTTCGGCCCCAGCCGCACGCGGGTGACACCTATCAGCCCGCGGCCTGAGTACCCGTGATCCACCACACGGCCGTCGTCCACCTCGATCCACGCTCGTAGCTCGTTGGCCTCGCGGAAGGCATCGGCCTCGCGCAACGCCTCGAGATCCTCGATGCGCTCGGGCGGGGGATCGTCGTAGTGGGCGATGCCGAGCTCGAACGGCAGCTTCGGCATGCCCGAGATCGCCTCGGACGGAATCCAGGTGATGGATGTGACGGACGATTCGAATCTCATGCAGCCCCCTTCTCGCTCGTACGAGCCGAGCCTAACGCGAGTCCGGGCGAGCGGCAATCGGCGCCTCGGGTTTGGAGCCCGTCACGGCCAGGTTCTGGGAGCCGGCCAGCAGCGCTAGCTCACCGCGGCACTCTCAGGCGATGGAAGAGCTACTGCGGCTTAGATGCGGGCCCGTCGTCCCAGTCCGCCAGGTCCGGGTCGACCTCGTCGGCCTGCTCCTGACGCGAGCCCGCGGCTATGCGCTGGCGCCGCGCACGGTCGAGCTCCGCTGCCGCCTCATCGACAGCCGACTCGCGCTGCTCGCGAGCCTCGTCAAGCTCTTCCTCGGCCTCGCGCTCGCGTGCAACTGCCTGCTGAACCTGCTTGCGCGCCGTGAGATCGCGGGCCTCGGCCTCGCGCTCCTGCCGTTGGGCGGTGTCACGGTGCGCACGCGCCTCCTCGCGGCGCTGCTCCTGGCGCCGGGAGCGCGCCCACCACAAGGCGACCGCGAGCAGGACCAGGACCAGGACGGCGGCAGCAACGATGAACATCCAGGTATCCACGGTTCATGTCGTCCCCGATCGGCAGCACGGCGAAACCGGAGGCTCAGGATCAGGAGCCGTGCAGCCGGTGGAGAACGTACGCCTCGACGGGCTCGGCCTTTCCCTTCAGCACCAGGTCGGGCAGGCGCTCGACGACCGCACCGGACGGGAGTCGACGCACGGTCTCGGCCGCGAGCACGACCTGACCCACGAGTGCCTCGTTCTCGAGACGAGCCGCGAGGTTGACCGTGTCGCCGACGACGCCGTGCTTGCGGTGCCCGCGCGCACCACCGACGACTGCCGCCACCACTTCTCCGCTGCTCGCGCCGACGCGGAAGCGCGGCCAATCGGGATGGCTGCGCGCGAGCTCGGCCGCTGCGCTCTGGAGAGCCAGTGCCGCCCGGGCAGCCAGCAGAGGGTGATCCGGACGGTCGCCCTCCTTGTTGAAGATCGCCATGATCTCGTCGCCGACCAGCTGGTGCACCTCGCCGCCGAGCTCCTCGACGAGCGGAACCAGGCGCTCGAAGTATCCGTTGAGCATCGCCGCCACCTGGTCCGGCGGCGTGCGCTCCGTAAAGGATGTGAAGCCCGCCAGATCGGCGAACAGGATGCTCACATCGCGCGCGCCCGCGAGCGTCTCGTCCAGGTAGAGAGCGCTGAAACGCTCCTCGTGCCATTCGGTGCGCGCTGCGACGGCGATGACGACCACGGAGACGAGCATGAGGACATGCCACTCCCACCAGGAGAGCTGCCAGTTGCGGGCCCATGCGATCACGAGCATCGCGTCGGCGAGTAGTCCGAAGGCGAGTGCCACTACGAACACGAAGCGCTCCCGACGGCGCCGGTAGAGCCGGAAGTACCCCGCTGCGGCAACCGAGTAGAGCAGGACCCCGGCGATAGCAAGGCCGAGCTGCCACCCGTCCAGCTCCTCCACGGCGAGCGGCTCGTCCAGCGGCCACCACTCCGCCAGCGACACCGTCGCCCAGCCTGCGAGCACCGCCGCCAGCGCTCCCAGCAGCACCCAGGCGCGGCGTATGACCCGCTCAGACGTGGTGCGATTCAGCTCGGCCGCCGACACGGCCGCGAGCGCGCTTGCCAGAACCAGGCCGACGGGCGTGGCAAGCTCGAACCCAGCGTTCTTGCCGAGCAGGACTCCGGGTGTGGCGAGCGCGTGCAGGCCGAGAAAGCCGGCGCTCGCCATGAAGGCGAGCGCGATCAGGAACAGCCGGGCGTCCCGCCTGCGCCGCGCCGAGATGCTCACCGCATAGCCGAGCGCCAGGCTGGTGAGCGCCGCGGCCAGCACGAGCCAGAAGTGCGCCGGATGGTTCTCCCAGCGCCCGTCGAGATCCGGCTCCGCGACGAGCACGGCCAGGACGGCGAGTGGGGTGAGCGCCGCCGCGCCGAGCAGAGCGACGCGCGTGGAGCGGGCCATGCACGCCTTCTAGCACCTCCGCGGCCGCCGACCGAGGTGCTGGTGGGGCGGGACCCGCCGCAGTGGAGCCCCGCCCCGCACGCCGCGCCGCCCGAAAGCGTCGCGACTCGCGCCTAGCGGCGCGGTCCTCCCCCCTAGAGCAGGATCCTGGAAGCTGTCTCCGGCGGACACCCGGAGGCGATCAGCTTCCGCACCTGGCTGAGGTCGACGCGCGACGATGCAAGCGTGTTGGACTCCTCCCGGCTGAAGCCGAGACGGACGAACTGCTGGAAGCGCCACGTCCTCACAGCGGACTCCAGCTCCTCGCGCTGCCGTTGCTCGTCGAACCCCATGTGCCGCAATACCTGCCTCTCCCTCGTGGCGGGCGTCCCCTCAGCGCCCGCACCCGGAGCATGTACCGGGTGAGCCGAGTAGTGAATCCCTCGCACGAGGGATAAGGGAGCCGCAGCCTCCCAATCCGCCGTTCGAGTGATCCCGTGGACAGCGCTCGCTGCGAGCGGCACTCGAGTTACTTCATGCGGAAGCGCGCTGCCGGTCGAGGCGCCGCGTCACGAGCGCGTCGGCTGAGCTTCGGAATGCGGCACGATGCCGAGTTCCTCGACCAGCGTGAAAAAAGCCTTCGCGTAGGGCGACTCGGTCGTGCGCTCGCGAACCTCTCCCCAGTCGATCTGCTCTCGCAGCGAGCGGGCCACCTCCAGCGTCGCCTCGTAGTCCAGCTCGTGCTCGCCCAACGCGAGCAGCTTCGCCACGACGACGTCTTCGAGCGGCATGACCAGCATGCGGACCGCGTTGACCTCGCGTTCCTCGGCTCGCTCGAAGACCTCGTCCGTGATCGCTACGCCGCTGGGCCGGAAGATCAGGTCGACGAGCACCTCGCCGTCGTAGGCCTTGTAGAGCCAGTCTTCGGGCGGTCGTTCGGGGCTCAGCCCCTCCGCCTGGAGCACGTCGAGCGCGCGGTCCGCGTCCTCGGGCTTGACCATCAGGTCGAGATCGTGATCGGTATCGGGGCCGCCGCGCGCCCACATCGCCAGCCCGCCGCCCAGCATGAAGGGGATGCCGGCGGCGCGAAGCGCGCCTGACGCCTTCTTGAGTGTCTCCTTGATCGCCGAGAAGGGGACCTCGGGCTTTGCCTGTGAGCTCACGAGCGTGCCACCGTCGTGGCCTTCGCTCCGGGCTCGCGCAGACGCGCCTCATCGAGGCAGTAGAGGTTGTAGGCGCGCCGGATCACGGGCTGGGCGACGTTTCGAACGTGGATGCCGCCCGGCGTCACTCCTTTCTCCGTTCCGCGGTGGGCGTGTCCGTGCAGCACCAGATCGGCGCCTGCATGGTCGATCGCTTCGGCCAGGAGGTAGCTGCCGAGGAACGGATAGATCTCCAGTCGCTCGCCGACCAGCGTCGACTTCACGGGCGCGTAATGGAGCAGAGCGACCCGCACGTCGGCGTGGGCCAACGTGGCGAGCGCCTCCTCGAGCCGCCGTGCCCCTTCCTGCGTGTGGCGGATGAACGCCTTCATGACCGGCTCCCCGAAGTCCGTTCCGTGCGCTCCGGTGAAGCCTCCACCGAAGCCCTTCAAGCCTGCGACGCCCAGCCGGACGCCGTTTACCGTCACAACCTCGGCGTCGCCCTCGAGGACGCGCACGCCGGTCTCCTCCAGCAATCGCCGGATCTCGTCCTCGCGCTCCCGGTGGTAGTCGTGGTTGCCCAAAACGGCGACGATCGGGAAGTCGATGCCGGCGAGCTCCTGCACGAGCACGGCGGCCTCGTCGGGATCGCCGTACTTGGTCAGGTCGCCGGCGAGCAGGAGCACGTCGGCGTGCTCCGGGAGCTCCTCGAGGTGCGCCCGCAGAGTCCCGGCCGAATCGGGGCCGAAATGGATATCGCCCACGGCGGCAATGCGAATCACGCGATGTCCTCAGGCTCGCCGGCCGGCGCCAGGGCCGTCACCGTCGTCTCGTTCGAGATCTGGTGGTCGGGGAGTAGCTCGGCGACGACCTCCGAGATGGCGTCCTTGCGCGCCTGGGTGGGCACGTCGCCGGTCAGGAAGACCCGGCCGCCGGCGACCGCCACCTCGACGTCGAGCGCGTTGACGCGCGAATCTTGCGCGAGCGCGCGGTTGACGCGCTCGATCACGTACTGCCTCGGCTCGTCGGTCATATGGAAGGTGATTGTTCCCGGCGCGTGCCGGCGAGGAAACTACGTTCCGACGACCTGCACGACCCAGCGGCGGTCGCGCTCGCGGTCGAGCTCCAGGAAGAGCACGCGCTGCCAGGTGCCGAGCGCCAGCTCCCCCTCGCGCACCGGCACGGACTCGCCGGCCGTGCCGAGCAGCATGGCCATGCAGTGCGCGTGCCCGTTGCCGGTCTGCATGTCTTCGTCACAGATGTTCTCGGTGCGCCGGTCCCAGTCGTCGTGTGCGTAGTAGCGGTCGGAGGGCACCAGCGCCTGCAGCATGCGCGCGAAGTCGTCCAGAAAGCCCGTCTCGAACTCGTTGACGCGCACACAACAGGTCGTGTGCGGGGAGTACACACAGGCGATTCCCTCACCGATACCGCTCTCGCGTACCGCCGCGTTCACCTCGTCGGTGATGTCCGTGACCGACAGGCCACCCTCCGTACGGAGCTGCCGCTCGTGCTGGAAGACCTTCACGGGACTGGTACCCACGGGCGGCCCGAGTCTAGCGACCGCCCTCGAAGCCCGAGTGTGTATCGAACGCCGCGAAAGGCGTCGTCGCCGCGCGCACGACGTCGCAGGCTTGAGCTGTTCGTGATCGGGGAAGGGGATTATCCCGAGGGTGCAAGACTACGAGCTCATCGCGCAGGAGCTCAGCAGCCTGGCCGACAAGGTCAGCGAGCTCAGGGAACGCATGGCAGAGGTTGAGCGGGTAAACGCGCGGCTGGAAGAGGCTGCGCTCATCACTGCCCGCGCCATGGACGAAATTTCGAGTCATTGGGACGCGGTGTATGAGGCCATGCGCCGAAAGGACACGTCTCAAGAGGCTTCAACGAATCCTCGAGACGATTGGAAGCGGCCGGGCGGTGACTAAAGAGCTAAGACGGCTGTGGCCGGTCCTCGATCACACGCTCGTCGACTCCGATCCGCACGCTGACGGACGAGATGTGTTGCTCGTGGGCCCACTGCTGAACTACATCGAGAGCGGTCGCAGCCTCCTGCTCCGCCACCTCGAGCGTCACATCAGCGGACCCGTCGTCTAGCTCTCTGACTTGCGTCCAAGCGCCGGGGACCATTTGTCGCAGCGCGTTCGCCGAGGCGAGGTCAGGTGCGACGAGCTGTATCGATGTCGGATCCACGGGGACCAGCCGAGCTTAGACGCCGGCGGGCGGCGCAGCGCCAGCTCGTAAAGGCTGGGGACGCTGCAAGACGGCCTCGACATGGTCGCCCGGCGCCGGCGGGAGCCGAACGCAGCCAGCAGCGCTTACTGCTCGACGACCAAATGCGTTACCGGAAGCGAGAAGCGGTTCTGCGCCTCCTCTCCGCTTCCCTCCTCGAGCCACTCCGCCTCTTCGTCGGGGCGAGTGATCACGATCAGCTCATCGGCTGGAAATCTTCGCAGCGCATCCTCGATCGCCTTGACCGGGTCGGAGTCGCCGACGAGCGCTTCGACGTCTGCGCCCGGAGCTGCTTCCGCGACTTCCTCGGCACGCTGAGCGGCCTCGGCGCGGGCGTCGTCCTCCGCATTCGTCAGCCAGTCGAGCTTCGAGATCTTCGAAGCAGGGGCGACGACGAGCAGCTCTGCATCCTCTCCCGCGTGTGCGCGGACACGGTCACGAAGCTCTGCGTCCGGGACCGTCGTGGTGGCGATGACGAGGATGCGACGGGACACGAACAACGAGCCTATAGACCGAACCCGGCGCGTGCGTGGCGGCGACGAGCCGGACCCGCCACCGTCAATGCTCGGCCCCAGTCAGCGTAAGTCGCGTGTCCGCGGGCCGTGGATCGCCACCGCGTGCGGAACGAGTTACCGATGTTTTCCGTTTGTCCCCACGGGGACGAGGAGACAAATGGCCGAGCATCAGAACATCGCCGAGTGGCACGGCAAGGATCTGGTCGACCGGGACGGCGAGAAGATCGGCAAGCTCGAGGACGTCTACGTCGATGTCGAGACCGACGAGCCGATGTTCGGCACCGTGAAGGAAGGCTTGCTCTCACGACACTTGACGTTTGTGCCACTGCACGGGGTCACGATCGGCCCCGACAACCTCCAGGTGACGGTCTCCAAAAAGCAAGTCGAGGACGCCCCAAACATCGACATGCACGGCGACGAACTCTCGCAGTCGGGAGAGTCAGCCCTCTATCACCACTACCTGCTCAACTACGCCCCGCCCGAGACGGAGAGCGGCCGCCGGCTCGCCCGCCGCTGATTGCGCGCCCCCCGGCGCGTCGTGAAAGTCAGAGCAGCAGCCCCATTTCGAGGGCGTCCCAGAGCTCGCCGCTCGCGCGCCGGTAGTGCTTGATGCGACGTCCTTCCTCGACGAAGCCGAACTTGCGGTAGAGCGCGATCGCGGCGGCGTTGTGCGCGAAGACATCGAGGCTCAGCTTGTGCAGGCCGCGCTGGCGCGCCAACTCGATCGCCGCCGCGAGGAGTGCCGAGCCCACGCCGCGCCCGCGCCACTCGCGTGCGACGGCCATCGCGATCTCGCCGAACCCGTGCCGACTCTGCTCGAGGTGCAGCGAGCCGACGATCTCGGCGTCGGCGACCGCAACGAGCATCCCGTCGAGCGTCCAGCTCGCGGCGCGCGCCTCGACGTCCACGGGCGGTTCCGTGGCGATTCCGTCGCGCTCTTCGGCGATCGCGGCGAACATGATTGCGAGCGGAAGGCGGTCGTCGTCGCGCGCGGCCCGGATTTGGAACGGCGCGGCGGGCACGCGCGGATCCTCGCATGCTCACGTCCGCTGAGGGGACGGTGCTACCTAGACATGCGTCCCCGGCCAAAGAAGCCAAGGACGGCCAACACAACGATGACGATGATGATGATCCAAAGCCAGGACACGGGACCCTTTCGTAAGCGGAGTGCCGGACTCTACGGGGAGCCGAACGGTATTTGCAACGTGTGCACGTGCATTCCCGGCGACTCTGGCACTCCTTATGCAGGTTTTCGCGCAGCGGTGCAGCTACCCATGGGCCGACCTGGCACCTGCCATGCAGACGGGAAGAGCTCAGAGACGACAACGCGCGTCTGTGAAAACAACGCAACCGCGGAGCTGATCGGCACGGAACCAGACGCAGCGCCACCAACCGCGACCGACCGGGGTGCCGGCCGCGGCAAGACGTCGCCTCAGTCCAGTCGAGGACTTCGGGCGGAGCCGCTTCTATCGAGAAGCCGTAGTTTTCCGCCGACGCTGAGTTTTTCTTGGCCGACTGGCTCGAGTCTGATTTGCGCTGGTCGAACGTCGCGTTTGGCTGCCGGCGGCTGAGGACCCGCCCTCTTCGAGACCGGTGACCTCCTTCACGCGGTTGAACAGGTCGGCGTCCGGAAGGTCGGTGGCGCGGTCCTTAGCCCGACGCACAAGCCTCCTCGTTTGGCGAGCCATGCTCGAGCTACTGGTCGCCAGGGCGTATATCCCGGCCCCGGCCGCGGGCAGAATCAGCCATCGTGCTCCATTGCTGGATTTCCTCGGGCCCTTGCCCTCTGCGGCGTCGACCGCATCGGCGAATCGCTCTGCCACATCGATTAACCGCTCGGAGAATTTGTTTGCATCGGCCATCTTCTCAACCTCCTCTAGAGCGTCCCATATCGGTCCCCCCGTTCCCACCGCAAGAACACCGAAACACACAGTGGCAAGGCTTGTGGCAACTGAGGCGCTACCGCTGCCGAGGCTTGCGCGCTCGGCTCCGGCACCGGGGTAGGCACCACGCGCTTTCCGGGTCTTTTCACACACGGCCGGCTTGGCTAAGGCAGAACGGCTACTCAGTGACATCAGATGGGCCCGCCTGGATCGAACACCCCTGCTAGTCGCCGTTTTTCTACTCGGGGTAGGCACCGGGGTAGGCACCGTCTGAGCTCGCCTGGGCCGTTCGAAGCTCATTCTCGTCTCGTCGACGAAAAACGGTAGGCAGTGGCTAGGCCACCTAACCCCGCCTAGACAGTGGGCGTCACCGGGCACCCGTCCCGGTCCAGCAGATATCCCGGCTCGTCAGTCAACAACAGGGCCGCTTTGCCGGTAATGCGCTTCTGCGTTCACCACGGGATCGTGCCGACCACCGGCTGCCCCGATTGCAAAGCCGACCAGCAAGAGCGGCGCAGGGTGCGGCAGCGGTTGACCAGCGTGACCGCGCGTGGTGGCGGCGTTTCCGCCAGACGGTGCTCGCCCGCGACGGACACCGTTGCGTCCGGTGCGGAACAGACGGCCCGCTGGCGGTCCACTTCCTCCCGGGCGGGCCGCACAACCGCAACCCCGACGACTACGAAAGCCTCTGCTCGTCCTGCCACGGCTCACAGCACGGCGGCTGGAAACCACGAGCCCAGGACCAAACTCATGAGAGCGAGCCCGGTGGGAGACGGGAAAGCACTATCAAGATCGCGATCGGCAAAACTAAGCTCGCACAGAACGCGCCGATGGCCCACCATAGGGGCCGCTCGAACACGAAGGCTGCGACCGCCAGCACGATCGCTGCCAGGACAACGGCGGGCACAGCCCACGCGAATGCAACCCACAGCTGGTAGTGGCTTTGGGAAGCCTGGGCCCCAGCCACAAAGAGCCATGCAATCGCCGTTGAAGCGACACCTTGGACGCTGCGTAGCTTTGCAACATTCTCGGATCATCTTGGCTCAGCCTCAAAAAGGGCAAGTCTGCGAGAGAGGGTTCCCATGGCCGAGAAGAGAGGCCCGGACACCGGGCCAGCTGTGCGCGGGTGTCAGGAAAACTGTGCCACCCCGACGGCACCCGTAGGGGGCTCCGAACACCCGCCCCTTCGCCCCTCGGCTTTCGCAAGTTCGCGCAATGGGATTTCCATCGGATGAGCCCGGTCGAGGAAGCCCAGGCGGCGTATGAGGCGACGATGGAGCGGCGCAGGGTCGTAAACGAGGAGTGGGAGTCGCTCGGGAAGCCGGTGATGACGACCGGCAGCCGCGGACAGCCAGTCGTCCACCCGCTCATTGGCACCTCGCCGAGCTCGACGTGATCGCCGACAGGTTGCGGCAACGGCTGCTCCGAAAGCATCCCGGTCCGTCGCCAACTGCGGTGCCAGGCTTCGCTAACGGGTCGCCAGCTGCCCGTTTGCGCGCCGTGAGACCCGGGGGTGACCCGTGAGCAGCCACCGATGCCCGCCCCCGCCTAGGCACCCGCGAGAAAAATTTCTCCACGCGTGACCTGACCACAGGCGGAATGGGCGACGGCTAGGGTCCGAGCCCAGGTGAATCTGCGGCTGCCTGACCCGATGCTGTCCCGTCCGGCCGAGCTGCCCCCCGGCCTCGCGGATGGTCGTTTTGAGCTGGGGATCTGATCCGGCTCAAGCTGCGGTTCCCCGACCGGCGTCCGAGCCGTGGGGAACCGCAGCCTGCGTCGTGGCCGTCGTTGGCGTCGCATCCGGCGTCCTCGGTCTGCTGATGTGGAGCGACGGTGATCCCGACGCCCCGCTTGCGATCAGCGCACTGGCCGGACCGATTGCCGTCGTATTGGCCGCCATTGCATTGAAACGACGTGCGCGCGGCCGCCGCGCCACGCCCGGAGTGGCGCTCACTTTGGGTGCGCTGCTGACCACGTTCTGGCTGCTCCTAACGTGGTCTCTTGCATCCGGAACGCACTAGCCACGGCATTACCCGTAGTCCGCGCGGGTCTCTGGGCGGGCACTGGAGAGGCTCAGTCGTAGTCCCATCGCCTCGGCGGGGGTGGAGGGATGGGCATCGGATGGACACCGTTGCAAGATCGACTCCCCATGCAGGCGAACTGCCTCAGCCCGTGCTAGCAGGCCGATTTTGTACGCTCTAGCCTGCTTGCAGGATCTCCACTATGAGCAACGACTGCTCTCCGGCCCTGTCCGATTCCACGACGTCCGAGACATCGAGAAGCTCGCCCGAAGCATCCTCAACAACCAGCTCGGACGCTGCGCGCCTGGCTCGACCCACACCACTACGAAGACGCTCTCTCGTACCTCATCGCCACCGCCTACGAGCTCTCCCTCAGATACGACAAGAGCAGAGGTTGGTCGTTCAGGAGAGTCTGCACACAATTCTTGTCACTCAGGGTCGTCGATTGGTACCGCAAAACCTACGGCGATAGCCGCGCCCCGAAACCCGAGTTGCCGCTCTCCCTCGACGCAGCCGTCGCAGTCGCAGTCGCTGACGCTGACGGCACAGGTGCTGGCTGGGCTGACCTCGAGCAAGCTATCGGCGACCGCACTGCACACAGCCCGCTCGATCGGGTCGATGATGGTGTTGGGCTTCTCCCCTGAGGAGGCCGCAGACCAGCTCGGCCTCCCCCGACGGGTCGTTCATGGCCAGCTGAACGCGCTGCGGGCCGAGCTCGAGCAGGCGGCCGGCATCCGCCGCGAAGCCACTGTGATTGAGGAGCGCCGCGACCGTGTCGTGGCGGCTCGGCGGGCCGGCGAGGCGGCAACCGTGATCGCCCGGCGGGAAGGCGTCAGCCCGAGCATCGTGCTGGCTGACTTGAGGGCCCGCGACGAGCCGCGAAGGTAAAGCCGCATAGCCGTTGTCCGGTCTGGCGAAATCTGAGGTAGGCACCCAGGTAGGCACCGCACGCGCATTTCCGGCACGGCTGACACACCTGACTCGCGCAACCAAGCGATTTCCGCATGAGCGCGTGGGTGGTAATGGGCCCGCCTGGATTCGAACCAGGGACCAACCGGTTATGAGCCGGCTGCTCTGACCGCTGAGCTACGGGCCCCGAGCGGCCAGCGTATCCACTTCCGGCGCGCGGTCTGCTGCCACGACTGCGACCGCGCTAGGAGAGAATGGCCCTGAGCACGCGCGCGCCGTCCCGGCCGGGACGGAACGAGCTCGGAGCGCCCTCGTAGACGACCGGAATCGGCACCCACGCGATTGGCACTCCAGCGCTGATGCACCTCTTGAGATGACGAGTCTCGGCCTCGTACCGCCCGCCCGGAAACTCGATCTCGAGGAGTGCTCGTCCCCTCAGGATGCGCATCCCGCACTGGCCGTCCGGAATCGGCGCTCCGGTGACAAGTGCCAGCAGCCGGCTCGACACGCGGTTGCTCACGCGGCGTAGGAGCGGCATCGCGGCCCTATCGCCGGAGCGGTCTCCCACGACGAGCTCCGCCTGCGCGGCTGCAGCGAGCAGGGCGGGCAGCGCAGAGGGCAGATGCTGGCCGTCTGCATCGAGAACGACGACCGCGTGAGGCCCCCGCTCACGGGACAGCAGAAACCGGCGGGCCGCCGCGATGGCATGGCCCTTGCCGTAGTTCCGTGGCAGGCGTAGGAGTCCGACACCTGTCGAGGCGGCAAGCCGCGCGGCCAACGCCGCCTGCTCGGCGGGCATGCCGTCGTCGACCACGAGCACTTCGCCGACCAGCTGCGTGAGCTCCTCGATGAGCGCTCGTCCGGGAGGCGTCAGGTGCGCCGGCACGATGGCCGCGACCCGCGTGGGATCGAGCGGCTCTGTCAGGACGGTGCTGGTTGGTGAGTCCACCGCGCCCGGCGCGCGACGAAGGCGCCCGCGAGGCCGACCGTCAGCCCGAGCGCCGCTCCTGCGATCACGTCGATCGTGAAGTGGACGCCCAGATAGATGCGCGACAGCCCGACGAGCGTCGCCAGCGCGAGCACCGGCCAGCGCAGGCGCGGGTGCAGGCTGGCCACGACCACCGCGGCCGCGAACGCAGTCGACGTGTGCCCGGAGGGGAAGGACCACGAGCCGGGCGTGTCCACGGCGGGCTGTATATCGCTGCTCGCCGCTGCCGGCCTTGGTCTCTCGAGCGAGTCCTTCAGCAGTCCGGTGAGGAGCCCTCCGATCGCCACACTGAGCGCCGCGAACATCGAAGCTGCGGGAACGATGCGACGCGAGCGCAGGTCGCCCAGCGCCCCGATCAAGACGAATGCGAAACCCTTCATCCACCAGCCGGACAGCATGACGAAGAGCAGCGTGAGCGGCTCCCAGCGCAGGCCCTGGACCAGCTCGAGGACTGTCTCGTCCGCGCGCAGGAGTGGGTCGAAGATGGCTGCCATCTAGCGGTGGCCGAAGCCGATTACCCTAATCGGCGCTCAAGCACTTCGCCTTAACCGAATCAGATCGATCGGTCGGCGCCTCAGGGTGGGCGCCGCAGTGCCGATACAGGTAACGCCGGGCGGAACCGGTGGGGGAGATGAGCCGACAGGCTCGTCGGCTCCCCGGCCCGCCCGGCGAGTGCAGTTGTATCGCCCTTTGGGGGCCACCGTCGGCCGAGGCATCCGCGTCTGCGGCTGGGCGTTTTTCACTTTTTCACCGTGTCGAGGGATGTGCGGAGACGTTCGCGCCGCAGCCCTGTGAGGGAATCCTGACGGCGAAACAAAAGCGATCTCGATGAGTGCGGCGGACTTGCGGCGCAAGCTCCCCAACTTCCCGGGACGCGGCCTGCCTAAACGGCTGAGCGCGTAGCGGCTAATAGAGGCGGGCGGGCGGGTCGAGCGCGCCTGTGACTCCCGCTGAGTGGCGCGCCCAGAACGGTGGGTAGAATCGAGCCATGGCCGAGCCGGGCACGATGCGCGTGAAGACCGGCCTCGCCGAGATGTTCAAAGGCGGGGTGATCATGGACGTGACGGATGCCGACCAGGCGCAGATCGCCGAAGAGGCGGGTGCCGTCGCTGTGATGGCGCTCGAGCGCGTTCCGGCGGACATCCGCGCGCAGGGCGGCGTGGCCCGCATGGCGGACCCGACGAAGATCAGCGAGATCCAGGAGGCCGTCACCATCCCGGTCATGGCCAAGGCGCGCATCGGCCACTTTGTCGAAGCACAGATCCTCGAGGCGCTCGAGGTGGACTACATCGATGAGAGCGAGGTGCTGACGCCGGCCGACGAGGAGCACCACATCGACAAGTGGAAGTTCACCGTGCCCTTCGTGTGCGGCTGCCGGAACCTTGGTGAGGCGCTCCGCCGTCTCTCGGAAGGTGCGGCCATGATCCGTACCAAAGGCGAGGCTGGCACCGGCGACATCGTCAACGCGGTCCGCCACATGCGCTCGGTGTTCGGCGGCATCCGGCGGCTCGGGTCGCTGCGCGGGGACGAGCTCTACACGGAGGCGAAGAACCTCCAGGCGCCGCACGAGCTCGTGAAGTGGGTTGCGGAGAACGGGCGCCTCCCGGTCGTAACGTTTACCGCGGGCGGGATCGCCACGCCGGCAGACGCGGCGCTCTGCATGCAGCTCGGGGCCGACGGCGTCTTCGTCGGCTCGGGGATCTTCAAGTCCGACAACCCGGCCGAGCGCGCCAAGGCGATCGTCGAGGCCACGACGCACTTCGCCGACGCACAGATCCTCGCGCGCGTATCGCAGGGCCTGGGCGAGGCGATGAGCGGGGTGTCCGCCGCCGCCCTGCCCGAGCACGAGCTGCTCGAGACCCGCGGCTGGTAGTCGCACGGGGAACCCGTGGTTCCCCGGCGAGCACCCTCCTTCAGATCCGACGCGCCGGAGCCGCGCCTGCGGCTTTTGCAGGAACTGTGCCCGAATGGTGACTGTCCCGTCAGGCTGCGATTAGGCTGGCGCGATGCCGATCGCAACGGAGCTCAGGCTGGCGGGGCGCTGGCAAGACGCGCTCGACGAGCTGGCCCACCGCGACGATCCCGAAGCGCTCGTCGAGCGTGTGCTCGTGCTCGCCGACGAGAACATGCTCGCGCGGGATCGCTCTTCCGATCTGGCCGAGGCGATCGACGCCGTGGAGATGGTCGCCCGCGCGCGCGGGGACCGTCGGCTCGAGGCATTCGCGCTGGCTCGTCGCGGCCTCGCCCTGCACACCTCGTTTTTGGACGACCGGTCGCGCGGCGAGCCGCCCGGCCAGCTCGACTACTTCGAGCGTGCGCTCGAGCTGCGCCGCGAGCTCGGCGACGAGCGCGGCATCGCCGAGTCGCTCTTCCACGTCGGGCTCCTCCACCAGGTGGTGCGCGGCGATCACGAGACTTCGCGGCCGCTCTTCGAAGAGTCCTACGAGCGGGCGAGCGCGCTCGGCGATGACATCCTCGCTTCCTACGCGCTCCGGCACGTCGCCTTTTGCGACGAGGAAGCGGGCGATCTGGATGCGGCCGAGCGACGTCACTCGGAGACGCTCGAGCTGCGCCGACGCGTGGGGTGGATCCCCGGTGAGGCCGCACAGCTGCTCGCGGTCGCCGGTGTGCGCGCACAGCGGGGTCGCCGCGACGAGGCCCTCGAGATGACGCAGCAGGCGTGCGACCTGCTGCGCGTGGTGGGCGGCGACCGCGTCCTCGTGTTCGCCGAGGCCCAGCTGGCCGAGTTGCGCTCGGAGTAGCCCGGCGCAGCGTCGTTACGATTGCCGCGTGGGAAGAGCACCTCGCATCGGCATCCTGGCTCTCCAGGGCAACGTCCGCGAGCACGCCGGCGTGCTGCGGCGACTCGGTGCACAACCCGTCGAAGTGCGTAAGCCCGAGCAGCTCGAAGGGCTGGACGGTCTGGTTATCCCGGGCGGCGAGTCGACGGCGATCGGACGTCTGATCCGGCTCTACGGGCTCGAAGAAGCGATCCGGAACTTCGAGAGCCCGGTGCTCGGCACGTGCGCGGGGATGATCCTGCTTGCCCGCGATGCGCTCGACGGGGTTCCCGGCCAGCTCCTGCTCGGCGCGGTCGACATGGTGGTGCACCGCAACGGCTACGGGCGTCAGGTAGCCAGCTTCGAGGCCGATCTCGATCTTGGCGAGGGGCCCACGCTACGGGGAGTTTTCATCCGCGCGCCGCGAGTGGAGCACGCGGGTCCTGGGGTCGAGGTGCTCGCCGAGCACGACGGCCATCCGGTGTTGCTGCGCCAGGGCCGCTTCCTCGTCGCCGCCTTCCATCCGGAGCTCACGAATGACACTCGAGTGCACGAGCTCTTTCTCCGTCTTGTGAGAGACGGCCTGGAGCGCGGTCAGCGACGCGAGGACGGAGGAGCCGGGCTGCGCCCGGCGGGAGCCGCCCGGTCAGGAGGCGAAGATGTCGGGGCATAGCAAGTGGTCCTCGATCAAGCACAAGAAGGGCGCGGCCGACGCGAAGCGCGGCAAGCTCTTCTCCAAGCTCGCACGCGCGCTGATCGTGGCAGCCCGCGAGGGCGGGGCCGATCCAACCGCCAACTTGGCGCTGCAGAACGCGATCGAGAAGGCGCGCTCCTACTCGATGCCGAAGGACAACATCGAGCGCGCCATCGCGCGCGGGGCGGGAACCGACGCTGATGCGGCAGCGTACGAGACGGTCGTCTACGAGGGCTACGGACCGAGCGGCGTGGCCGTGCTCGTCGAGGTGCTGACGGACAACCGCAACCGCACCGCGGCAGACGTGCGTCACGTCTTTGCGAAGCACGACGGCAATCTCGGCACCTCTGGGGCAGTAGCGTGGCTCTTCGAGCGCAAGGGGCTGGTGCTGGTCGGAGCCGACGGGGCAGACGAGGACGAGCTCACGCTCGCAGCCGCCGAGGGCGGGGCGGAGGACGTCGAGCGCGACGGCTCGAGCTATCGCGTCACCGCAGCGGCCGAGGACCTTGCTGCGGTCCGCGATGCGATCGAGCGTGCCGGGTTCGCCGTCGAGTCCGCCGAGGTCACGATGCTGCCCAAGACGACCATCGAGGTCACCGAGGAGTCGGATGCGAAGAAGATCGTGCGGCTGATGGATGCGCTCGAGGAGAACGACGACGTCCAGGATGTCTACGCGAACTTCGACATCCCCGAACGGGTCCTGGAGGCCGTGGCCGTCTGAAACGCAGGGTCTGTCCTCGAGCGGGGACTGACCCGTCAGCGCCGCGCTTACGTCGAGTCGCCGTTACCGGACGGCGACAGGTGCGCTCGCCACTGTCGTGCCGGCGTTCGTGACGAGGGTGCGGAAGCGGCCGCGCCCGGGGACGGCGATGCGGTACAGCCCTGCGGAGGACGTGCGGCCCGTGCGTACGCCGACCCAGGCTGCTCCCGCCCAGCGCTCGAGCCCGACTGTCACGCCGACGAGCGGGTTCACGAACGCGTCGACGACCCTGCCGCGTACGGCGCGCTGCCCGAGCACGCGCCGGATCGACACCGTCTTCGGCGCGAGATTTCCCTCCACGCGCACTTTCGAGAGCGCGATCAGGGCCTGGCCGCGGTTCCAGCTCGATGCCAGGAAGGAGCCCATCACGAGGTAGTCGCCCCAGGCCGAAATGTCGGTCGACGGGCTGCCGAGCAGGAAACGCACGACCGCCTGTACGCCTGTCCCGAGCGGCACGGCGAGGCCGGCCTCGAACCGCGCGCGGTTGGCCGTAAGCACGAAGAAGCCGGGCAGCGTGCCGACCTGGCGGGCGCCCGCCAGGAGCGGAATGGAGATGCCGTTGTGCTGATCCTCCGGCCATCCGTTCACGGCAGCGCTCTTCGCGGTGCGGGCGACGTCGTCGGTGCGATCGCGGAACGTGACGCTCCACTCGAGCGTCGAGGTGCCCCTGTCCTCGGGGCGGCCGTACGCCCAGAACTGCGGGCCTGCCCAGGTGCCAGGCGCCTGCGCCGCGTAGTCGGAGGGCGACTCGACGGTCACGAACACGCTGGGCGGAAAGACCTGGGTCTCAGGGCGGCCGGCGTCGACGACTCGAATACGCTCGACCACTCCGCCCGCCGCGGTGGACGACAGGATCAAAAGTGTGAAGAGACCCGCAATGACGCCTCGGAGCACGCAAAAACGGTAGCCGAGCCGGCCGCGGGCGCTAGTTGCCGGCAGCGACGGGTACGCGCAGGCCGACACGCTGGTGGTGGCGCCGCAAACCGCGAGCAGGAACGTCCGCCGCCGCTCATAACCTCTGCCCGTGAAGGTTCTCGGCATCGACCCCGGAACGGCTGCGTGCGGCTACGGACTCGTCCAGCAAGACGGAAACCGCCTGCGAGCCATCGATCTCGGCACGTGGACGACGCGCGCCGGCGACCCCCCCGCGATCCGCCTCAAGACGATCTTCGACGGCGTCGCGGCCCTCCTCGCCCAACATGGGCCGGAGGCCGTCGCGCTCGAGGAGTGCTTCGTCGGCGCCGACGCCCGTACCGCGCTCTCCGTCGGGCAGGCGCGAGGCGCCGTGCTGGTCGCGTCGGCCGCCCACGGTGTCTCCTGCGCCGAGTACGCGCCGGCGCGCGTCAAAGCGGCCGTGTGCGGCTACGGACGGGCTGAGAAAGGGCAGGTCCAGCGTATGGTGCAGGTGATCCTGAGCCTCGATCGCAAGCCGACGCCCAGCCACGCGGCCGACGCGCTCGCCGTGGCGATCTGCCATGCGCTCGCGTCGCCGCTGCTCGAGGCGGTGGCGCGGTGATCGCGCGGCTCCGCGGACGCTTCGCCGGCGAGACGGCCGATGGAGTGGTGCTGGAAGTGGGCGGGGTGGGCTACCTGCTGCACGCGACGCGCACGGCGCGGCGCCTGGCGCGAGACGGCGACGAGGTGACGCTCGAGACCCACCTGCACGTCCGCGAGGACGTGCTCCAGCTGTACGGGTTCGCCGACGCGGAGGAGCGTGAGCTCTTCACACAGCTGCTGGCCGTCTCGGGTGTCGGGCCGAAGGTGGCGCTCGCGATCGTGTCGGGGTCTTCGCCCGCGGAACTGCGGCGTGCGATCGTGCTCGAGGACATCGCGCGGTTCCAGGCCATCCCGGGCATCGGCAAGAAGACCGCAGAGCGAGTCGTCCTGGAGCTCAAGGAGAAGCTGGCTACGGCCACTGACTTGCCGGCGGCCAGAGAGGGGCCGGGACACGAGCGAATCGCACGCGATGCCCTCGTGGAGCTCGGGTACACGGTGCTCGAGGCCGAGCGTGCCCTGGCCGAGGTCGATCCGGAGCTGCCGGCGGAAGAGCGCGTCCGGCAAGCGCTGAAGGCGGCCTAGGGCACTAGTGTCCGAGCAGTTCCTGGAGCCGGCGCTGAAGCCGGACGACGACGAGATCGAGCGCTCGCTGCGGCCGCGCAGCCTGGATGAGTTCGTCGGTCAGGAGCGTGTCAAGGAGCAGCTGCGCGTCGCGCTCGACGCGGCGCGCGCGCGCGGCGAGGCGCTCGACCACGTCCTGCTGGTCGGGCCGCCCGGCCTCGGGAAGACGAGCCTCGCGTTCATCGTCCGCGAGGAGCTCGGTGTTGGCATCCGCACGATCGCGGGGCCGGCGCTCGAGCGCAAGGGCGATATGGCGGCGATCCTGACGGCACTCGAGGCGCGCGACGTCCTCTTCGTCGACGAGATCCACCGGCTCAACCGCGCAGTCGAGGAGGTCCTCTACCCGGCGCTGGAGGACTTCCGGCTCGACATCATCGTCGGCCAGGGGCCGGCCGCGCGCACCCTCACCCTGGATGTGCCGCCCTTCACGCTCGTGGGTGCGACGACGCGTACCGGCCTGCTCACGACGCCGTTGCGCGACCGCTTCGGCATGACCTTCCGGCTCGGCTACTACGAGCAGGCCGAGCTGGGGCTGATCGTGCGCCGCTCGGCCCGCATCCTGGGCGTGGAGATCGCCGACGACGCGGCCGACGAGATCGCACGCCGCTCGCGGGGCACGCCACGCATCGCGAACAGGATCCTGCGCCGCGTGCGCGACGTCGCGGATGTGCGGCACGAGGGCGCCATCACCGACGCCGTGGCGGCCGAGGCGCTCGAGCTGCACGAGGTCGACGAACAGGGCCTCGAGCGCACCGACCGCGAGTTGCTGGCGGCGATCGTCGAGAAGTTCGGCGGTGGGCCGGTCGGGCTATCGACGCTGGCAGTGGCGCTCGGCGAGGAGCCGGACACGATCGAGGACGTCTACGAGCCGTATTTGCTCCAGCTCGGCTTCCTGCAGCGGACGCCCCGCGGCCGGATCGTCACGGAGTTGGGCCGCGCCCACATGGGGACGATCGCGGCCGAAGAAGCCGGCGCCAAGCTCTTCTAGGCAGGCCGACCGGTCCCGCGGGACAGTCCCCGATAAGAGGTGTGCGCAAGACCTGCTGCTAAGCCGGCCGCGCCTCGGGGCCAGAGCGGGCCCGACTCGGCGAGCGTCGGACCGACGACCTCCATGCCGGCCTCGCTCCCAATGGTGCGGAACGCCTCCGGCACCGGCGCATCGCCCGGAAGCTCCGCGAAGCGCTCGAGAACTTCTCGATTCCCGCCGGCGTAGAGATCGCCAGGATGCGTGCGGGCGCATCACCTACGTTTTGCCAGGTATGCGGTACGCCCCGAGGGATGAATAGGAACGAGCCGGCCGAGGTGTTCTGAACCTCACCGCCGACCGTGAAGCGCAGCGTTCCCTCCAGGGCAAACCAGACCTCATCCTCGTTGGCGTGCACGTGAAGCGGTGGGCTCTGGCCGGGCGCCGCAGTGCTCTCGAATGCGGCTAGCGCCCCGTTGGTCTGCTCTCCCGCGCACCTTGAACGTCAGGGGCCCGCCTTGCGACCCCTTGATGGTCTCACCTCGCCGGCGCACAGCTGATCGCTCGCTCGTCATGCTCGGGCATCAGCTTCTCCGTTCAGGGACTGCGGTACTGGACGTCGTGCCAGGAGGGCACGGGCGCAAGCTCGAGCAGTGCACGGTCGCCGTTGGGGTCGCGGTAGCCGAAGTCCGCCGAGTGCTCGTCCCACGTCACCTCGAGCAGCCCCTCCTTCACGCGGTGGTCGAGCCAGGCTCCCCGGAAGACGAGCTTGCGCAGCCAGTAGACGAGTGACTCGTCGCCGATCAAGCCGACGCGTTCCCAATTGCGGAGCAGGTAGCGGCCGAGCCGGCTGCGGGGGTCCTCGATCCGCCCGTCGGCCGCGAGCTCGACGAGATCGGCGGTTTCGTCTTCGTCCAGCTCGTTGGCGCTCAGCAGGCCCAGCCGCACCGCGGCCGCGACCACGCGCTCCTCGAAGTCCGATTCCTTGAAAGCGAACTGGTAGCCAAGGAACTCGACCAGGTAGTCGTCGCCCGAGCTGTAGTTCGCCTCCGCCACTCCTGGAGGATAACTCGGAGGTCCGCGCCTTTTGAGCACGGCGCGTCAGCCTCACCGGCACAGAACCGGCACACATACGGCACGGTCTCGCGCGTCCGTCGCGGCTAGGCTCGACAGCGGGGAGGAGGAGCGGTGGCCTCCCGAACGGCGGGCCGCAGGCGGCTGTTCTGGCCGTGTCCGGGGCGGCCCGGCCGCAGCCGGCGCCATCCGGAGGCCTCCGTACGGTGAGACGTCCCGTGACCTGGACGATTCGCCCCTGCCGGCCGGCCGACGCGGCCCTACTTGCCGAGGAGCTCGGGGTCGCCGAGACAACTGCCCGCGTGCTCGTACGACGCGGCTACGCGGACCCTGCGGCCGCTCGCGCCTTCCTGGCCGGCGAACGCCCCGCGCACGATCCCTTCCTGCTGGGTGACATGGAGGCAGCCTGCGCCGTGATACGGGCCACGATCGCCGCAGGAAAGCGCATCTGCGTGCACGGCGACTACGACGTGGACGGCATTTGCGCGACTACGCTCGCCGTCCTGCTCCTGCGCGAGCTGGGCGCCGACGTCGCCTGGCACCTGCCGAGCCGCTTCGAGGAAGGGTACGGGGTCTCGGCGGACACGCTCGGCCGGCTTGCCGACGAGGGCTTCGGACTCGTGCTCACGGTCGATTGTGGCATCACGGCCGTCGAGGAAGTGGCCGGCGCCCGCGCGCGCGGGCTCGATGTGATCGTCACCGACCACCATCGACCCGGCGGGCAATTGCCCGACTGCCCGGTCGTCGCGACGCGCCCGTCCGACTACCCGTTCCCCGAGCTGTGCGGCACGGGAGTCGTGTTCAAGCTGGGCGAAGCCCTACTCGGACGCGACCATGCCGTGCTCGAGGAGCACCTCGACCTCGTTTCGCTCGCGACCATCGCGGACGTCGTGCCGCTCGTGGACGAGAACCGCGCCCTCGCCCGCGAGGGGCTCCGGGCGCTGGCACGTACAAGCAAGCCGGGGCTGCGCGCGCTCATGCGCGTCGCGCGGGTCGATCGCGCCACGCTCGACGAGGGCAGCGTCGGATTCCGGCTCGCGCCGCGCATCAACGCCGCCGGCCGCCTCTGCCGACCGGAGGCCGCCCTCGAGCTGCTGCTCGCCGAGGACGACGAAACGGCGCGCACACACGCCGAGCGGCTCGAGGAGCTGAACCGCGAGCGACAGCAGATCGAGGACCGCATCCTCCGCCAGGCGGTGTCCACGGTCGAGGAATGGCCCGAAGCGGCCCGCAGCCGCCGGGGCTACGTGGTGGCGGGCGAAGACTGGCATGAGGGCGTGATCGGCATCGTCGCCTCGCGACTCGTCGAGCGGTACCACCGCCCGGTCGTGCTCGTGGCGGGCGCCGAGCCGTTCTGGAAGGGCTCGGGGCGCTCCATCCCCGCCTTCGACCTGCACGGCGCACTGGCGGCCTGCGCAAGCCATTTAGAGCGCTGGGGCGGCCACCGGGCTGCGGCGGGCCTTTCGTTGCGGCCGGATGCTTTGGCTGCCTTTGCCGACGTGTTCGCGGCGCACGCCGACGCGGCCCTGACACCCGCCGACCTCGAGCCTCGCACGGTCGTCGACGCGGTCGTGCGTGGCCGCGAGTTGACGCCCAGCCTTTGCGCGGAGCTCAGGGAGCTGCGTCCCTTCGGCCTGGGCAACCCGTCCGTGACCATGCTGACGCCGGCCTGTGAGCTCGCCGACGCGGCCACCGTCGGGGACGGCCGCCACCTGCGCTTCCGTGTGCGCCACGACGGCGTCGCTGCCGGCTCGGCGATCGGTTTCGGCCTCGGGTCGCGCCTCGATTCCCTGCGCCGCCCGGCGCGCTTCGATGTCGTGTTCCGATTCGAGGAGAACCACTGGAACGGCACCGTGGCGCCGCAGCTGGTCGTACGCGAAGTGTGGGAGACGCACGACCGCTACGCGGAGCTCTACAGGCGACTTGCCTCCGAATGGCAGGCCGGCGCGGGCGCCTGGAGCGAGGAAGCGCGCGAGATTTTCGGGGAGCTGGAGCTCGACGCGCATCCGGACGCGCCCTGGCGCAGCGTGTTGGAGTCGGGCGCGTTCCGCCGGCTGCTCGACGCGGCGGAGCCGCTCGCCCGAGCCGCCTAGGCCGCTCGGCCGAGTGTGCGGTAGGCAGTGCGCCTACCGGCCGGGCGCGCCTGTGCGGCCCGCTCCAGATGCACGAGCACACGCGCGAGCTGCAGCGCTTTCCGTCGGCGTCGTCGGAGCACCCGGACGGTTTCGCGCCCTCCGCCGCCTCTCCTTTCGGATAGGAGAAAATGCGGAGGGACGAGGCAGACGCGGGAGTACACTGAAGCCATGGCCGTCGTCGAGACAGCCGGGCGTCACGAGGACCTTCTCGACGAGCTGCTGGCCGACGTCACCGCCTACAAGGCGGGCGCCGACACGGAGCTCGTCGCGAGGGCGTTCGCCTTCGCGGCCGAGCACCACGAGGGCCAGCAGCGGCGCTCCGGCGAGGACTTCATCCATCACCCGTTCGGCGTCGCTCGGATCTGCGCCGAGCTGCGCCTCGACGAGGAGACGATCGCGGCCGCGCTGCTGCACGACGTCGTCGAAGACACGGACGTCTCGATCGAGGAGGTGCGCAGCGAGTTCGGCGAGGAGATCGCGCAGCTCGTCGAGGGTGTCACGAAGCTGACGCGAGTCCAGTTCCAGACCCGCGAACAGGCCGAAGCGGAGAACTACCGGAAGCTGATCCTGGCGATGGCGCAGGACCCGCGCGTCATCCTCATCAAGCTCACCGACCGGCTGCACAACCTGCGCACGATCGAGTACCTCGGCAAGCAGAAGCAGCTCCAGAAGTCACGGGAAGCGCTCGAGGTGTACGCACCGCTCGCGCACCGCCTGGGCATCCACACGATCAAATGGGAGATGGAGGATCTCGCCTTCCAGACGCTGCACCCGCGAAAGTTCGACGAGATCAAGGCGATGGTCTACGAGCGCCGCGTCGACCGCGAGGAGCACGTGCGCGAGGCGTCGCTCGTCCTGCGCGCGGAGCTCGACAAGGTCGATATCCCAGCCGAAATCTCCGGGCGCGCCAAGCACTTCTACTCCATCTACGAGAAGATGGCCAAGCGCGGCAAGGAGTTCAACGAGATCTACGACCTGACCGCGATGCGTGTCATCGTGGAGCGCTCCGAGGAAGAGGGAACGCGTGACTGCTACGGCGCGCTAGGGCTCATCCACTCACTCTGGAAGCCGATGCCGGGCCGCTTCAAGGACTACATCGCGATGCCGAAGCTGAACGGCTACCGCGCCCTGCACACAACCATCATCGGGCCGCACGGGCGCCCCCTCGAGATCCAGACCCGTACGCGCGAGATGCACCGCACTGCGGAGTACGGGATCGCCGCGCACTGGCTCTACAAACGCGGGGAGAGCCGGCAGCAGCTCGCAGAGGAATGGATGAGCTGGGTACGGCAGCTGATCGACTGGGAGCAGGCGGACGCCGACCCGCGAGAGTTCATGAAGGCGGTCTCCAAGGACCTCTTCGAGGACGAGGTCTTCGTGTTCACGCCCAAGTGGGAGGTGAAGCGCCTGCCGGCGGGCGCCACGCCGATCGACTTCGCTTACGCAATCCACACGGACGTCGGACATCGCACCGTCGGAGCCAAGGTCAACGGCCGCATCGTGCCGCTGCACAACCAGCTGCGCTCGGGCGACATGGTCGAGGTGCTGACCTCGAAGTCGGGCCGCGGGCCGTCGCGCGACTGGCTGTCGCTTGCCGCCTCCTCGCGCGCCCGCAACAAGATCCGCCAGTGGTTCTCGCGCGAGACGCGTGAGGACACGGAGGCGAAGGGGCGCGAGACGCTCGAGCAGGCGCTCAAGAAGCAGAATCTGCCGTACCGCAAGCTGGCGGGCTCGGCCGTGCTCGCCCAGGTGATCCGTGAGACGGGATTCAAGAAGGCGGAGGACTTCTACCTGGCACTCGGCTCGGGGAAGCTCCAGTCGGGCCAGATCGTCAACAAGGTGCTGCAGCGCCTGAAGACGACCGAGGCGGTCGAGGAAGAGGTCGTCCCGCTCAAGGCGCCCAAGGCGCGCAGGGCCGTGGACTCGAGCAACCTGGGCATCACGGTCGACGGCGGGCACGACGTGCTCGTGCGCCTCGCCAAGTGCTGCACACCGGTTCCGGGCGACGAGATCGTCGGCTACATCTCTCTGGGCAAGGGCATCACGATCCACCGCGACGATTGCCCGAACGTCAAGGCGCTGCGGCGTAACCCGGAGCGCTTCACGCCGGTCGACTGGGACGGCGGCGCGACGCAGAGCTTCCGTGTCCAGATCGCCGTCGACGCCTGGGATCGCCCGCGGCTGCTCGAGGATGTCGCGCGCACGTTCGCCGAGTACGGCGCCAACATCGTCGAGTACGGCGGCCACGTCGAGGACCAGCTGGCCAAGAACTGGTACACGGCGGAGATCGGGGACGTGCGGGCGCTGCGCAGCCTGCTCGGCGCCCTGCGGAACCTCGACGCGGTCTTCGACTCGTACCGCGTCACACCCACCTAACCGCCGGCCGACCAGCTCAAAGCGGCGTCGCGCCAGTCTCCTGTGGACGGACCGACACACTTTCGTCACACCTCCAGGGACAGTCCCTGGAGGTGTCCCGCCAGGACAGGTGTGTGCGCTTCGTCACTCGGTCGGCACACCTGCCGCGGGTGGTGCTGGGGTACCGCGTCCGGGGGATTTTCGGACACAGGAAGCGCTTGGTCATGGGGCGGATCCCCCGTTCAGGGGATGCATCCCCCAAACGGGAGGCTGCCTCGAACGAGGGATGGCGCGCCAACCGATTCCCACCTACAAGGAGATTGGGGGAGGGGCAAGGCTGCGGCGCCCACCCGTCCCGGGGACGACGGGTGGGCCCGCGGCGCGCACGCCTTCTGACTAGTTACTTCCGGAGACGAGGGGCGCCTGTGGCGCCTCTCGTCGTTAGGGAGCCCAGCTCTCGCCGCGGGTGTCCCAGCCGACCAAGCAGTGCGCCGACACGAGCACGGCTACGCGCTCCAGAAAGGCGCGGTCGGCCTGGCCGAACGCGCCCGCAAGATCGGAGTCGATGTCGATCTCGCCGACCACGCGACCCCGATACGCGATCGGCACGACGATCTCCGAGCGCGTCGATGCGAAGCAGGCGAGGTAGCGAGGATCCGAGTTGACGTCGTCCACCACCTCGGTCTGGCCGCTCGCAGCCGCCGCCCCGCAGATGCCTTGCCCAACCGGAATGCGCACGTGTTCAGTCGGCTGAGGCCCGCGCCAGGGACCAAGCACGAGATCGTCGCCCTCCACGAGGTAGATGCCCACCCACGAGTAGTGGTCGAACCCGTCGTGGAGCACGTCGACGACCGCGCGCAGGACGTCGTCCGCGTCGCTGCCGCGGTTGAGGATGCGGTCCACGGCCGCGAGCGCGCCGCGATAGTCGTCGGCCGACGCTTTCACTTGATCTCGCAATCCGCGCCCTCGAATGCCCTGATCGCTTCCTTGTAGTGATCCGGAATGGGCGCCGCGCGCCGCCTGTCGAGGTCGACGAGCACGAGGGTCTGATTCGCGGTTACCAGCAGCAGGTCGTCTTCCATACGGTACGCGGCGCACTCGTACGTGGCGCTCGTACGCCCGATCCGGCTGAGACGGATGAAGACCTCGATCAGATCGTCGAAGCGCGCAGGTGCGAGGTACTCGATCGCGCAGGCGCGCATCACGAACTCGTGCTCGGACTCCGCGTGCAGGAGCCCCAGATGCCGGTGGTACTCGACGCGCGCCAGGTCGAAGTACGGCAGGTAGCGCCCGTAGTAGACGATGCCCTGCGCGTCTGTGTCCGAGAAGCCGACGCGCGTCACGGCGGAGTACTTGAAGGGCGGCTTGCGCGTCGTAGCGCGCCCGAGCTCGAGCGTGGTCACGCCGGCGATCCTACTGACGTCTGATTTCGCCACAATCACGGGCGTGAGCCAGACCATCGAAGCACCCGTCCGCATCGAGACGCCGGTGCCGCGAGAGACGCCACTCGACGAGCGCCCCTGGATCGTGATCGTGTGGAACGACCCGGTCAACTTGATGACGTACGTGACCTACGTCTTCCAGAAGCTGTTCGGCTACAGCAAGGAGAAGGCGGAGCGGCTCATGTTCCAGGTGCACTACGAGGGCAAAGCGGCAGTCTCGAACGGAACGCGCGAGAAGGCCGAGGCGGACGTCGCCCGCCTGCACGCGCACGGCCTGTGGGCAACCATGCAGCAGGACTGAGGTGCGGCGGCGTCCGCTGCAGCCGCTCGCCGACGGCGCGTACCGTCTCGATCTCGCCGAAGAGGAGCGGCAGGCGGTCCGGCAGCTGTGCGTAGAGCTGCGGGAGCTCGTCACAAGGGAGGACGACGCCGTGGAGCGGCTCTTCCCCGCAGCCTTCCGCGACGACCCCGAAGCGAGCGCGGAGTTTGACCGCCTCGCCCGAGGAGGCCTTGTCTCGGAGCGGCTAGCGGCGCTCGACACGGTCCGCGTAACGGTCGACGCGCAGCGCCTGGACGAGGAGCAGGCCGGGGCCTGGTGCGGAGCGCTGAACGACGCGCGGCTGGTGCTCGGCGAGCGACTCGGCGTCACCGAGGACCTCTACGCGGACGGCATCGACCGGCGCGACCCGAGAGCGCCCGAGCTCGCGTTCTACGGCTGGCTGACCTGGCTCCAGGGCGAGATCGTCGAGGCGCTCGCAACGCGCCTCTAACGTCCCGCGGCGACGAGCACGTCGACCGCCTCGCGGAGGAGCGAGGCGTACTCGCTGCGCTCTTCCGGCCTCGTCTCCCTGGCCGCGGAGCCGTAGAGGTCGTCGCCCCGATAGCGAGGGAAGACGTGCAGGTGGTAGTGCCAGACCTCCTGGCGTCCGGCCGGCTCATTGTGCTGGCGTGTCGAGACGCCGTCGCAGCCATACGCTCGCTTCAACGCCTGCGCGACCATTCGGGCCGTCTCGTGAATCTCGCCGGCCAGCTCGGCCGGCAGGTCGTACATGTTCTCGAAGTGCGCGTTCGGGACGACGATCACGTGGCCCGGATTGTTCGCCCACCACCGCTGATCCACGCGCTCGTCGTCGCCCCGCGCAAGACGACGTCGTCCTGCGTCGTCCACGGCGGCCTGTCCTCACCCCGGACGATCGCGCAGAAAGGGCAGTCATAGCCGGGGGGAGCGTGCGACATCCGCACGGACGGCCCTAGGAGCGGATCACGTCGAGCACCTCGTCGCGCTTGCGCTCCATGAGCTCGCGCGAGCGCGCTTCGAGGTTCAGTCGCAACAGAGGCTCGGTGTTCGAGGGCCGCACGTTCATGTGCCAGTCCTCGGCGTCGATCGAGATGCCGTCGAGATGCGAGACGTGGCCTTCCGGCGCAAAGCGCTCCTTGAGCTCTTGCAGCTTCACGGCCACGTCCGGGACGGGCGTGTTCAGCTCGCCGGTCAGGAAGTACCGGTCGCGGAAGGGCTGCAAGAGCTCGGAGAGCGGGCGGCCGCGTTTCGAGAGGAGCTCGACCATGAGCAGGAAGGGCACCACGCCCGAATCGGCCTGCGTGAAGTCGCGGAAGTAGTAGTGCGCCGAGATCTCGCCCCCGAAGACTGCGTCGTCCTCGCGCATGCGGTGCTTGAAGAAAGCGTGGCCGACGCGGTTCAACAGCGGCACGCCTCCTGCGCGCTCGATCGTCTCCGGAACCGCCCAGCTGGCCCGGACGTCGTAGATGACCTTGCCCCCGGGCTCCTTCTCCAGGATCGACTCGGCGAGCAAGGCCGTGACGAAGTCGCCGGGCACGAACTGGCCCGTGTCGTCGACGAAGAAGCAGCGGTCGGCATCGCCGTCGTAGGCCACGCCGAGATCCGCGCGCTCTTCGACGGTCTTGCGCTCGATGAACTCTCGGTTCTCGGGCAGCAACGGGTTCGGCTCGTGGTTCGGGAAGGTGCCGTCGGGCTCGAAGAAGCAGCGCACCGTCTCGAGCGGGAGCCGCTCGAGAACCGGCGGGAGCATGACGCCGGCCATCCCGTTCGCCGCGTCGATCACGACCTTGAGCGGCCGGATCGCCGAGACATCGACGAACGACAACACCCGCTCGACGAACGCGGGATAGACGTCCTGTTCGGTCACCTGGCCCGGGGAAAGAGGTCCGTGGGGCTGTCCCTCGGACCTGTCCGCGTAAGACAGGGCGCGGTCGCGGATCTCGAACAGCCCGGAGTCGCCGCCTACCGGCAAAGCGCCGCGGCGGACGATCTTCATGCCCGTGTACTCCTTCGGGTTGTGCGAGGCGGTTACCGCCACGCCTCCGTCCAGGCCCAGCTCGCCGACCGCGAAGTACACCATCTCGGTGCCCACCATCCCGATGTCCACGACGTCCGCGCCGGCCGCCGTCACGCCCTCGATCAGCGCGCCCGCCATCGCCGGCGACGACAGCCGCATGTCGTGCCCGACCGCAATGCGGCGCGGCTCGAAGGCTTCCACGTAGGCGCGGCCGATCGCGCGCGCGCCGTCCTCGTCGAGCTCGGCCAGGTAGATGCCGCGCACGTCGTAGGCTTTGAACACCTTGGGATCGAGCATCGAGCGGCGATGCTACGCGAGAGGGCTCCTCCGGCTGGGGCTGCTGGGCACGACCATGGCCTTGGCCGCTTGCAGCGGCGACGACAAGCCTCCAACCGCAGCGGGAACGACGAGCGCGCAGCCCCAGAAGGAAGCCCGGCTGGCCGCGGTCCGTCTGGTCGGCGGCAACCCGCCGCGAATCGCTGTCGTCACGATGGCCGCGGACGGCTCCCACCAACGCGTCGTCGTGAAGGCACCGCGTGACGAAAGCCCGTCACTCCTGCGGACCGCCGATCCCGTCTGGTCGCCCGACGGCGCGTGGATCTACTTCACCGGCGTGCTCGAGGAGCGCGACACGCGCGAATTCACCTACTACACGACCGACGTCTTCGCTGTCCGGCCCGACGGGTCCGAACTGGAGCGCCTCACGACGAGCGAGGATGCGAGCCGTCCGCTGCCGACTCCTGACGGCGAGACCCTCGTAATTACACGCACGGCGCACGCCGACCGGTTTCCGCCCAGCGTCGGGATGTGGCTCATGAACTCGGACGGCTCCCAGCAGCGATCGCTCGCCGCCGCGCAGGACGAGCAACTCGACCTGCCGGGCAGCGTCTCGCCGGACGGGCGCCGCCTCGCCTTCACGCGGTGCCGCTTCCGGCCACCGCTACCCAACGGAATGCAGGAGAACACTTGCGCGATCTACACGCTCGATCTCGACGGATCGAACCTGCTGAAGCTTGCTCCTCGCAGCAGCGAACCGGCGTACTCGCCGGACGGTCGGCACATCGCGTTCGTCAGCGATCGAGACGAGGCCGGGATTCACCGAACCGGTTCGGACGAGCAGGCATTTGCGGCCGAGCTCTACGTGATGGACTCAGAAGGCGACGATCCTCGCCGGCTCACCGAGACCAAGATGCTCGCCGAGGAGCACCCAGCCTGGTCGCCGGACGGCTCGCGCATCGCGTACGCACGCGAGGGCCCGCGATCGTTCGTCCGGCAGTTGATGGTCATCACCGGCGACGGCTCGTGCCCGACCCGCATCGCAGGCGACGCTGCCAACAGCGATCTCGACACACCGTGGTTCCAGCAACCCGCGTGGCGCCCTGGCCACATCACCGGCGAGCTGCCGCCGCTCGTCTGCGAATAGCGGCTTTCCTGCTCTCGGCAGGAATCTTCCGCGCTGGCAGGCGTTTCTACACTTGTGGGGATGGAACGCAAGCTTGCCACGGTCCTGTTTGCCGATCTGGTCGGCTCGACGGCGCTCGTCTCAGGCTCGGACCCGGAGGTGGTGCGGCGACGCATTGCGCGCTACTTCGACCACGTTTCCCACTGTGTCGCGACGCACGGCGGCATCGTCGAGAAGTTCGCGGGCGACGCTGTCATGGCCGCCTTCGGCATCCCGAAGGCGCACGAGGACGACGCCGAGCGCGCCGCCCGCGCCGCGTTCGGGATCCTCGAAGCGGTCAAAGAGCTGGGTCTCGAGGTGCGCATCGGCATCGAGTCGGGCGAGGTGGTGGTCGACGAAGGCGATTCCACGTTCGCCACCGGCGAGGCAATCAACATCGCCGCACGGCTGCAGCAGGCTGCCGAGCCAAACAAGATCCTCATCGGTCCCGGCACGCAGCGCCTGGCGCTCGGCCGCCTGGAGCTCGAGGACATGGGGCCGCTCGAGGTGGCCGGGCGCGCCGCCCCGGTCTGGGCCTGGGCGGTGACAGCCGTAGCCGGCGGCGGCAGGCGGGGGGCGCTCGCCGAGGCGCCGCTCGTCGGCCGCGAGGCTGAGCTCGAGCTGCTCGAGAACACCTTCGCGCGCGCGCTCCGCGACCGCAGGCCGCACCTCGTCACGATCTTCGGGGAGCCGGGCATCGGTAAGTCGCGGCTCGCCGAGGAGTTTCTCGAGTCAGTCGAGGCTTCCGTGCTGCTGGGACGCGCGCTGCCCTACGGCGAGGGCATCACGTACTGGCCGCTCGCCGAGATGGTCAAGGTGGCCGCCGGCATCGCCGACGACGACCCCCTCGACACGGCGCTCGAGAAGCTCCGTGACTGCTGCCCTGCCGAGGCCGTGGCCGACTTGCTGGGGCTTGCCTCCGGCGTGCTCGAGGCAGTCCACGGTGAGTCGAGCCAGCAGGAGATCGCGTGGGCGGCTCGCGCGTGGGCGGAGCGCATGGCGGAGCCGCAACCGCTCGTGCTCGTCTTCGAGGACGTCCACTGGGCCGAGGAGCCGCTGCTGGACCTGATCGAGCATCTCGCGGCCTGGGTGAAGGACGCACCGGTTCTCATACTCACGCTCGCACGGCCGGAGCTGCTGGACGTGCGCCCCGACTGGGGCGGCGGCCGGCTGCGCGCGACCTCCATCGAGCTCGAGCCGCTCGCCCGCACTGAAAGCGAGCTGCTCGTGCAGACGCTGCTCGAGCGAAGCGGCGACGGCGAGCTCGACGCGGCCGAGCAGGAGGCTTTGTTCGAAAAGACGGAGGGCAACCCGCTCTTCGTCGAGGAGACGATCCGCATGCTCGTCGAGGAGGGCAGGGAGGGGGCGGCCGGGCGCATCCCGGACACGCTCCAGGCGCTGATCGCAGCTCGCATCGACCGGCTACCGCCCGACGCCAAGCGTGTGCTCCAGCGCGCCTCCGTTGCAGGGCGAGTTTTCTGGCCCGGTGCCGTCGCGCACCTCTCGGAGGACCTCGACGAGGTCGACTCGGCACTCGGGAACCTCACACAGCGTGACTTCGTCGTGCGCGAGCTGCGCTCGACGATCAGCGACGAGGAGGCATACCGCTTCAAGCACGTGCTCATCCGCGAGGTCGCCTACGGCGGACTGGCCAAGTCGCGCCGCGCCGTCTACCACGAGCGCTTCGCCGAGTGGCTTCGTGAGCGTGCGGGCGAAGAGCTGCTCGAGATCAGGGCTTACCACCTCGACCATGCGGTCACGCTGCTCGCGGAGCTGGACGGCGAACCTCCGGAGCTGCTCGCCCGCGAGGCGGCGGCGACGCTCGCCAAGGCGGGTAAGCGCGCGCTTGCGCAGGAGGCGAACCGGGCAGCGCGGCGCATGCTGCTGAGGTCGGTCGAGCTCGATCCGACGCTCGACCGCCGCTACGCCGCCGCGCGTGCTGCCTGGAGGCTGAGCGACATCCCGGCTGTCTCGGTCGAGATGGAGGCGGTCCGTGAAGCCGCGCGTGATGCCGGCGACCGCCACCTCGAGGCGCGGGCTGCCACTGCGCTCGCCGAGGTTGCGCTCTACCGGCATGGAGACGTCGACGAGGGCCGTGCTCTCGCGGCGCGCGCACTCGAGCTGCTCGGCGATGAGGACGACGAGGCCCGCTTCGACGCGCTCGATCTGCTGAGCACGGTCGGGTGGTGGACGGGCGAGCTCGCCGCCGTGGAGCGCTGGAGCCGCAAGAGCCTCGAGCTGGCCGAGCGGATGGATCGGAAGGATCTCCAGAGCCAGGTCTTGTCGTGGCTCGTCAGCGTTCATTCTGCGCGCCTCGAGGAGGAGCCCATCGAGCCGCTGCTCGCCCGCGCCGCGGCCCTCGCAGACGAGAGCGGCAGCATCATGGCGCAGGCGTGGACGCGGCGTGTCCAGGGCGACCTCGCTCTCCGGCATAAGGATCTCGACGGGGCTGAAGCGGCGTTCGAGGAGGCGCGGAGCCGGTTCGCCGAAGCCGGAGCAGCTGCGCCGCTCGCCCACGCACTGCGAGACCTCGCCCTGGTTGCCCGCAAGCGGGGCGATTACCGCCGCGCCGAGAAGCTCCTGCGCGAGGCGATTCGCACGTTGCGGCAGATCGACTACCGCGGTGCGCTGGTCGAAGATTTGCGGGCACTCGCTGAGTTGCTCGTCGAGCAGGACCGCCTCGAGGAGGCTGAACGCTTCGCCCTCGAGGCGCGTGACGTGGTCACTCCACAGGACATCAGCTCGCTTGCGAGCACCAGCACCGCGCTTGCGCTCGTGCGCGAGGCGCAGGGGCGGGACACCGAGGCGGAGCGCCTCTATCGCGAAGCGCTCGACATCCTGGCGGGCACCGAGTGGCGCGCCCTCGAGCAGAAGCCGCTCAAGGCGTTCGTGCGTTTCCTTTGCGAGCACGGCCGCGAGGAGGAGGCGCAACCCTACGAAGAGCGTCTCGACGAGCTGGGCGCCGTCGGCGCCGGCGCCGCGTAGCTCCGCGCAGAGGCTGCTCAGACGGCGCGCGCCGCGGATGCGAGCGCCGCGCGGATCGCCTGGTGTGAGGCCTCGTCCGGCGATTCGCTGATCACGGTCGCGGGCCGCTCGATACGCGCCAGCGCCTCGCCGAGCGGCTCGGCGCGCAGCGTGCCGTCGCCGTAGGGCAGGTGCTTCGTCTCGTTGCGGTTCGCGTAGGCGATGTCGGAGAAGTGGATGTGGAACGGCGCTCCCGGCTCGAGCAGGTCGTCGGCGCCTTCGAGGATCTCGGCGAAGCGGTCGACGTCAGTGAAGCCACCATCCGTCACGGCGTGCAGGTGAGCGAAGTCGAGCACCGGGCGCACCCAGCCCGTGCGGTGCGAGATTTCGAACACGTCGTCCGCCGTGCCCAGCTCGCGCACGCGCCCCATGATCTCGACCCCGAACGGGACGCCGCGCCCCTTGCCCTCGAGCCGCTCGCGCAGCTCGGTGAGCTGCTCCACGACGGCGTCGATTGCCTCGGAACGCTCGCGGCCGAGCAGGAAGCCGGGGTGGAAGACGACCAGCTCCGCGCCGCAGGCGACGGCCACGCCGGCCGAGTGGTCGAGCATTCCGACCGCCATGCGCTGCTTCTTGTCGCGCTCAACGTGCCCCATGAACCCCGCGATCGGCGCGTGGACCGAAAGCACGATGTCGGCGTCGCGCGCGAGCTCGCCGAACCGCTCCGCCCAGTCGTAGTCCATCCAGAAGCCGCCCTCGAAGTCGATCTCGCAAGCCGTGTAGCCGCGCTCGTGCAGGAGCGCGATCGCCGCCTCGGGGCTCTCCCGGGACGGAACGCGGGCCGGACCAAAGTGCAGCGGCTGCATGTTCACCGAGCCTACCGACGCAACGACTTCGTGGCTCCGAGCCACACTTCTCGCGCGCCCCCCCGCGCGATCCCGTCCAACCAATCGGCGGAGGCGGGCTTGGCCCGCCGCAGCCACCCGCGCGTAGCCGCGTCTGTCTTAGACCTACCGACGAAAGTCGTCATGCGAGCGAAGCGAGCGGACTTTCGGCGGTGTTGTCCGACCCCCTTCCTAACCTCAGAAACATGTCCAGACGCCCGAGCCGGATCGACCTGCTGGAGCTCGACATCGACCTACGCCTCAGCGACCTGTGGCGCGAGGCGTGCGACGTCTCCGAATGGAACCTCGAGGTGGTCGGTGCGTTCATGCGCGCCGCGTATGGCAAGGGCTACTGCGACTCGCTGACCGAGGACACGCCGGGCTCCCTCTGCGAGGAGCACGGCTACCGGGTACCGGGCCGCAGCGCCGAGCGCGCCGAGCGTTAGCCCTCCTCCTGCCTGTGCGGGTGGCGGGGCCGGGCCAGGGCTAGAATCGAGCCCGTGGTCCGCCGTCGCAGCCCCGCGCGCCTCATCGTCGCGCTCTCCGTCGCGGCCGTGCTCGCCGTCTTCCTTGTCTATGTGGCGGTTGCCGGCAACGGCACACCGCAGATCGAGCCCAGCGCGCTGAAGGGCCGCACGGGCGAGGTGGTGCTGACCGGCAAGGTCGTCAAAGGCTCGATCCGCGAGTCGCCGGACGAGGTGCGCTTCCGGCTGCGAGACATCGAAGGCTCGGCGACGGTGGCCGTCGTGTACCCGGACAATCCGCCCGACCAGTTCAAGGACGATCGTGACCTGTCGCTGCGCGGGAATCTGCGCAACGGCGTCTTCCGCGGCGAGCCGAACACCATGATCACGAAGTGCCCATCGAAGTACTCGCCGAAGAAGCAGTCCTCGGAGGCCTAGTCCATGGCTGAGCTCGGGCGCGGCGCGCTCGTCATCTGCCTTGGCCTGGAGCTCTGGGCGCTGTCCGCAGGCGGCTATGCCGCGTGGCGCGGCCGGCGCCGGCTGGCGGCCTCGGCCCAGAACGCACTGCTAGCCGCGTTCGGCGTGGCTT
>DAITAO010000088.1:0-13016 GCA_036824245.1 Gaiellaceae bacterium | reverse complement strand
CTTCGCCGGCCGGGAGGGCTCGCCGGCCAGGGGCGAGAGCGCCGGCGAGGGGCGCACGTGAGCGCCAGGAACAGGGAACTTCTGAACCTCATTGTCGTGGGGGCGCTGATGAGCCTCGGCTTCGCGAGCGTGTACATCGCGCTCCAGGAGCAGATCTCCAGCGTCTCCCTGAGCGCGGCCGGGTTCTTCTTCGCGCTCTACCTCGTCGCGCACGTGGTGGCGCGCCGCACCGTCCCGTTCGCCGACCCGTACCTGCTGCCCATGGCCGGCCTGCTGACCGCGATCGGCCTCACCGAGATCTACCGGCTCGACCAGGACGACGCCTTCCGTCAAGGCCTCTGGGTTGTCGTCGGCGTCGCGCTCTTCGCGGGCACGCTGATCGCACTGCGGCACGACTACCGCCGGCTCGATTCCTACAAGTACCTCTTCGGTCTCGGCGCGCTGGTGCTTCTCGTCCTGCCGGCTCTCCCGATCGTGGGCGCCGAGGTGAACGGTGCGCGCCTCTGGGTGCGCGTGGGCTCGTTCCAGTTCCAGCCGGGCGAGCTCGCCAAGATCATGCTGATCGTCTTCCTGGCCGGGTACCTGCGCGAGAAGCGCGAGGTGCTGGCCCAGGGACGACCCAAGGACTTCGGGCCTCTGCTCGTCATCTGGGGCGGCGCCATGCTCGTGCTCGTCCAGACGAACGACCTGGGCAGCGCGCTCCTCTACTTCGGGATCTTCCTCGCCATGCTGTACGTGGCGACGGGACGCATGCTGTTCACAGCGCTGGGGCTGGCGCTCTTCGTGGGCGGCTCGATGGTCGTCTACCAGTTCGTGGGGCGCGTAGAGGAGCGAGTCTCGACCTGGATCGATCCCTGGAAGGACATCGAGGGCAGCGGCTACCAGCCCATCCAGGCGCTCTATTCGATCGCCAACGGAACGTTCGGCGGCACAGGCCTCGGCCAGGGCACGTTCACGAACACCGACGGCACCCAGCTCATCCCGTACGCGAACACCGACTTCATCTACGCCGCCCTCGCCCAGGAGCTCGGCTTGATCGGCTCGGCGGCGCTGCTGCTCGTCTACATGCTCTTCGTGGTGCGCGGCATGCGCATCGCCTTGCTCGCTGATGACGGCTTCTCCAAGCTGCTCGCCGCCGGCCTCACCTTCGGCTTCGCGCTACAGGCCTTCATCATCGTGGGCGGCACGTTGCGCGTGATCCCGCTGACCGGCATCACGCTGCCCTTCGTCTCCTACGGCGGCTCCAGCCTGCTGGCCAACTTCGTGCTGCTGGCCGGCCTCATGCTCGTCTCCAACAGGGCGAACGCCAGGGGAGCCCTGTGAACCACCAGATCACGCGACTGGCCGTCGCCGGCGTGCTCCTGCTGGCGTCGCTGATCGTGGCCACCACGTACTGGCAAGCGTGGGCGGCGCCGAGCCTCGCCGAGCGCCGGGACAACGCCATTCAGCGCGTTGCGGAGTTCTCGGTCAAGCGTGGGCGCATCTTCGCCTCAGACGGGCGCACGGTGATCGCCACCAACGTGAGGAGGCGCGTGAAGGGGAAGACGCTCTTCTTCCGCCGCTACCCGCAGCGCGGGCTGTTCGCGCACGCAGTCGGCTACTCGACGCAGGTGCGCTCGCGCGCCGGTCTCGAGCAGTCCATGAACGACTTCCTGACAGGCGCCAACACGAACCTCAACACCGTGGTCGACACGACCCTCGACAGGCTGCGCGGGAGCACGATCGAAGGCAACGACCTCGTGCTGTCGCTGCGCCCGGCGGCGCAGAGGGTGGCCTTCGAGCAGCTGTTCGGCCAGTGCGGGTCGGTGGTCGCGCTCGAGCCCGCCACCGGGCGCGTGCTCGTGATGGCCTCCACGCCGACCTACGACCCCAACCTGATCGAGCGCAACTTCGACCAGATCGAGCGGCGCGGCACCCCTTGCCCGGCCGGCGCGCCGCTGCTCAACCGCGCCACCGCCGGCCTGTATGCGCCGGGCTCGAGCTTCAAGGTCGTGACGGCGGCCGCGGCGCTCGAGTCGGGCAAGTACACGCCGTCCTCGCCGTTCGACGACCCCGGTTACTGCATCGAGTTCGGTCAACGCGTCAACAACTACGACACGTCGACGCCGTTCGGCAGGGTCACGCTGTCGCAGGCTTTGGAGGACTCGATCAACTCCGTGTTCTGCAACATCGGCAAGGAGCTGGGCGGCCTGCGCATCCTCGACCAGTCCGAGCGCTTCGGCTTCTACTCGAGGCCCCCGCTCGATACACCGGAGGAGGAGCGCGCGGCGAGCGGCCTCTTCCAGTTCCGCGGCGGGCGCCGCGTCCTGTTTCGGCCCGACGAGGACAACGACGTCGACCCCGGACGGCTGGCCTTCGGCCAGGAGCGCCTCGGTGTGACTCCGCTGCAGATGGCCATGGTGGCCGGGGCGGTCGCGAACAACGGAGTGGTCGTGCGACCGACGCTCGTGCAGCGCGTCGTGGCGCCTGACGGAAAGATTGTCACGCGTCAGCAGCCCGAGCGGCTGGGGCGCGCGATGAGCTCGGAGACCGCCGCGCAGCTCGCCCCCATGATGGAAGCGGTCGTCTCCGCCGGAACGGGAACCGCCGCTCAGCTTCCAGGCATCCGCGTGGCGGGCAAGACCGGCACCGCGGAGACGGGCGCCGCCGGGCGCAACAACGCCTGGTTCATCGCCTTCGCCCCGGCCGACCGGCCCCGCGTGGCAATCGCCGTCGTGGTCGAGAACACGAGCGGCGCAGGCGGTCAGGTGGCGGCCCCGATCGCCAAGGCGGTTATGCAGGCCCTTTTGCCGCAGGCGTCGAATGCGTAACCTCGGGATGAGCCCGTAGGGCATGGCGACTCAGGACACCCTCATCAACACCCTTTTCGACGGGCGCTACCGCGTGCAGCGGAAGCTGGGCCAAGGCGGGATGGCCGACGTCTATCTCGCCGAGGACGAGGAGCTCGGCCGGCGGGTCGCCATCAAGATCCTCAACGACCGCCATGCGGCAGACGAACAGTTCGTCGAGCGCTTCCGGCGGGAGGCGAAGAACGCCGCGGGGCTCTCGCATCCCAACATCGTCTCGATCTACGACCGCGGCGAAGCGGAGGGCACCTACTACATCGCGATGGAGTACCTGGAGGGCTCGAACCTCAAGGACATCATCCTGCAGCGCGGCCCGTTACCGGTCGAGGAGGCAGTCGGTTTCGCGCGCGACATCCTCGGGGCACTGAAGTTCGCACACCGCAAGGGACTGGTGCACCGCGACATCAAGCCGCACAACGTCATGTGCGACGCGGACGGCCGGGTCAAGGTGACCGACTTCGGCATCGCTCGCGCGGGCGCGGCCAGCCAGATGACCGAGGCGGGCTCGATCATCGGCACGGCGCAGTACCTCTCCCCCGAGCAGGCGCGCGGCGGCGTGGTCGACCAGCGCTCCGACCTCTACTCGGTCGGAATCGTGCTCTACGAGCTGCTCACCGGGACGGTGCCGTTCAGCGGCGACACGCCCGTGGAGATCGCCATGAAGCACCTCTCTGCGGTGCCAGAGCCGCCCTCGGCCCGGCGCCCCGAGATTCCGCGCGCGCTTGACCAGGTTGTGCTGCGCGCGCTCGCGAAAGATCCGGACAAGCGCTATCAGAGCGCCGAGGAGATGGACGCGGAGCTCGCGAGGGTCGCAGAAGGCCTGCCGGTGAGCGCGAGGACGACCGAGGCGGCCACCGCGGTCCTGGCCGGAGTGGGTGCGATCGAGGCGTCCACGGCGATCTCGCGCGCGCCGACGGTTGTTCAGAGGCCGCGCGAAGTGCCGCCGTACCGCCCGCCCGGCCGTGGTTACTACTACGAGGAGCCGGCGCCTCCCCGCCGGGCCTTCTGGCCCTGGCTGGTCGCGCTGTTGCTGCTGGTCGCGGCCGGCGCGGCGGTCTGGCTCGCCTGGGGCAAGATCCAGGACGAGCTCAACGAGAACGAGACGATCGCGGTGCCGTTCGTCGAAGGAATTCGCGAGATCCAGGCGGTTCGCAAGCTGCGCGCGGAAGGCTTCGAGGTCGACGTGAAACGGGAGCCCCACCGTGAGGTGCAGGAAGGCTTCGTCATCTCGCAGGATCCCTCCGAGGGCGACCGCGCACCCAGGGGCAAGGTCGTCACCGTGACCAGCTCGCTCGGCCCGCCCACGACCACCGTGCCCGACGTGCGGGGCAAGCGCAGAGACGAGGCCACTCAACTGCTCGCGGAGAGCGATCTCGAGGCAAGGGTCACAGAGGTGCCCTCGAAGGAGCCCGAGAACACCGTCGTCGCACAGGATCCGGCCCCGGGCGAGGAGGTCGAGATCGACTCATCCGTGTTCGTCAACGTCTCCGAAGGGCCGCAGCAGGTGACCGTGCCGGCCGTGATCGGGCAGTTGTACGAGGACGCGGCCACGCAGCTTCAGCAGGCCGGCTTCGCCGTCGCCCGCAGCGACGTGGACTCGAACGAGCAGAGAGGCGTCGTGATCGGCCAGAACCCAGGCGCGAACGAGCTCGCGACCAAGGGCTCCAGAGTGACGCTGAGCGTCTCCAAGGGACCGACCGCGGTGACGGTGCCCAGCGTGCTCGGCTTCGACGAGGCTGCGGCTCAGGCAGAGCTCGCCGAGGCGGGCTTCCAGGTGCGTGTACAGGACCTGCCCACCGAGGATGAGGCCGCGGACGGCACGGTCGTCGACCAACGTCCCGCCGCCGAAGCGCAGGCGCGGCCCGGCTCTACGGTGACGATCTTCATCGGCCGTTTCAACGGCGGTATACCGCCACCCGAAGACGAATGAGCCGGCGCCTGCGCGTCGCAATCCTGACGGGCGGACGCTCGAGCGAGCACGACATTGCCCTGGCGTCGGCCCGCTCGGTGCTCGAGTCGCTCGACCCCGAGCGCTACGAGACCGTGCCGATCGAGATCGGCCGTGACGGCCGCTGGGCGCTCGAGCCCGGCTCGCTGCGAGAGCTGACGAACGGCTCCGACGGAGCCGGTGGCTCAGAGCCACAAAGTCCGGTTGCCGGCACGCTGCCCGTGCGGACCTCAGGACATGGCCCGGCGGTGATCGGCGAGGTGGACGTCGTCTTTCCGGTGCTGCACGGGCCGTTCGGCGAGGACGGCACCGTGCAGGGGCTCCTGGAGCTCGCCGGCGTTCCGTATGTCGGAGCAGGCGTTACGGCTTCGGCGGTGTGCATGGACAAGGACCTGATGAAGGCGGTGCTGCGCGACAGTGGCATCCCGGTCACCCGCAACGTGACGGTGCGGAGCGGCGACGCGTACGAGAATCCGTACGGCTTCCCTGTCTTCGTCAAGCCTGCGCGCCTGGGCTCGTCGGTCGGCATCACCAAGGCGCACACGCCGGAGGAGCTCGAGGAAGGCGTGGCGCTCGCCTTCCGGCACGACGAGAAGGTTCTCATCGAGGAGTTCGTCGAGGGCGTGGAGGTGGAGTGCGGCGTGCTCGGCAATGAAACGCCGGTGGCCTCGCTGCCGGGCGAGATCGTCGCGCACGCCGACTGGTACGACTACTCGGCCAAGTACGACGAGGGCGGCATGGAGCTCGTCATCCCGCCGCGCATCTCCACCGAGGCGGTCGCGCGCGTGCAGGAGCTCTCCGTGCGCTCGTTCGTGGTCACCGACTGCGAGGGCATGGCGCGCGTGGACTGTTTCGTGCGGGCGGACGGAGAGGTGCTGATCAACGAGCTGAACACGATCCCGGGCTTCACCGCGACGAGCGTGTACGCCAAGCTGTTCGAGGCGTCCGGCCTGCCGTATCCCCGGCTGCTCGAGCGGCTCATCGAGCTGGCGCTGGAGCGTCACGGGCGTCGCGCAGGTCTCGCCTACTGACGTGCCTTCATAGGTCAGGCGGATGTGGGATCAGCCGGCCGCGAGCAGGTCGCGCGTCTCTCCTGCATAGAAGTCGAGGCCCATCGCCTCGAAGCGCTCCAGTGCCCCGCGAAGCAGCTCGTCGTCGTCTCGCACGACGCCGAGCGCCCGCAGGGCGAAGGGCTCGAGGTAGGCGCCCCTGCGCAAGAAATCGGGCGCTTCCTTCTCGACGTCGTCGCGGCGCCGAAGCGCCGCAAGGGCGTCGAGCCGCGTGCCGCCCGTGATGAGCCCGAACCAGTCGAATCCCTCGGGATCCTCGACGAGTAGTTGCTCGGCCAACTCCAGGTCACCGCGGACGAGGGCGAGTCGCAGCTTCGCGACGTCGAGTATCCGCCAGCTCATGCCGACGGAGTCAGCCTGCTCCTCGAGGCGCCGGGCCTCCGCATCGTGACCCAGCTGCGCGTTTGCGACCGCGCAGAGCAGCTGCGCCGACGCATTGCGAACGCACGGCGTGGCGACGTTGTCAGTCGCCGCTTGCGCGGCGCGCTCTTGTAAGGCGCGGACGGCCGTCCAGCGACCCATGATCGTCTCCAGCTCGACGAGGACGGCGACACCGTGCATGCGGTGGTGTGGCGTCAGACTGGCAGTCGCCTCGTCGTGGAGCACTGCCAGGCGGTGCGCTTCGCGGAAGCGTCCGAGCTGGGCGCACGAGTTCGAGATGCTCACGTAGATGTCGACCACGTGGTCGGGATCCCGGATCTCGTCCAGGAGCTCGAACCGACGTTGCGCGAGGTTGAGCGCCTCGCGGTAGTCACCGGCGGTCCGAAGCGCGAGGCGCCACGCATCCCAGGCATACGAGCGCAGGTCGGCATCACCGATCCGCTCCGCCAGCGAGCTTCCCTCTCGGGCAGCCTCAGTCGACCTGTCGAAGTACCCTCGGGCGATGAGAGCGCGCGCACGGGCTGGGCTCTCGGGGCCGGCCAGCTCGAGAGCCTGCTCGACCCAACGCCCTATTCGTTCCCTGTCGGGAAGGGTCCTCCACATGCCCGAACGAACGATCGTGTGGAGCGCCAGCTCGCTGTAGATCTCGGCCCGGTGCTCGGGCCGCTCCTCGAGCGCCAGCGCCTCCTCCATAGCCTTCCAGAATGCCGCCCCGTCGTACTGGAACGCATGCGCTCTGCCCATCTCGCGCCAGAGCTCGGCTCGTCGCAGGTCGTCCGACTCGAGCTCGAGGGCACGGTGAAGGAGAGCGACGCCCTCGACGATCTCACAGCGTCCCACCGCGAGCCGTCCGGCGCGGCCCAGCCAGGTCACCGCTTTCCCGCGGAGGCGTTCGAGCTCGCTGTGCTCTTCCGGCCAGGCAAGATCGGCGTCCTCGGGCCGGACGGCCTCGGCGAAATGGTGGGCGAGGACCGGCGCCAGCTCGTCTCGCGCCTCGGCGTTCGCTTCCAGCCAGTCGGCGCAGGCTGCGTGCAGACGGGCGCGACGCGCCTTCGGAACGCTCGCGTAGGCGACCTCGCGTGTAACCGCGTGCTTGACGGCATACTCGCGATCTCCGGCGAAGGTGGAGCCCGGCCGGCGGCGCACGAAGTCGCGCTCTTCGAGGAGGTCCAGGTCAGGCTCCGCTCCGATGAGCGCGCTGACCGGGCGAGTCCAGAAGACGCGCCCGATCACCGCCGCGGCCTGCAAAGCACTCTTCGCATCGGCCGGAAGCAGGTCAATTCGCGCCGCCACGAGCGCGTGCACCGAGTCCGGCACCGCGAACCCCTCGGGAAGATCGCCGAGCACCCAGCCGCCGTTGCGCCGCGTGAGTACTCCGCGATCGACGAGCGTCGCGACCACTTCCTCGACGTAGAAGGGATTTCCCTCGGCTCGATCGACTACCAGCGACCGCAGTTCCACCGGCAGCTCGGCTGCCAGCAACTCGGCGAGCATGCGCTCGGTGTCGCCGTCGGAAAGGGGCTCGAGCCAGACGAGCGACGTGTTGCGACGGCCCGCTCCCCACGCCGGCCGCCGGTCGAGCAGCTCGGGACGCGCGGTGCCGAGCAGCAGCAGCGGCCCGCGCACCTCGTGCAGAAACCGCTCCAGAAGCTCCAGGAGATCGTCCTCGGCCCAGTGCAGGTCCTCGACCAAGACGACGGCGTGGTCGGCCGCCAGCTCCCCCAGGAACCCGACCCATCCCTCGTGCAGACGCTCTCGCGCCTGGAGCGGATGGCTGTCCCGCTCGTCCTCGATCCCGAGAGGCGCGGCCAGGGCCTCACGGCCGGCGAGGAGGCGGAGCACGCGCTCGGGAGGGTCGCTCTCGAGGATGCCCAGGTGCTCCTTGAGCATCTCCGCGAGCGGCCAGTACGTGATGCCGCGCCCGTAGGGCATGCAGCGTCCCGCGCGCCGCAGGGGCGCCGGCGACTCGTCGGCCAGCGAGTGCCAGAGCTCGCGCACGAGCCTGGTCTTGCCGACTCCGCTGTCTCCCATGATCGTGACCATGTGGGGCTCGCCCTGCTCGACAGCCCGGCGGTAGGTCGCCTCGAGCAGCTCGAGCTCACGCTCACGGCCGACGAAGGCAGCGCCCAGGCCAGCCCCGCCTCGTGGCCGCATCAGCGAGAGCGCGCGGAGCACCGGACGACACCCGACGCCGCCCTCCTTCCCCTTTGCCTCGACCGCTCGCCCGGCGCCGAGCTCGAACGCCCCGCCCACCGCAGCCGCTGTGCGCTCGCCCGCGAGGATCTCGCCCGGCGCGGCCGCCTGCTCAAGGCGTGCAGCTACGTTCACGGCGTCGCCGCTTACGAACGAGCTGCCCTCGCGCGGCCGTCCGACGATCACGTCGCCCGTGTTGACGCCGATGCGAAGGCCTAGCGCCCCTTCGAAGAGGTCGGTCAGCCGTCGCTGCATGGCCAGGGCAGCGTGTAACGCCCGCTCGGCGTGGTCTTCGAGCGCGGCAGGCGCGCCGAACGAAGCCATGACCGCGTCTCCGGCGAACTTCTCGAGCGTGCCTCCGGCGAGGGCCACCTCCTCGGCCATCGCGTCGTAGAAGCGGTCGAGCACCGCGCGCGTGCGCTCCGGGTCCTGCCCCGACGCGAGCTCGGTCGACCCGACCAGGTCGGCGAAGAGAACCGTTGCGAGCTTCCGCTCCTCCGTCGGCCGAGCAGGCTCGGTCGTCGCGCCACACGCAGGGCAGAAGCGCGCCCCTTCAGGCAGCTCGGCGCCGCAATGTGCGCAATGGGACACGGCGGGATTGTCGCCCAGCAGGACGCCGCCGGCTAGCGCCGCGCCCGTACCTCGTTGACGTGTGCGGACGCATTCTCGCCCAGGTCGGTGATCCAGACGACCAGGTAGCGCCCGGGATCGCCGTCGAGCCGGAAGGTCGTCGATCCCGCCACCTCTTGGTTACCGGAGACGGAGCGGAATGGACCTCCGGGTGAGCCTCCCGACCGGATCTCGGCAGCGAAGCCGGGCGTGTCGGTGACGACCGAGACCTGCGAGATGTCCCCTGCGCGCTGACGGGCGTCGAGCACGACGCCAACGCCACTCTTGTCGAGCTCGGCCAGAGAGGACTGGTACGTCTCTGTGCGCCAGTACGACGCAGGATCGCCGTCCACCGCGTCCGGAGCCTGGTCATCGTGCTCGCCGGCGTCGCCGTCGGGGTCGTAGGCGCCGACGCCCAGGAGGCGAACGGCTGTGGCAACGCCCGCCGCCTCGCCACCGTCCGTCCCTCCCGAGCCCAGGCCGCGCGCGAGGACGTACGCGCCCACGGCGGCGGCCGCCACGATCACCAGCACCGCCAGCGACAGAGCCACCCCGCGCAAAGTACGACGCCCCCGGCGAGGCGCCGGAGGGGCGGCCGGCACCGGTGACGCGATGGTCAGCGTGATCTCTGAGTCCTCGCGGAGCGGCGTCCCGGGGCGGCACGCTTCCAGCTCGGCGATGACCTCGCTCATCGACCCGAAGCGCTGCTCGGGCTCCTTGGCCAGCGCTCTCCGAACGAGCGCGTCCAGCCGCGGCGGCACGTCAGGGCGGCGCGCCGCCACGCTCGGCACCGGGTCTCGCACGTGGCGCATCGCCACCGCCACGGGGTTCTCGCCCTCGTAAGGCACCTCTCCGGTCAGCAGCTCGTAGAGCATTGCGCCCAGCGAGTAGACGTCTCCGGCCTCCCCGGCAGGCTCGCCGCGCGCCTGCTCCGGAGGCATGTAGTCGCCGGTACCCATGACCGTGCCCGTCAGAGTCAGTCCGTCGACGCCGCGTGCCCGTGCGATGCCGAAGTCCGTCACTTTGGGAGGACCCTCGTCGCCGATCAGCACGTTCTGCGGCTTGACGTCCCTGTGCACTACACCGCGCTGGTGCGCCGCCTCCAGGGCGCGAGCCACCTGAACCGCCAGATCGAGCACAGTTGCGACCGGCAGGGCCCCGTCGCGCTCGAGCACCTGCTTGAGGTTCACGCCGTCCACGTACTCGAACACGATGAACGGGCGGCCGTCGTCCTCGCCGCGGTCGATGACGGTCACGATGTTCGGATGGGTGAGCTGGGCAACCGCCCGCGCCTCGCGCCGGAAGCGCGCGACCGCATCCTCGTTGCGCGCGAATTGATCATGGAGGATCTTCAGCGCCACCCTGCGCTCGAGCAGGCGATCGTGCGCCCGGTAGACGCTCGCCATCCCCCCCGAGCCGACAAGCGCCTCGACCTCGTACCGCCCGGCAATCAGGTCCCCGGCCACGGATCGGAGGTTAGTTCTCACGGGGGAAAGCACGGGGAAACCCCTGGTTCCCCCGTGAGCCCCCTCCTTGCGAATGGAGGCTCACTTCGAAGCGTTTCAGGAGCCGGCGGCTCGCGGTAGCTATTCGAAGGTTGCCTAATCGTTTCGGTGGCCTCCCGCCCGGCAGAGCCGGGCTCCGGCCGCTCTTCGCGCGGTCTCACCGACGGCGGCTGATGGGAACCTTCGGTTCCCTTGCCCCTCCCTTGCACTCGCGCTACGACGGGGCGCCTGCAGCCTCCGCGTCGATGCCTGTGCCGCCTAGGGCTGTCCCGAGCGCCTCCTCCCAGACTGCGAGCGCCTCGTCCAACTCTGCGTCCGAGATCACCAGCGGCACGAGCACGCGGATGCAGTTCGAGTAGATGCCCGACTTGAGCAGCAGCAGCCCGTGCGTAGCAGCGGCCTCCACGATCGCCGAGGCAAGTTCCGGTGCAGGCTCCTTCGAGTCGCGGTCTCGCACCAGCTCGATGGCGAGCATGCAGCCGAGACCCCGCACGTCGCCGATCTCGCGGTACCCCTCCTGCCACCGCAGCATGCGAGCCCGGATCGCCTCGCCGATCTCGCTCGCGCGCTGAACAAGCCCTTCGTCCTCGATCACGTCGAGCACCGCGAGTGCGGCAGCCTGGGCCACCGGGTTGCCGACGTAGGTGCCGCCGATCGCCGAGTCGCCGGGTGCGTCCATGATCTCCGCACGCCCGATCACCGCCGAGAGCGGCAGGCCCGCCGCAATGGACTTGGCCAGCGTCATCAGGTCGGGCTCGACCCCGTAGTGCTCGATCGACCAAAGCCGGCCTGTGCGGCCGAAGCCGGTCTGCACCTCGTCGACGACCATGACGATGCCGTACTGGTCGCAGATGCGGCGGACACCCTCCATGAACGGACGCGGCGCGGTTACGAAGCCGCCCTCTCCCTGAACCGGCTCGATCACGAGGGCGGCGACCGACTCGGCGGCCACCTGCGTCACGAGCGCGCGCTCCAGCGCGTCCAGCGCGGTTCGCGCGTCGGGGCCGCGGTAGTCCTGCGCAAACGGCACTCGGTAAACCTCCGGCGCGAACGGCCCCAGGCCGGCCTTGTACGGATGCGTCTTCGATGTGAGGCTGAGCGAAAGCAAGGTGCGGCCGTGGAATCCGCCCTCGAACGCAATGACGGCCGGGCGCTTCGTATAGGAGCGCGCGAACTTGATCGCGTTCTCGACCGCTTCCGTGCCGGCGTTGAAGAAGGCGGCCTTGGCCGGCGAGGAGATGGGCGCAAGCGCGCAGAGGCGTTCCGCCAGCTGAACGTAGACCTCGTAAGGCACGATGGTGAAGTCGGTGTGGCTGAAGCGCCCGAGCTGCTCCTGTGCGGCCGCGACGACGTCCGGGTGCGAGTGGCCGACGTTCAGGCAACCGATACCGCCGGTGAAGTCGATGAACGTGTTCCCGTCCACGTCGGTGAGCGTGGCGCCCCGGCCCTCGGCAATCACCATGGGCAAATAGACCGAGAGCGGCTCGGCAACCACACGCGCCTTGCGCTCGAGAATGTCCCGCGAGCGGGGACCAGGAATCTCGGTCCGCAGCTCGATGGTGCGCGTGGTCGCCACGGCCAGAAGATAGCGCAGTGAGCGGCCGGTATGCATAGCTGCATAGGCCGCATACAGGCGCTCTCAGACCCACGGCGTTTTTCGCTCGCTCCCGCCCCGAGACGTGCTTAAGTGTTGGAGCAATGATGCGCCCCACATCATGCCCCGTGCCCGGTGGCTGCCCATGAGACCGCCGTGGCTCGAGGAGACGCGGCTTGGCCCCGGCGGTTCGTCTCCGACCGACGGCGACGGGGAGGCGCCGGCGACACCCGACACCGAGAAGCTGAAGCTCGAGCTGCGCGTCTCCCGGCGCTCCTTCGGCATCAACCTGCGCGTCCTCGACTGGACGAAGAGCGTCTCGATGGCTCGCCGCCACCAGAACCAGACCACCCACCCGCAGGTGCACTCGGAGGCTGCTGCGCCGCTTGCTCCCGTCGACGTGGACACGAACGGCGCCGAAACGGTCCGCGAAGCCACCCTAGCGGCGCCACCGGACCGCGAGCCGATTCCCGAGGCTGCCGCTCCCCTGCTCTCCGAGGTCGCGCCCGTTCCCGCCGAGGTGATCGCCGAAGCGCGCGCCGCCGTGGACGTGGGCCCGACCGAACAAAACGGAGCCGCGCCTGTCGCCGAGGCAGACGCGGAGCTCGAGCCCGACGCGCCCCAGGCCTTCGCCGACCTGTACAGGGACGAGCGCACCGCCGTGGCCGCCCCGCTTTCGCCTCCGCCTCCGCCACTCGAGCGCGGGACACATAGCGCCGTGGGCGTGTGGGGCCGCAGGGTCGGTCTCACCATCGCCGTTCTGGCCGCGTTCGCCGCCGGCATGGTCGGCGCATCGCAGTTGCTGCCCGCGTCCTCCGACGAGCCGGCGCAGGCCGTCTCGATCGTCAAGGCCCAGCTGGCCAAGCACCC
>DAITAO010000143.1:0-3325 GCA_036824245.1 Gaiellaceae bacterium | reverse complement strand
GCTGCCAGCGGGCTCGAACGGAGTGCCGCAGTGCAGGCAGCGTCGCTTAGGCGTGGTGGCTCGCCGTCTAGCTCGATCCGGCACCGCCGGCGAAGGTAATGAGCGGATCGGTCGACGGTTGCAACTGGCAGATCTACCAGCTCTACAGGGTCAAGCACGTGACCTTATCGACGGTCAGCCGAGCACTCGAGCGTGGATTTCTCGGGTCAGCGTTCCGATCCGCTGCGTGAGTTCCTTGTCTTGTCTTGTCAGATCGGTGTTAGCGGCGAGCAGCCTCTTCAGTTCGTCGGTTTCTCTCTTGATTGCCGCCTCCCGCTCCTGCATCTGATGCATTACCTCGTCGCGGTGCGTCTCATCTAGGTCGAGCGCGACTTTGTCGCGGTCGGCCTGGCGCGTTTGGGCGAGCAGGATCAGCGGCGCAGCGTACGCGGCCTGTGTCGAGAAGACGAGGTTGAGCAGGATGAATGGATAGGGATCCCAACGCAGACCCACGGCGACGGCGTTTACCGAGATCCACGCGATCACGATCAGGGTCTGCCCCACTATGTACTTGGGCGTGCCGAAAAATCGGGCTGCCGCTTCTGCCCCGCGGCCGAATGCGTCCTCACCGAAGGTGGGAGTACTGCGCTGCACAAGCTGGGAATTCGCACTGAGCTATGGCACCCCTGCCGTACATAGCGGCGTCGCAAAACTCTCTCGTGCTTCAATCGAGGAGGGATGGAGCTTCCGATCCGGCCCTACGAGGCCGACGACCTCGGCGGCGTGCTCGCGCTCTGGGATGAGGCGGGCTGGCTCCCGGTGGGACACGACGGGCTGACGGTCAACCAGGCGGTCGAGCTCCTCCGCTCAGACCAGGCGGTAGCGCTGGTTGCGGAGGAGGACGGCAAGGTGGTCGCGACCGCCCTCGGCGCCATCGCGGGAGCGCTCGGCTGGGTTTACCGGCTGGCCATTGCGTCAGGGGTGCGCGAAGGGGAGCGGCTGCCGCAGGCGCTCCTCGAGCAGCTCGAAGGGAGGCTCGCGGAGCGCGGCGCGCGGACGCTTCTGGCGGTCGTCCACGAAGGCACCGAGCCGTACGCCAACCTCGAGCGACGCGGCTACCGCCGCGTCGAGGGGACGCTGCTCCTCGAGGGGACGCTGCCCGCCGCCTCCGTCGCGCCTGCGGCCCTCGCCGACCTCGGCGGGCGGATGATCCGGCCGGGGCTCTGGGAGGAGCTGAGGGGGATGGAGGAGGCGAAGGAGATCATCGAGCGGCGCGTCATCCTCCCGCTCGAGCGCCCCGACCTCGCAGCGCGCCATGCTGTCGTCCCGCCGAAGGCGATCGTCCTCTTCGGACCGCCGGGAACGGGGAAGACAACCTTCGCGAAGGGAATCGCTTCCCGGCTCGGCTGGCCGTTCGTCGAGATCGAGCCGGCCGAGATCGCCGGTGAGGGTCCCGCCCGCGAGGCGAAGCTCCTCTCGGAAGTCTTCGGTCGGGTGGCCGAGTTGCTGTCGGCGGTGGTGTTCGTCGACGAGGTCGAAGACCTCGCCTCGTTGCGGCACGAGCGGCGGAAGGTGAGCCCGAGCGTGACGAACGAGTTTCTGAAGCAGATTCCGCGCCTGCGCGACGCGCCCCAACATCTGCTCGTGTGTGCCACGAACGCGGTGGGGGCGCTCGATCCGGCCTTCCTGCGCCCGGGCCGCTTCGACTACGTGCTGCCGGTCGGTCCGCCGAACGCCGAGGCGAGGCAGGAGATCTGGCGCCGGTACGTCGAGGAGACAACGGACGAGGAGGTCGATCTCAACGCGCTCGTGGAGGCGAGCGAGCTCTTCACCCCGGCCGACATCGAGTTCGCCGCCCGCAAGGCCGCTCAGCGGGCATTCGAGCGCGAGCACTTCGCGGGCGAGGGCACACGCGCGAAGAGCAACGACTTCCTCTCGGCGATCGCCGAGACGAAGCCCTCGCTCTCGGAGGAGATCGTCCGGAGCTTCAACAAGGAGACGGAGCGATTTGCGCGCTACTGAGCGGCTCGCGACAGCCGACTTCGGCAGGCGACGTGGAGTAAGGCGAAGGGTGAGCGCTCTGTTCGTTTACGTCATCTAGGCTCGAGTGCGTGAGGCCGCTCGCCGCCTTCAAGCGCGCGCTCGACCCGAATTTGCCTCGCACCGTCTGGCTCTTGCAGGCGGGCGGGCTCGCCAATGCCTTCGGCAACGGGGTCATCCTCCCATTCACCCTCATCTACCTCCACAACGTGCGCGGGATCTCACTCGCCACGGCCGGGCTGGTGGTCGCAGCGAATGCAGGAGCCGCGTTGGGCTCGGGCCTGCTCGCGGGCTCGCTCGTCGACCGGGTCGGCGCGCGCAAGACGCTGACGGCATCGCTCTGTGTCATGGCGGGCGCGTTCGCCGCCTTTCCGCTGATCGACACCGCATGGCATGCGTTTGCGCTCAACGCCGCCGCCGGGCTGGGCAGCGGCGCCTTCTGGCCGAGCCAGTCGAGCCTGCTGACGGGGCTCACGCCGGCCGCACGGCGCCATGCCGCCTTCGCGCAGCAGCGCGTCACGATGAACCTGGGCATCGGGCTTGGCGGCCTCACCGGCGGCCTGATCGCGAATGCGGAGGCCCCGGGCAGCTTCACGGTGCTCTTCAGTCTCGACGCCGTGACCTTTCTGGCGTTCGCGGTATTGCTCGCCCGTGTCCCGTCGCCGTCCCGACGTCGCGCGCCGGGGGAGCCGCCCCGCAGCTATGCAGACGTGCTGCGCAACCGGCCGTTCCGGCGTTTCGCGCTCCTCAACATGCTTTTCATCGCGGCCGGCATGGTGCCGCTCGCGGAGTTCTTCGGCGTCTTCGCCAAGAACGAGGCATCCGTGAGCGAGCAGTCAATCGGGTTCATCTTCTTCCTCAACACCGTGCTGATCGTGTTGATCCAGGTGCCGATCGCGAAGCTTCAGGAGGGTCGGCGGCGCATGCAGGCGATCGCACTGATGGGTGTCCTCTGGGCCGTCTCCTGGCTGATCGTCTTCGCGGGCGGCGCCTGGTTCGACGGGACGGCGGCGGTCGCCGTCTTCTCAGGCGCGGTGCTCGTCTTTGCCGTTGGGGAGTGCCTGCACGGCGCCGTGCAGGGACCGCTCGTCGCGGATCTCGCCGATCCCGGGCTGATCGGCCGCTACATGGCCCTATCGAGCCTCTCCTGGCAGCTTGGCTTTATCGTCGGCCCCGCTCTGGGCGGAATCGTGCTGGACGCGGAGCCGCTCGCTCTGTGGCCGCTCGCTGCGGCGGTATGCCTGATCGGCTCGGCCTGGGCGCTCGCGCTCGAACGCGGGCTGCCGCGGGCCGTGCGCGAGCATCG
>DAITAO010000142.1:0-3309 GCA_036824245.1 Gaiellaceae bacterium | reverse complement strand
GCCCGTATTGCTCATACTGTTCCCTCCGGCCCCGCACCGCGAGCGGCGCCCGAGGCACACGCGGTGAAACGATAAGTAGTCACAGGCTGCGCAGCACCGCGTCGACGTTGCGCCGCAGCCAGAGCCGGTTGCGGGCGTAAGCGGACGACTGGACGAGGTTCCCCGAGACGTGCCGGAGCCAGTAAAGGAGCGTGAGCGCGCGCACCTGGCCGCCGTTGCCTGGGAGAACAGGGTCGAGCCCGTCGAGTAGCTCGCGCTCGTACGCCGGCAGGTCACCGCTCGCCACGACCTCGCGCACGACTGTGCCGAGGTCACAGCGGCGCACGAGCGCGCGCGTGTAGAGCAGCAGGTGCAGCAGGTCGAGCTGCGGGGGCTGGCCCGGCGCGGCCTGGTCCCAGTCGACGATGCCCGTCACACGCGACCCGCCACGGGCGACAAGGAGGTTGCCGGGCCAGTAATCGCCGTGGATCCAGCTCACACGCACGATCCGGTCGCGGAAGGATGCAGCGAGCTCCGTGCCCAGCCGCTCGAGCGCGCGGCCGCGTCCGCTCGAGCCGTGGGCCGTCAACGCCTCGACCACACGCAGCGGCTCGCCGATCCAGCGCTCGAGCGAACGTGGACCGGCCACCGCCGTGGAGGCTGTCTGCTCGTGGAGCGTGCTGACGGCGGCCGCCGCGGCACGCAGCATTCGCCTGCGGGCGGGTGGGTCGTCGAGTAGTGAGGAGGCGCGACGGCCGCGGAGGAAACGCTGCAGGACGTACTCGCTGCCGCTGTGTTCGCCGGCCGCCAGCACGGTCGGCGCGAAGCGGCACCAGTCGGCCAGCCGCGGATCGGCCTGGAGCGCGCACAGCGCCGTCGCCTCCGTGCGCAGACCGTCTGCGGCCTCCTCAGTGCACGCCACCTTCAGCACGGCGGTCGGCTCCCGCGGCGACCGGCCCAGCGTGACGACCGCGACACGCGTCTCGGTCAGCTCGGCGCGCAGAATCCGCCAGGCAGCGTCAACAGGCTCGCGGTCCGACCGCGTCCGGGCCGTGGCGAGGATGCCGGGCACGAGCGGAATCAAGCCGGCCAGCGTGCGCGTGGCGGCACGGCGCCGCACCGGGCCTACCCTGGGCAGCAGCGCGAGCTGCACCGGCCTCTCGAGCCCCCTCATCGCGCCGGCGCCGCGAGGCTGCGCAGCACGGGCCAGCGGGCCAGTTCGGGGAACATCCGGTCGATCTGCAGCGTCCCTCGCACGGCCCAGAGCAGGGCGAGCGCTGCCGCGCCCGACAGCAGCACGGCGAGCGGGAGGCTGGTAGGCAACAGCTGCTGGGCGGCCGCCGCGGCGAGCGCGACGGCGCCGAGAGCGACGTAGATCGGCGCGTAGTCGCGCCGGAACGGGGCGATGCCCGTGTATCTCCAGAGACCGAACTGCTTGAGCAGGTTGTGCACGATCATGGTGGCGCTTGTTCCCACCGCGGCGCCGTACGCCCCCCAGCGAGGAATAAGCAGCAGGTTGACCGCCACGTTCATGAAGGCGGCGGCCAGGTCGATCGAGACGCAGTAGCGCAGCTTCTTGAACACCCGCAGGGTAAGCCCGTTGAAGCCGAGCGACGCGTGGAAGAAGAAGCCGAGCGAGAGCAGCGCCATGATCGGAACCGCACTCGTGTATCCGTCGCCCAGCACCCCGGCTGTCGCGGAGGGGGCGAAGCTGCACGTGAGCAGGAAGACGGGGAAGGTCAGCACCGTCACCCACAGCGTCGAGCGCCAGTAGAGCTCGGCGATCCGGGCGCGGTCGCCCTGGGCATAAAGCCGGGCGAGCGAGGGCGTGTACAGGAGGGCGAACGTGAACGTCACCCCCTGGTTGAGCATGGCCACGACAAGCACGGCGCGGAAGGTCGCTACCTCCTCGGTGCCGTGGAAGTACCCGAGCAGCACGGCGTCGCTCGCTTCCATCAGGAGCCAGACGAGAGTGGAGGCGAGCAGTGGCGCGGCGAAGGTGAGCAGGTCGCGAACCGGGTAGGAGAGCTTCCTCAGCGGCAGGTCACGAAGCGGCAGGTGGCGACCGAGCATGCGCGCGAACATCCACGAGTACGCCGTGAGGCTGACGACGCTGACGACGAGGTAGCCCACCGCGAGCGAGACGACGCTCGCCTGCGCCCCGATCACGACGAGCACCAGACCTATCCGCAGTCCGGGCCCTAGCACGGCCTCGCGCACGAAGATCTGGCGCGGGCCGGCGAACGCTGCGAACAGGCTCGTCAGCAACACGTCGAGCGCCTGTATCGGAATCAGGATCGCGAGAATGGTGAGCAGCAGGAGCGCCCGTGAGTCGTCCGTCGGCTGGAGTCCGAGGGCAAGCACGCCGGCATCGATCGCGAGCGCGATCAGCATCCCCAGGCCGGCCACGACGCCGACGGCGAGCACGATGCTGCCGAGCAGCGCATCGTCCCGGCGCCGCTCGCGATAGAGCGGGACGAAGCGGGCCAGCGTCAGCGGGAGCTCGAAGAGCGCGACCGCACGCAGCAGCACCACGAGCGCGAGCGCGTAGCCGAGCGCGCCGTAGTCGCCTTTGGAGAGATAACGCACGAAGAAGATCTGCAGCGCGAACTCGACCGCCTGTGCCACCACGCGGCCGACGAGAATCAGGCTGGAGCCGCGCACGAGCTGGGAGTCGGCCGCCGGGCTCGAGCCGGGAGCCGGCGCTGGGGCGGTTGCGAGCGCCATTAGCCCGCCGCCCAGCGTGCGAGGTAACGGCGCCAGATGTGATCGATGACGGCCGCCCGCACCTGCGCCGGCGGCTGCAGAGCGTCGACGACCAGCAGACGCGGAATACGGCGGCGCAGTCTGAGGAAATGCCGGCGCTGCTCCTCGAGCTCCTCGGGCGTCTGCTCGCCCTTGCGGGCCGCGGCGACCGATCCGGGCGCGTCGAGCAACACGACCACGTCCGGTGACGGGCACGCGTGCGCGAGCCCCCAGAAGTACAGGCGCTTGAGACGCTCGAGCGGGGGCCTGGGAGGCAGACAGGCGTCGTAGACGTAGCGGTCGAAGACGACGAGACGACCGAGGCGCTGGTGGTACCGACCCGACAGGTAGCGGCGCCAGATCGTGACCGGCCGAACTGCGATCCGTACAGCGTTCCAGACGGGGTCGAGCCGCCTGGGGGCGCCACGCTTCCACAGGCCCATGTAGATCGGCTGCACGGGGAAGCAGAACGAGTGCTCCAGCGCATCTACCAGCGTCGACTTGCCGGCCCCGTCCGGGCCGAGCACCGCAGCGCTCAGCCCGCGCCGGTGCCGCAACACAGCCGGCTTCTCGGCCAGATCGGAG
>DAITAO010000087.1:0-13345 GCA_036824245.1 Gaiellaceae bacterium | reverse complement strand
CTGGATATGCGCGTTCTCACCGTCATCTCCCTCCTCGCGCTCGCCGCGGCTGCGTCCGCCGGCGCAGGGCCCGAGCCGCCCGGCCCGAAGGCCACGAGCGCGCTGCTCGTCGTCTACCAGGAGAAAGGGCCGTCGATCGACCGCAGGCTCTCGGTGCTGAAGAGCGGCGCCTTAGCGGCAGCCTCGACGAAGCCGGTCGCCGCGACGTGCAGTTCGCGTCTGCGTGAGTTCCAGATGAATCGGCTCGAGCGGCTCCTGTCAGAAGCGCAATTCCCCACGCTCCGCCTGCGCTATCCCGCGGGTGAGGCGAAGAGCAAGGCCGAGTACCGGATCAGCTACGGGGGCCGCATCGTGCGCGCGGTGCGCGGCGACGAGCCCCTACGGCTGAGGCGCGTAGGCGACTATCTGCGCGGACTCCTGAACGCCCAGCTGGCCTTCTGCCGCAAGCAGCGCTAGGTCGCCGCCGCGAGTGCCTGGTCGAGGTCGGCCCACAGCTCCTCGACGTCCTCGAGGCCGACGCTCAAGCGCACGAGGTTCTCCGGCACCCGGTCGGCCTCCCAGCGGTGCCGAGTCTCCTGCGTGGTTTGCGCGCCGCCCAGGCTTGTCGCGTTCACGATCACCCGCGTCGCCAGCTCGAAGGCCCGCGCCGCGTCGCCGCCGCCGCGAACGTCGAATGACATGAGCCCGCCGAAGCCTCCTTCCATCGCACGAGCGGCCAGCTCGTCACCGAGGCCCGGGTAACGAACACGTTCCACGCGAGTGTCCGCGGCGAGGCGCCGGGCGAGCTCGAGCGCCGTCTCCGACTGGCGGCGCACGCGGAGCTCGAGCGTGAGCAGGCCGCGCAGCAGCAGCCAGGCGGGGTCGGGCGCGGCTACCGCCCCCGCCCGCGTGCGAAATTCGAGCAGCTGCTCGGCATCCGCCTCGCTGCCGCACACCACTGCTCCGAGGAGGACATCCGAGTGCCCGCCGAGGTACTTGGTGGCGCTGTGCAGGACGAGGTCGGCGCCGTGCTCGAGGGGGCGCAGCAGCACGGGCGTTGACGCGGTCGCGTCGACGAGCACCGGAGCGGGGTGGGCTGCGGCCGCTTCGAGGTCTGGGAACGAGAGCAGCGGGTTGGACGGCGCCTCGAGCCAGATCAGGTCGACGTCGGCGGGCGGCGCGCCCGTCTGGTCGAACTCGATCGTGCGGATTCCCCAACGCTCGAGCAGCCGGAGCATGCGACCGGTCCCGAAGTAGCAGCCCTCGGCGAGCGCCACCGTCGAGCCGGGCTTGAGCAGCGCCAGTGCCACCGTGGAACCGGCGGCCGTTCCCGAGGCGAACAGCAGCGCGCGGCCGCCGTCGAGCTCGCCAAGCCGCCCTTCCGCCTCTGCCCCCACGGGGTGCGCGTAGCGCTGGTAGCAGAACTCACCCGGCTCCCCTTCCTCGTACGGCCAGATTGTCGAGCGGTCGAGCGGCGGCAGGCCCACGACGCGATACTAGGCTCAATGGCCGCCACCGAGGACAGGCCCGACGTCGCCGAGGAAACGACCGCCGCCAAGCTGGGTCGGCTGGAGGCGCTGCGCGAGGAGGCGCTGCATGCGGGCGGCGACCGCGCAATAGAGCGGCAGCGCCAGGCCGGCAAGCTGCTCGCCCGCGAGCGCATCGAGCGCTTGCTCGACCCCGGCTCCTTCGTCGAGCTCGACCGCTATGTGCGCCACCGCGAGCCGAACTTCGGCATGCTCGAGCGCCGCCCCTACGGCGACGCGGTCGTTACGGGCTACGGAACGATCTTCGACCGCCGTGTCTTCGTCTTCTCGCAGGACTTCACCGTTTTCGGCGGCAGCCTCTCCGAGGTGTTCGCCGAGAAGGTCTGCAAGATCATGGATCTCGCCGCCAAGTACGGGTGCCCGGTGATCGGCATCAACGACTCAGGCGGCGCGCGCATCCAGGAGGGCGTCGTCTCGCTCGCCGGCTACGCGGAGATCTTCTGGCGGAACGTGCAGTCGTCGGGCGTCGTGCCGCAGATCAGCCTCGTCATGGGCCCGTGCGCCGGTGGCGCGGTCTACTCGCCGGTGATGACGGACTTCGTCTTCATGGTCGAGAAGACGTCGTACATGTTCATCACGGGCCCCGACGTGGTGAAGACGGTGACGGGCGAGGAGGTGACGTTCGAGGAGCTCGGCGGCGCCGCCACCCACGCCTCGAAGTCGGGCGTTGCGCACTTCACATCGCCCGACGAGGAGTCGTGTCTCGACGACGCGCGCTACCTGCTGTCGTTCCTGCCGCAGAACAACCTCGACCCGCCGCCCTACTTCGAGCCCTCCGACGCGAAGGGGCGAGAGGACGCGCAGCTCGACTCGCTCATCCCGGACAACCCGAACAAGCCGTACGACATGAAAGACGTCATCAGCCGTGTGGTCGACGACGGCGACTTCCTCGAAGTGCACGAGCGCTGGGCGGAGAACCTCGTGTGCGGCTTCGCCCGCCTGGGCGGGCACGTGGTCGGCGTGGTCGGGAACCAGCCGCGCGCGCTGGCGGGAGTCCTGGACATCGACTCGGCGGTCAAGGGCGCACGGTTCGTGCGCACGTGCGACGCCTTCAACATCCCGCTCGTCACGTTCGTCGACGTGCCGGGCTTCCTGCCCGGCACGGCACAGGAGTGGGGCGGGATCATCCGGCACGGCGCCAAACTGCTGTACGCCTACTGCGAGGCGACCGTGCCGAAGCTCGCCGTCATCACGCGCAAGGCCTACGGGGGTGCGTACGACGTGATGAGCTCCAAGCACATCCGCGCCGACTTCAACTTCGCGTGGCCCACTGCCGAGGTGGCCGTCATGGGCCCGGAGGGAGCAGTGAACATCGTCTTCCGGCGGGAGCTGGAGGAGGCCGACGATGCCGAGGCACGGCGTGCCGAGCTGATCGCGGACTACCGCGAGCGGTTTGCCAATCCTTACGTGGCCGCCGAGCGGGGCTACGTGGACGAGGTGATCGAGCCGCGCCGCACGCGACCTGTGCTCATCGACGCGCTGGAGACCGCGCTCACGAAGCGCGAGCGCCGACCGGCTCGAAAGCATGGAAACATCCCGCTCTGACGGCGCCTGCGGCGACCGGAGTGGCGCGACGTCCCTGCTCGGGCGCCGAACCTGAGCGGATGTCCTCTCCTGCCACGGGAGAGCTCCCGCCCTTTATCCGGCGGCGCCTCGGCATCCTGTCTCCGCGGCGTTTCTCGTACAACGAGCTCGTTCGCGTCCGTCCCGGGCGCTTCCTGGTCGCCGACCCGGAAGACGTCCGTCACGTGCTGCTGGGAAACGCTGCGAACTACGTGAAGACACCCCAGCTCACGAGCGCCCGAGGGCGCCGGCGGGCAGGCGAGGGGGTGCTCACGAGCACGGGTCAGGCGCACCGTGAGCGGAAGCGGCTTCTCCAGCCGCTCTTCCACCGCGCGGTGGTCGTCGGCTTCGGGCCCGCGATGACCGGTTGCATCGAGTCGTGGCTCGCAGCGCGAAGGAGCGGCGAGCGGCTCGACTTGATGGTCGAGATGGCCGACCTCACACGCGCCGCGATCCTCGACATCCTCCTCGGCAAGGCCGACGATCAACTCGAGCGCGCGCGCCTCGCGCACGCGATCCACGCTCGCCGGCGCTACACCGAGTATCTCTACTGGGGAAGGCTTCCCCTCCGCGAGCGCCTTCCGACGAGGCTGGTCCGCGAGCACGCGGCCGCGCTTCGCGACATAGACCAGGCGATCTTCGCAGCGATCGAGCGCGCGCGTGCCGCCGAGGGAGAAGACCATCTTCTGGCCGCCCTGCTCGCCTTGCGAGCGCCGGACGGATCGGGACTGAGCGACCGAGCCGTGCGAGACGAGGTCCTGGCGTTCACGAGCACCGGTTACGAGACGCTCGGAGAGACGCTCACCTGGACCTGGTACCTGCTCGCGAGGCATCCGGCGATCGAGGCCCAGTTCCACGGCGGGCTCGAGGAGCTCGAGGGGCGGCCCCCAACCGCTGCGGACTGGACCCGGCTCGGTCCCGCCGGAGCGATCCTCGACGAGGCGCTACGTCTCTATCCGCCCACGTGGATTTACGCGCGCATACCGCTCACCGACGACCGGCTACCCGGCGGCGCCGCGGTGCGGGCGGGCACCGCCCTCTACATATGCCCGTACATCCTCCACCGGCATCCGCACCATTTTCCGCACCCCGAGCAGTTCGATCCGCGCCGGTTTGCGAACGAACCGCGCCCACACCGGTTCAGCTACCTGCCCTTCGGCGATGGGCCGCACCGCTGTCTGGGCGAGAATCTGGCCCGGCTCGAGGGCTTGCTGGCACTCGCCGCCATCGGACAGCGGCTCCGCTTTCGCCTGCTCGAGGATCGCCCGGTTGAGCCGTACGGAGGAATCACGCTCCGACCACGCGGCGGGCTACCGGCCGAGGTTGAGGTCCGCTAGCGACTCAGGCAAGCCCGGCTTCGGCCAGCGGGCGCCTGCCCCAGGCGAAGTGCTCGCGGTACCAGCCGCTCGAGATCGGCGCGAGCGCCACTCCGTAGCGAGAGGAATGGATCATCCATCCCGAGCCGAGGTAGACGCCCATGTGGTCGACGGCACCGGCCTTCGCCCGGCTGCCGCCGGGAGCGAAGAAGACGAGGTCGGCCGGAGCGAGGCGGACGAACGCAATACGGCGTGCCGCCGGCACCTCGCCTGCCATGGCGGCGGCGGTGCGGCCTCGGAGCGTCTTCGCCAGCGCGGCGCCTGACGGGTATGCCTGCACCTTGAACACGCGCCAGGCGAAGCCGGAGCAGTCGAACCCGCCCTTGATCTGTGGGCCCAGGGGTCCCTCGGGAAACTCGCTCGTTCCGGCCCACACGTAGGGGTGGCCGATCAACGCGGCCGCAGTGCCGAGCACTCGCTTCTGCCAGCCCGTCAGCGACGGGAGAGCGAAGGTGTCGGCCGCCGTCTCGATGTGCTCGGCGTCCCGCGGTGACAGCCTCAGGATCCGCGCCGCCGAGAACGCGGTCTCGGCCCGCGTGACGGGATCCGCCGGTGCGAGCTCGAGGTCATCCTGGCCGTTCGGGTGGTTCGTGCGAAGCCCCAGGAGGCGTGCCACCACCTCTGTCCCGAAGCGCCCGGTCACCGTCAGGCCTGCCCCGCGGGCACCGCTCAGGAACGTCGCAGCCGACGATGACAGGCCGAGAGCCCCTACCAGGCGCGCGTCGAGCTGAGCGACGCTCACCATGCGCGGGTCGGCCATGCGCGGTTCCGCGGGATCGACCGGGCCGGCAGCCGGCCGCTTGTTCAGCGCGGTGACAAGTGCGGCGAGCTCGCCGCGCGTGAGCGTGTCATCCGGCCGGAACGAGGCGACGTCCTCGGCCATCAAGCCGCGGGCCACCACGAAGCGGATGTGGCTCTGGGCCCACGAGACGCCCGGAGGGCGAGCCTGAGCGTCGACCGCCGCAACGAGTGTCACAACCAGGCATGCAAAGATCGCGAGGGAGCGACTCACCCTCCCGCAATCGTCAGAAGCCTGGTCGGCGGTCTACCCTAGATCGAGTGAAGTTCGAGTCTTCTCCGCTGCCGGACGCGCAGAGCAGCAAGGCGATGGGGCGCGCGTTGGAGGCGCTGCTCAGTGCGGAGACCGCCCCGGCGCCGTACCGCAGCGCCTGGCGAAACGCCGGCTTGCTCGAGAACGTCGACGCCCTGGATGGATTCCTTCCGGCCCTCACTGCTCCCGTGCGCAGTCCGGTACATCCACCACCGCGTGCCCGCTCGGCCGGTCGGCGCTAAGCGCTCACTAGCGCCCCGCGGGCCGGGCAGGCGCCGGCGCAGGCGAGAATAGGCGCTGTGACGCGGTTCACCAAAGTGCTCGTCGCCAACCGCGGCGAGATCGCCGTTCGCATCTTCCGGACGCTGCGCGAGCTCGGCATCGAGAACGTCGCGGTCTACTCCGAGGCCGACCGCGGCTCCTTGCACGCTGCGCTTGCTGACGAGGCGTACTTGATCGGCGCCGGCCCGCCGGCGGAGAGCTACCTCAACGTGGAACGCATCCTCGAAACGGCGGGGCGCGCCGGAGCCGAGGCAATCCACCCGGGATACGGGTTCCTGGCCGAGAACGCCGGCTTCGCCCGCGCCTGCGGGCAGGCCGGCATCACATGGATCGGGCCGCCGCCCGAGGCGATCGAGCTGATGGGATCGAAGGTAGCCGCGCGCGAGCTGATGCAGCGGGCCGGCGTCCCGATCATCCCCGGCACGACCGCACCCGTGGCCGGCGCCGAAGACGTCGTGCGTCTCGGCGGGGAGCTGGGCTGGCCAATCGCGATCAAGGCGTCGGCAGGCGGCGGCGGCAAAGGTCTCAAAGTCGTGCGCAGCGCGGACGAGGCCGAGCGTTCCTTTGAGTCCGCTCAGCGCGAAGGACAGGCGTACTTTTCGGACCCAGCCGTCTATGTAGAGCGCTACCTCGAGGATCCACGCCACGTCGAGGTGCAGGTGCTGGCCGATTCCCACGGCAACGTCGTCCATCTCGGCGAACGCGACTGCACGATCCAGCGGCGGCACCAGAAGCTCGTCGAGGAGACCCCTTCTCCGGCCGTCGATGACTCGCTTCGGGAGCGCATCGGCCGCATAGCCGTCGACGCCACCCGCGCCGTGGGTTACCGCTCGGCAGGCACGATCGAAGGCCTGCTCTCCCGCGAAGGTGAGTACTTCTTCCTCGAGATGAACACGCGCATCCAGGTCGAGCACACGGTCACGGAGCTCGTCACCGGGCTCGATCTCATTCGCGAGCAGGTGCTGATCGCCGCGGGCGAGCCGCTCGCCTTCGGTCAGGACGACGTGGGCTTCACCGGCCACGCCATCGAGTGCCGCATCAACGCGGAGGACGCCTCACGCGGCTTCCTGCCCACGCCCGGGCGGATCACGAGCTACCGGGAGCCGGGTGGGCCCGGCGTGCGCGTCGACTCGGGTGTGACGGAAGGCGGCGAGGTGTCCGGCCTGTACGACCCCCTCGTCGCGAAGCTGATCGTGCACGGCGTCGACCGAGAGCACGCGCGCCGGCGCATGCTGCGCGCGCTCGAGGAGTACGAGATCGGGGGCGTGACGACGCTGATCGGCTTCCACCGAGCGCTGCTGGAACACCCGTGTTTTGCCGCGGGCGAAACGTGCCATGGTGTCGTGGACTCGGAAGTGCTCGCAGAGCGCGCAAGCCGGTTGTCTCATGAGACAACATTAGCGCCGTCGTCGGACGGAACGCTCGTCGAACGGGGCACGACGGTCGAGCTGGACGGCCGTCGCTACGACGTCAAGCTGCTCGCTCCCGAGCCGCCGCACGCTGCCCTGGCGCGCCGGCGGCGCGAGCGCGTCCGGGCGTCGGACACGCACGGCACAGGCCGGGAGGCCGTAGTGAGCCCGATGCAGGGCACGGTGCTGGCCGTGCGCGTCGAGGAGGGCCAGGACGTGCAGCCGGGCGAGGTGCTCTGCATCGTCGAGGCGATGAAGATGGAGAACGAGGTCACCGCACACCTCGCCGGCCGCGTGACTCAGCTGTCGGTTGCTCCAGGTGAGCCGATCAACACCGGCCAGGTGATCTGCGTGGTCGCGCAGGAGGCGAATGACGCAGCCGAATAGGCCGCTCTGCGCGCAGATCTCGAGTGAAGCGGGCGAGCCGCTCGCCGCCACCGCGAGCCGGGTCGACAATTGGCTGCTCATCGAGTATCAGGGCGTATGGAGCCGCGACGTCCTCGGCGGCAGCCGGCTGCCGGAATCCGCGAAGGATGCAGTGCGTGCACAGCTGGCTCTGCTCCCGCACGCGCGTCTGCTGTTCATTCGCCGGCCGGAGCGCCGGCACGTCCCGCGCAGGCGGGTCTACCTGGTGCACACGGCCGAGCAGGGCGCGTCCGTGCATGCCGTGGAGATCGAGGACTACGCCGAGCTGGCGCACCTCGACGTACTGGCGCTGCTGAGCGGTTCCGGGGGTGCGACGCATGTCCGGCACCCCCTGCTGGTCGTCTGCACGCACGGCAAGCGAGACCGCTGCTGCGCACGCTACGGCCGGCCGCTCTTCGAGCGCCTGCGCGACTGGGTGAACGAGGACTGGGTGTGGCAGTCGACGCATCTCGGCGGGGATCGTTTTGCCGGCAATCTCGTCTGCCTGCCCGAAGGCCTGTACTTCGGACGCGTCGGTGCGGCTGACGCCTGGCCGCTCGTCGACGAGTACCTCTCCGGCCGGGTGCACCTCGCGTGCTACCGCGGCCGCTCGATCCATCCTTTTCCGGTTCAGGCAGCCGAGCGCGCGGTCCGCGAGGTGACGGGTCTGACCGGGCTCGACGAGGTACGGGTTCTCGGGTCGAAGCGGGCCGGCGAAGGCTGGCTGGTTCGCCTCGAAGCAGGCGGCCAGTACGAGGTGGACGTGCGGCGAGAACAGGGTGAGCTCACCTACCTCACCTGCGATGCGGTCGAGCTGAAGCGCCCGCGCCGCTTCGTGGCAGGCGCGCCGCGCGCGATTTCCAGCGCACCTGTCTAGACAGTTCTCAGGAAGCCTTCGCGGACGAGCCGTCGGACGAGCACGAGCCTGCCCTCGTCGTCCAGTGGGCCCGGGAGGTCGGCGGCGCTCACCGGCACCTGAGCCTCGGCGAGGAACTCCAGCTCGTCGCGCAGGCGCGCCGGCAGGCCCAGCTCGACGCCGTCGAACGCGAGGCGGAGCGGATCGTCGCCGTCCAGCCGATAGGTCGTCGGGCGGCGCTCGACCGGCGTGTCGATCGCGAGCGCCCGCAGCGCGCGCAGCTGCTCGAACCCGTCGTCGAGCAGCAGGCGGCGGCGCCGCGCGAGGCGCTCCTCGCGGTGCCGCTCGACATCCATCGTGCGCAACCGGGCTGCGAGCGCATCGACGACATCCTTCGCGTCGCCCGCGTCGACGGAGCCGCGAAAGCGCACATCGTCGCCGCACTCGTCGAGTGCGGAGCCGAGCGCGTCGAGCCATGTGACGACGTTGACGCCCACCGTCAGGTGCAGGGAATCGGTCTCCGAGGTGAGCGCCTCGTGGAGCCAGCCGCGAGGTAGGTAGAGCGTGTCTCCCGGCGCCACCGTCACGTCGAGCAGCGGCTCGCCCGGCTCGCCGAGCTCGGCTGAGTAGCGCTGGTCGCGCAGCGGCAGCTCGAGCAAGGGCGCGTAGACGAGCCAGCGCTTCTCGCCGGAGACCTGGAGCACGAAGACATCGTGTGTGTCGTGGTGTACGGGAAGGCCCTGCGCAGCGCGGGGCGTGTAGTACGCATTGACCTGGACGGGGTGGCGAAGTTCGGCCTCGAGCTCGCGGCCGAACGCCGCCAGGGGGGCATGGCTGACGTGCAGCGCCTGAAGGACGATGGTCGCGCCGCGCTCGAACTCGTCCAGCACTCGCCGTACGTCGATCGTCCCCGTGAAGGGACGCGGCCGCCACGGCACGTCCTGCGTGTAGCCGGAGACCTGCTCTCCGGCTTTGACCAGCCGGAACCCGGGCTCGCGCAGAGCCGTGGAGGTGACGAGCCTCTCCGCCTCGCCGCGTGACAGCAGCTCGTCGAAGCGCCCCTCCTCGTGCCTCGGCACGAAAAGCGGCGCCCGCTCCCAGTACTCGCGCCGGAACCGCTCCTCATCGACTGGAGCGACGCAGCGCGAGAGCGCGCTAGCTGTCCGTGTCGTCTGCGTCGGCGTCCGTGTCGTCCGCGTCGGCGTCTGTCGCGTCCGTATCCGGATCGTCCTGGTCGGCATCCGCGACCTCGGCGCGCGTCTCGCCGAACGCGGTCGTCATCTCGTCGTCGCTGAGCGTCGTGCGCTCGTCGTCCATGTCCTCTCCTCGGTCGGGGGCCGCGAGTCTAACGCGCGCGGACTACCCGCTCGCAGTCCGGGGAAACCTGGTCGAGGCGGTCGACGAGCGCGGTGTCGCGATCGCCTCCGCAGGAGACGACGTCGCGCACGGGCCTGCGCTCCGCGGCATAGATTCGATCGGCCCCCGCGCCGCCGTGCAGCTCGTCCGACCCGCCGCCGCCCGTCAGCAGGTCGGGGCCGTCGCCTCCCATCAGCGTGTCGTTACCCCGGAGCCCGCCGACGGCGTCGCGGCCCGTGAGGCCGCAGATGAAGTCGCGACGCTCCCCGCCGCGCAAGATGTCCGGACGCGGAGTGCCCGCGATCGTGCACGCAGGGTCGTCGGTCCATTTCGAGATCGACTCGCCGGTCAGCCGGGTCAGTCCGGTGCCGTCGGGGCGGATGATGTAGATGGCTCCCACGTAGTCGTCTCCGGTTCGCTCGTCGGCTGCCCCGCGGAACGCGAGCCAGCGGCCGTCGGGCGACCACGCCGGCTCGCCACCGCGCAAAATCTGTCGCTGCCCAACGACGATCCAGATCCCTCGCGCGTACGCGAGCACGGCGGTCGGTGACCACGATGGGTGTTGCTCGTCGAGGCCGTTTCCGGGCTGCGTGACTGACCGGAGGCCGGTGCCATCAGCGTTGACCAGGTAGACGTCATGCGCGTTGCCGCCGGCTGGATCCACTCCGGTGCGTGTGAACGCGATGCGCCGCCCGTCCGGGGACCAGGCAGGCGTCGAGGCGCGCGCGCTCTGGGAAGGCGGGAGCATCCATGGCGCTGCGCTGCCGTCAGCCTTGGTGACCTGCAGATGCCAGCTGAGACCGTTCGCGGCTCGCGCGAAGGCCACCAGGCTGCCGTCGGGTGACCACGCTGGATGAAGGCGCTGCTCGGGGAATCCGAACCAGCGGAAGTCGCCGCCGGCGCGCGTCGTGGTCGCGACGTGGATCGATCCACCCAGCGCCACGGTGCCGGGTCTCGGCGATCCGGCGGGGTTAGGGCATGTGACCGGGACGACCTCGCGCGCGGTTGAGCGGTCGACGCGCGAAAAGGCAAGCCGGCCGCTCGGTGTCCATGTAGGCCCTGCCCCTTCGACTAGGTCGTAGTCCGCCCTCCGCGTGGCGACGCTGACGACGCCGATGTTGCAGGGCGAGTTGGAGAACGCGATCCAGCGGCCGTCGGGAGACCAGGCCGGGTCGTATTGCCCGACTGCGAACCTCTGTTGGCGAGGGGCGCCCGTCGCCGCAACGGCCAGCACAAGCGCGATGCAGGCACAGAACAGCGCGCGCATGCTCCGAGGATAGACCCGCTACAGCGCGCGCTAGCAGGCGCCCACTGCATCACTCGGGAATCAGGGCGGGCAAGACTTGACTCGTGTCACCGACCGCCGACACATCCAAGTTCACAATCCAGCCTCGCTCGTCGGAGTGGAAGTCGCGCCCCGTGAAGACAGGCACACGTCGTCGAGTGAGGGCCGCGGAGACGTCACGGACGCCACCGGCACGCGGCGGACTTCTGAGTGCCGAGAGGATCACCGGGATGGCCCGGGGCCGTTGGAGCTGTCAGACGACCGTGCACCGGAAGCCGAGCGAATCGTCGCCGGCCGACGGCCACTGACATAAGTGCGCACTCCTGATGCCTGGGGTACGTAGCCGACCGACTGGCGTACACGCCCCGGGTGGCGAGCACAGCCATTAACGCCAGGCCACCGTCCGGCTTCGTCAGTGTGACGAGGATCCGGACCGTGGTCGACTTGCCGGCGCCGTTCGGCCCAGGAGTCCGAACACCTCGCCGTCGCGCACGGAGAACGTCGCGCCGTCAAGTGCGCGCACGTCTGTACCGTACGTCTTCTCGAGCGACTGAACTTCGATCGTCTCCCCGCGGGGAGGGTAATCGCCAACGTCATCGGGCCTGCACTTCAAAAAGCGAGCGAATCGCGGTACATTTGGAGACGGGTTTCGAAAACGGCGCTGCCTGGAAGAGAGCGCCAAAGGGGGAGAATGAGCACTGCGGCAACTGCGGTAGCCACGCCGACGAGGCGTCGAGCGCGACTAGGCGCTCTCTTGCTTGCGCTCTGCGCAGCACTGGCGACGCCTGCCGTTGCGGGCGCCGCCGAGGGGCAACCCGGGCTCATCGCCCAGACGGTCTCGACGGTGACGCAGGCTGCCGGCTCGACCGTGTCGCAGTCGACCGCCGCCGCCGCTCAGACGGTGGACGCAGTCGCAGCGGGACCGGCGGCCGCAGACACGCCGCCGCCGGCCCAGGACGTCGCCGGCGTGGTCGAGAGCACCACCACGACCCTGACAGCCGCGAAGACCAGCACCGCGAAGGTCGTCCACGGCACCGTGAAGAAAGTCACCAGGGACGTGGGCGCAGTTACGAATACGGCAACCAAGACAGTTGCCGGCGTCACGCGCACTGCGAAGGACGCGGTCTCGACCGTGACGGAACCCGCATCGGGAGCCCTGCAGATCGCCCCGGCTGTCGTTGCCGAGACGACCACTGCTGTCGAGCGGACCACGGGCGGTAACGCGGAGACCATGGTCGCCGAGCCGGGCAATTCAGCGCCGGCACAGCCTGCCGCTCCCGAGGTGGAGCGCGGCACGGCCGGCGCAGTACCGGCCCTGCCTTCCGTCACGTCCGAGTGGACCCCACTTGCGGCCGGAGCGACTACTCAGGCCCCCGGTTTCTTCGGCGCGCTCCTGATAGACGACCCGCCGCTCATCGCAGGCGTCGAGCCGGCCGACCGCGCAGGATCTCGCCGCGCGGCCAACGCTCACCGGCCCTTCCCGCTCGACCTTCCCGGCGGTCCGCTGGACGGGCTGCTGACGTCGATGTCGGCAGGCGGCGGAGCGCCCGCAATCCCACCTGTTTTCGCCGCGCTCGTCGCGGCATTCCTTCTGGCGGCCTTCGGCCCCGGTCGTCTGCTCCGGCCGGATTCCGCGCTGCTGCGGCCGCCGTTACAGCTCTCTGCGCTCGAGCGCCCCGGCTAACCGGCCGCGGGTGACCTCATAGCGTCGGCGCCCGCGCGCCCGGCGCTTCGTTCGCAAAAAGCTCGAGACAAGGGAGAGAAATCGCATGAAACGCTATGCCTTAGCGGCGTGTGTGAGCGTGCTGCTCGCACTCGCCGGCGCCGGCACGGCGGCTGCCTCCGGCGGCTCCGAGGCCCCAGGCCTGGAGCAGGTCGGAACGCAGACGGCCGAGTTCGGCGAACAGCACGCGTACCAGGAGAACCAGGCCAACGTCGGCCAGTACCAGGGAAACGGCAACCTCAATCTCGCTCCGGCGCTCGCGCTCGGTGGTGACGCGAAGACGTCCAACCACCAGGGCAACGGCAACGAGGCGAATGCGGTCGTCGTTCAGGAGAACAAGGCCGAGCAGGAGCAGAACGCCGACCAGAGCCAGAAGCTCGACCAGTCGGGTTCAGGCTGCTGCGGCAAAGGCGACAAGGAGCACGGGAACGCTGGCCAGGAAGGCGATCAGAAAGCCGACTTCGGCGAGCAGAAGGCCGAGCAGAGCAACACGGCCGATGTGGTCCAGAAGCA
>DAITAO010000025.1:0-35913 GCA_036824245.1 Gaiellaceae bacterium | reverse complement strand
TCAGCCACAACACGATCAGCTTCATGATGGATTGCGACACGACCGGCGTGGAGCCTGACTTCTCGCTCGTCAAGTCGAAGAAGCTCGTAGGCGGCGGCGAGATCACGATCGTGAACAAGACCGTGCCGATGGCGCTCGACAAGCTCGGCTACGCACCGAACGAGGTCGAGGAAGTCGTGGCGTTCATCGACGAGCGCAACACGGTCGTCGGCGCGCCGTACGTGAAGGCCGACCACTACCCGATCTTCGACTGTGCTGTCGGCGACCGCGCCATCCACTACATGGGTCACGTGAAGATGATGGGTGCCGTCCAGCCGTTCATCTCGGGCGCCATCTCGAAGACGGTCAACCTGCCGGAGACGGCTACGGTCGAGGACATTGCAGGCCTGTACACCGACGCCTGGCGGCTCGGTGTGAAGGCGATCGCCATTTACCGGGACGGCTCCAAGACGGCGCAGCCGCTGTCGGGCAAGGCGGAGGCCGCGACGCCGCCGGTGCCGCTCACGCAGCGCCGCCGGCTACCGGACGACCGGACCGAGATCGGCCGCAAGTTCCAGGTCGGCGAGTACGAGGGCTACATCCACGTGGGCCTGTTCGAGGACGGCACTCCCGGCGACATCTTTGTCGACATTGCCAAGGAGGGCACGACGCTGGCCGGTCTCATGAACTCGTTCATGATCTCGGTCTCGCTCGGCCTCCAGTACGGCGTGCCGCTCGAGGTGTACGTCTCGAAGTTCAGCCACATGCGCTTCGAGCCGTCCGGGCAGACGAACGACGAGGACATCCGCATCGCCAAGTCGATCGTCGACTACATCTTCCGGTGGATGGGCAAGAAGTTCCTCACGCCCGATCAGCAGGAGGAAGTCGGCATCCTCTCGCCAGAGGTGCGAGCCCGCCTGGCGGCCGCCTACGCGAACGGCGCGCAGCTGGCCCCGCCGGAGGAAGGCGCTGAGAAGTCCGAGGCGCCCCCGTCGGGCCAGACGGCGCTCTTCAACGCGTGGGAGGACGCAGTCGAGTGCGCCAAGTGCGGCGGGCGCATGGTGCGCACCGGCTCCTGCTACACCTGTCGCGATTGCGGGACGAACACCGGCTGCAGCTAGAGGGTCGCACTCGCCACACTGTTTCGCGCCGGGCTGCTTCAACCCAGTCCGGCGCAGCGTCCTTCACGATGGCCGGCCGAGCGGGCTCACGCCGACGGTGATGTTGCTGATCGGATCGCCGCCGAACCAGATGTAGCGGCGCGAAGTAAGCCGCCCGGTGCAGGCGCGGACGTCGCCGACGCCAACCTTGCGCCTCAACATCGCGCCCTCATCGCTTGTGACGAACCCATAGACGCGGTCGTCCGCCAGGATGAACGCAGCGCGCTCGTACCGCATCACCGTGGGTGTCGCGTTGTTCGGCACGCTGAACGCGTACGGGCCCTTGACCGTGTCGGGCTCGAGTGGCGCGAATCCTTCGAACGCGGGCGGCTCGCCGAACCGCCCGCGGACCTCCGCGCTCGACGATCCGATCCCCACCCCCCGGAAGAGCCCGCGCATCTCATCGAGTAGCACCGGCTCGGCGCTGTCGCCGCCGAATCCGGCGCAGCCAACCACGCCGCCCATCGCCGCCAGAAGCACCAGCATCCGAACTCGCATGTGCCTCGCATTAATATCAAACGTGCGATACAAGGGCACCTGCTCCCAGGTACCGAAAGTCATCTTCCGCAACGCCGGACGAGCGGGCTTGCGCAGCTCGGGACGGTCCGACAGGCTCCCGGCGATGGTTCCTGAGGCGCAGGTCGACTCGACCGAGCACGGACTCGCCCCCGAGGGGGACGGCTGGTTCGTACTCAACGCGCGCGAAGCGCGCTGGCGCCACGCGCAGGGGCGCTCGGCCGTCTGCGGGTTCGAAGGTGAGCCGGAGTTTCCGCAGCTCGGGATCAACCTCAGCGTCCTCGAGCCTGGCCAGTCCATGGGCATGTACCACTGGGAGGCCAATCAGGAGGACTTCCTCGTGCTCGCCGGCGAGGCACTGCTGATCGTGGAGGGGGAGGAGCGCCTGCTCCGTCAGTGGGACTTCGTGCACTGCCCCGCCCGGACGAAGCACATCATCGTCGGGGCGGGAGACGCGCCGTGCGTGGTACTCGCAGTAGGAGCCCGCGACCCCTCGGCAGGCCCGGTCTGGGGCGGCTACACCGTCGACGAGACTGCGGCCCGCCACGGTGTGAGCGTCGAGCAGGACACGAGCGACGCGGAAGAGGCGTACGCGCGCTTCCGCGGGCGCCAGCCGACGCGATACCGCGACGGCTGGCTACCCGACTGAGCGCGTGTCGGCGGAGGCCCGCCGGTCATGCCGGCGGGCCCCAGCGTTTCTCAGGCCGTCATTCCGGCCATGGCGGCTTTGCCGCGCTCTTCGATCTCCTCCGGCGTGAGGTCCTCGACGTGGGTCGCGATCGACCACACATGGCCGAACGGGTCGGTGACCGTGCCAAAGCGGTCGCCCCAGAACTGGTCCGCGACCTCCATCGTCACCGTCGCGCCCGAGTCGACGGCCCGCTTGACGACCGCGTCGACATCCTCGACGTACATGAAGACGCTCGCGGTCGTGCCGCCGATCTCCTTCGGCGGCCGCACAGTCGACTGCGGGAACGGATCCGACAACATCAGGACCGAGTCTCCGATCTCGAGCTCAGCGTGGCCTATCGATCCGTCGGGCGCCGCCATGCGCACCCGCTCCTTGGCACCGAACGCGGTCTTGTAGAAATCGATCGCCTCAGCCGCCTTCTCGACGGTGAGGTACAGGGAGAGGGTGTGGTAGCCCTCAGGGATCGGCTTCGTCGCCATCGTGGCCTCCAGTCGGTCGGGATCGAAGCGTCCTGGATCCTAGTCCGGCCCGGAAACTCCGGCCACATGGCGTCAAGTCCGGCTAGACGTATCTGCCCATACCGCCGGCAACGTCGATCGACGCTCCGGTGATGTAGCTGGCCCGCTCGCTCAGCAGGAACGCGACCAGGCCCGAGACCTCGTCCGGCCTGCCCATGCGACCGAGCGGCACCTCCTGCGCGGCGAGTCCGTCGAGGAACTCCTCGCGCGGCTTGTCGGGGGCGCGCCGCCGGTGGATGTTGTCCCACTGCGGCGTGACGACGAAGCCGATGTTGACGCCGTTCACGAGGATGTTGTCCTTGGCCACCTCGATCGCCAGCGCCTTCGTGAACGAGTTGCCCGCGGCGCGGTTGACCGACGTCGCGAAGAACACAGGGTCGGGGTAGCGCGAGTAGACCGCGCCGATGTTGACGATGCGGCCGCCGCCCGCCTCGCGCATGTGGGGGAGCACCTCGCGGGAGCAGCGGATCAGCGAGAAGAGCTTCACGTCCAGGTCGTCGACCCAGTCCTCGTCGGTCAGCGCCGCAAAGTTGCCCGGATGCGCGCGGCCGGCGTTGTTGACCAGGAAGTCGATCCCGCCGAGCTCTTCCGCCGAGCGCCCCACGAAATCGCGTATCTGCTCGGGATCGGTGACGTCGGCCGCTTGCGCATGCGCGACGCCGAGCTCCTCGCCGGCCGCCAGCACTTCCTCCTCGTTTCGCGAGCAGATGGCGACGCGCACGCCCTCGCTCACCAGCTCGCGAGCAATCGCGGCGCCGAGCCCTTTCGATCCGCCGGTGACGAGCGCCCGGCGTCCTTCGAGACCCAGGTTCATCTCCGGCGGAGGTACGCGTCGGACCCGTCGAGCCAATCCTGCCGCGGCGGGGAGAAGATGTCGACGTCGAGCGTGTCCTCGAGCGCCTCCGCCTTGTGCGGCAGGTTCGAGGGCAGGTGAAGCACCTCGCCCGCCGCGACGTCGACGACCTCGGACTCGTCCTCGCCGAGCCAGAAGCGCAGGGCCCCTTCGACGATGTAGGTCAGCTGCTCGTTTTCGTGCGCGTGCTTGGGGACGACGCACCCCTTGTCCAGATACACGTGCGCGAGCATCAGCCGCTCGCCCGAGATCAGGCGCCGCGCCAGCTGCGGATTGAGCTCCTCCTTGGGCAGGTCGTCCCAGCGGTAATGCGTCGCTCGGCGAGGGTTCACGTCATCACTCTCCTGGTATCCGTCTGGTCAATTGGGTGCATGTTGCGCTCCGGCGCCCAGCGAAGTGCAAGCAAGCGGTCCGCCTGGTCGAGATCGAGGTCGGCTGCGACGACGCCGACACGGCCGTAGTCGAGGCTCGTAACGAGCGTGCCATCGGGGGCGATGATGCAGGTTGCCGAGCCCTGGTCACGTCCGGCCACGTTGGCCGCGGCGACGTAGACGGTGTTTTCGAGCGCCCGGAGAAGCAGTGCTTTCTCGTTGTACGGGTTCGACGCATCGCACCAGCGGGCCGGCAGCGAGCCGTCCTCGGTCGTCACAAAATGGGGGGCAAAGATGATCTGCGCGCCTCCGAGCACGAGCGAGCGGACGACCTCCGGGTAGCGGAAGCCCTCGTGACAGATCGCGATCCCGAACGTCACGCCCGCGGCCGTGAACACTCGGCGACCGGTACCCGCGACGTAGTGCGGCTCCTCGGACACGTCGATCTGCGTCTTTGCCTGCTCGCCGAGCCTTGTCCCGTCCGCGCCGAGAACGACTGACAGGATTTCGCGGCCCGAGGGCGTCGGGCGCTCGGTTCCGACGATCGTCACGACCCCAGCTCTGCGAGCCGCTTCCGCGACCTCTTGCAGAGCATCGTCGAGCGCGTGCTTCGGCACGTCCGGCACGGACCGGGCCTGCGCGCGATGTCCAGGAAGCCCCGTCTCCGGCAAGCAGACAATTCGGGCACCCAGCCGACCGGCCTCCGCCACCGCCGAGACGGCCGCCGGAACCGCCTCTGCGAGCGTCGCCGTCAGCGGGGTCGACGCAACCGCGATACGGATCGCCGACATATCCCGAGCCTAACCCGCCGTTCCGAAGACGGAATCAGAGTCCGTCAGCTCGTCACGAGCGACGCGAGCCGCTCGATGCCGTCGTCGATCTGCGCTTCGTCCACGAGGCTGAAAGAGAGCCGCACCGTATCCGTGCCGCGGCCGTCCGGGAAGAACAGCATCCCGGGCACGATCCCGACGCCTCGCTCCACCGCTCGCCGCGCCAGATCCGCCGAGTCACCGCCGGCCGGCAGCGTCAGCCAGGAGAAGAAGCCGCCCTGCGGTCGAGTCCAGTGCGCCCCGTCCGGCATCGAGCGCTCGAGCGCGGCCAGCAAGCGCTCACACTTGCGCTCGTACAACGCACGCGACAGCACCAGCTGCTCGTCGATCCACCCGCGACGAACGTATTCCTCGAACAGCCGCTGTCCCAGCGCGCCCGCGCACTGGTCCGTGTTCTGCTTGGCGGAGACCAGCCGTGCAGAGACGTCAGCCGGGCCGGCCGCCCAGCCGAGCCGGACGCCGGGAAAGAACGTCTTCGACGTCGTGCCCGCCTGCACGACGACGTCCGGTCCGAGGCTCCAGAGGCTCGGGAGCGTTTCCTCGGAAAAGCCGAGCTCCCGGTATGCGACGTCCTCGACGATCAGGAACCCGTAGTGGCGCGCGAGCTCCACGAGCGGCTCGCGCCGCTCGCCGGCGAGGCTGACGCCCGCCGGGTTCTGGTGGTCGGGGATGGTGTAGACGAGCTTCGGGCGCAGCCCGCCGGCAAGACGCCTCTCCAGGTCGTCCACGTCGAGCCCGTGCTCGTCCATCGGGACGGCGACTAGGGTCGCCTCGAAGCTCCGGAACGCCTGGATCGCGCCCAGATAGGTCGGGCCTTCGACGACGACGAGGTCGCCGGGGTCGAGGAAGGACTTCCCGATCAGCTCGAGCGCCTCGATGGCGCCGCTCGTGATCAGTAGCTCGTCGTCGGCCGGACGGCGCCCTTGCAGCCTCTCGAGCCGGCCTGCGAGAGCATCCAGCGGCCCGGCCAGCCCGCGCGTCGGCGCGTACTGGAACGCACTCGCCTCGCCAGCGGCAGCAAACTCCTGGAAGAGCGCCGAGACGCGCTCGCGTGGAAACGTCTGCGGATCGGGGAAGCCACCGGCGAACGAGATCACGTCGGGCATTCCCAGCATCGCCAGCACTGAGGCGATCCCCTCCCCGACATCACCCCTTGTGCGCGCGGCGACGAGGGCTTCCCACCGTCTTGTCTCGGGCGCGACGCTCAAGCCGCCTATCCTAGACTCGGACGGGTACCACGCCACCCGGCCTAAGCCTTCAGCGATCCGTCGGCGACGCGCGCCGCCCGACCGATGAGTTCTCCGAGCGGCGCCGGTCCTACCAGCGAACCCACCACTCATCAGGAGGAGACCATGGCAACAGCCACGTCCCGGAAGATCTTCGTCAACCTCGCGGTGGAGGATCTCGACAGGTCCGTCGACTACTTCACCAAGCTGGGCTTCACGTTCGATCCTCGCTTCACCGACGAGAGCGCCACCTGCATGATCGTCAGCGACGACGCGTTTGTGATGCTGCTCATCAAGAGCCGCTTCCAGGACTTCACCAAGAAGCAGCTCGCGGACCCGAGCGCCCAGACCGAGGCGATCGTCGCGCTGTCAGCCGACAGCCGGGCGGAGGTCGACTCCTTCGCCGACAAGGCGCTCGGGGCCGGCGGATCGCCGGCGAACGACCCGTACGACATGGACTTCATGTACGGGCGGAGCTTCAACGACCCCGACGGCCACCTCTGGGAGATCGTCTGGATGGATCCGAGCGCGCTCGAGCAACAGCCGGCGACAGCCCAAGCGTCGTCGGCCGCCTAGACAGATCGAGGTGGGCTTCCGGGACACCGGAAGCCCACCCACCTCATCCCTCGGCGCTCGAGGGTCGTCTGTCGACGCGGCGGCGGGGGCGGACGTGGATCCAGGCTCAGCTGGGCCCTAGGATCGACGCTCGTGTTGCCTGCCGATGACGTCCGAGTCCTGGCGCGCGTGCCGATCAGTTTCGAGACGGCGGACGGCAGCACGGAGCACGCGCCGCTGGTCGCCGGCCGCGTGGGTGGGGTCACCACACGCCTGGTCCTGGACACCGGATCCGAGGTGCATCTGCTCACCAAGGAACTGGTCGATCAGATCGGTCTCGCCGTCGAGGAGGGCGAAGAAGGCGTCGATCACAACGGCGCCACGATGCCGAGCTGGTCCGTGGAGGACGTCCGACTCCAGCTCGGCGAGCTCGACCTGACGCTGCGTGGGACTTTCGCCATCCCCGCCCCACCGCCGTTCCCCGGGTGGGGCGTGGGCGGCATCCTCAGCCCCCAGCACCTGCACCCGAGCGCCCTTGCGGTCATCGACCTGGTGGCGGATGAGCTGCTGTTGGTCGAGGGCACCGCCACCGCCGTCGCCGCGTGGCTCTCGGAGCGCTCCGCCGCACTGACGACGCTCGTCCTGAAGCGAGAGGAGTCGTTCAGCAGCGTGGTCGTGCGTGCGGCGGTCAGTCCGCATCCCGAGATCCCGACGATGCTCAACACCGGCGGCCGGCACACGGAGTTCTCGAGCGACGCCGTGCCGGGACTGGCTGCCGCCGCCTCGGAACGACTGGGCGGGGGCGTGAGCGGGGCGGACGTCATGGGCGCGACCGCCGGCGAAGCGACGCTAGTCGTGTCGGGACACGAAGTCCGAGTCGCGTCTCTGGCCGTGCGCGCCTCGATGCACGACCCGCAGGGCCTGGTCGGGATGGACGTCCTGCGCGGGACGATTCTGACCGTCGGCGCCGACCTGAGCCAACCCGTGCTGTGGCAGATCACGGCCCCGGCTCCTTGACCCAGACAGAAGCCGCGTACACTCGATCGGTAGGCTTCCGCCCCTTCCACTTAAGGAGATCAGATGTCGCTGCTCGATCAGATCAAGAATTTCCTCGGCATGGGCGACAAGTCGCCCGAAGCCATCGATCAGGTCCCGCCCCCGCGGGACGAGACCACGACAGGGGCTCCGCCCGCGAGCGGCGGCTCCAGCGACATGCCCGCTGACCTGCCCCGGCAGCCCGAGACCGAGCCCTACGACCCGAATAAGTAAGACCGGGTGGCGCGACCCGGAGTCCTCGCCCTCGTGCTCGCCGGCGGCGAGGGCAGCCGACTCGCGCCGCTGACCGCCGAACGGTCCAAGCCGGCGCTGCCCTACGCCGGCGTCTACCGCCTCATCGACTTCCCGCTCTCGAACTGTGCGCACAGCGGGATCAGCGACGTGTGGGTGCTCCAGCAGTACGAGCCCCACGAGCTGATCCGCCAGGTGGCGAACGGCCGGCCGTGGGACCTCGACCGCACCCACGGCGGGCTGCGCCTGCTTCATCCGTACCTCGGCGACGATCAGGAGGGCGGTTGGTACCGCGGCAACGCGGATGCCCTGTTCCGCAACCGCGAGGCAATCCGCGACTTCTCGCCGGACGTGCTCCTGGTGCTGTCGGCGGATCACGTCTACAAGCTCGACTACAGCGAAGTTGTCGCGAGCCATCTCCAGGACGGTGCCGCCGTCACGATGGTGACAACGACCGTCCCACGCGAAGAGGCCGGACGCTACGGCGTCGTCGAGGTCGGCGGCGGGAGTCAGGTGACGGGCTTCGAGTACAAGCCTGACGAGCCCAAGAGCGAGATCGTCACGACCGAGGTATTTGCCTATGACGCGCGGGAGCTGCTGGAGACGCTCGACGACCTCGCGAACGACGCCGATGGTGAGTCAGGCCTCGGGGACTTCGGCGAGGAGCTCTTGCCGCGTCTCGTCGGCGAGGGGCGGGCGCGGGCCTACGAGCTGGACGGCCACTGGCGAGACGTCGGCACCTTCGATAGCTACTGGGCATCCCACATGGAGTTGCTCGAGCCGGAGCCCCGCTTCGTCCTCGACGATGTGAATTGGCCGATCCTGACGCTCGGCCTGCAGCGGCCGCCGGCCCGCGTCGATGCATCGGCGCGGGTGGACGCGAGCTGGGTGTCGCCCGGAGCGGCCGTCCGAGGCACGGTGGAGCGGTCGGTGCTCGGCCCGGGCGTCACCGTCGAGGAGGGCGCGCTCGTCCGGGAGACCGTCGTCTTTCACGACTCGGTGATCGAGCGCGGCGCGACGGTGGAGCGGGCGATCGTCGACGAGCTCGTCCGAATCGGCGCCGACGCGGCGGTAGGCGAAGCCGAAGCTGAGCTGACCGTGGTCGGCGCCAAGGCAAGGGTCGCAGCCGGCGTCCGTGTGGCCGCCGGCGCGCGCGTCGACCCCGGCGCCACGGCGTAGCGCATCTACTCGAGGTCGACTGCGGTGCCTTCCCGGGAAGCGGGATCAACGTCACAAAGCCAGTCACTCGCCTCCGCCACCTCGGCATAGGCGAGCACGGGGATGACCGACGCTGACGGGCCGGGAACGGTTCCTGATCACTACAACCCCTGACCTGAACGACGCGAGATCCTACGACGGTACGGTCTAGCCGGACATGGCCCGAGTAATCAGCATCGACGAGCTGAAGGGCGGCGGCAGGACTGCGCTCTTCGAAGGACACAGGCACGGGGCAAGCGTGTCGTTCTTCGTCACGAACGCGACCGATGGCCAGGGGCCGGGGCTACACCGGCACCCTTACGAAGAGACCTTCGTGATCCTCGAGGGGTCGGCCACGTTCACCGTCGACGGCGAGACGCTGGAGGTGGCGGCGGGCACGATCGTGATCGTTCCGCCAGAAGCCCCGCACAAGTTTGTGACAGGGGCGGAGGGCATGCGCTCCGTCAACATCCACGGCAGCGAGCGCATGATCCTGGAGGATCTCCCAGACGGCGCTTCCTGAGTGGCCTGTCTCAGAGCCGGACCGAGCCGTCGTCGCCCAGCGTCCAGCGCGGGTTGTGCGCGACTTCCCACGGATGGCCGTCCGGATCGACGAAAACGCCCGAGTAGCCGCCCCAGAACGTCGCTCCGCCCTCGCGCGCTATGCGCGCGCCCGCTGCGCGTGCCTGCTCGAGGACGGCGTCGACCTCGTCCGGCGACCGCACGTTGTGCGCCAAGGTGACGCCGCCCCACCCACCGCCGTCGGCGACGCCGCTGTCCTCCGCGAGCTGCTCCCGACTCCAGAGCGCCACGATCATCCCACCTGCCTGGAAGAAGACGACGTCGTCGCCGGGCTCGGCGCCCGTCGACCACCCGAGCGCCTCGTAGAACGCCCGCGAATTCGCGAGGTCGGACACGCCGAGCGTCACGAGGCTGAGGCGCTGCTCCATGCGCGGGACGCTACCGAGAGCCCTTGTCCTCCGGCGAGTGGCTCGACCGGCCTACTCCTCTCCGGCGATCAGCTCCATCAGCAGGCCGTCGTGCCAGCCGCGCCCGTCGACGTCTCGCTCGTAACGCCGCATGACGCCGACGCGCCTGAACCCGGCCTTCTCGTAGGCGCGGATCGCAGCAGCGTTCGCCGTTGCCGGGTCGATCGTGATCCGGTGGTGGCCACGGTCGTCGATCAGATGGCGCACCACGCGTCTGACCGCTTCAGTGCCGAGGCCGCGGCCGCGCAGGGCGGGATCCAGGAACAGGTCGATGCTCGCGTGGCGGTATCTCGCGTCGAGCTCCTCGGAGAACTGGATCAGCCCTGCGACTGCGCCGTCGACCTCGATCGTCAGGCGGATCGTCTCGGGGTCGTCGGCGCTCGGGAAACCCGCGTCCGGTACATCCCACCAACGCTTGACCTCGGGAGTCGAGTGGATGCGCCACAGCTCCGCGGCGTCAGCCTCGGCGATCGGGCGAAGCACCATCCCCGGGCTTGCCGCCACCTCCAGGCGCGGTGCGTCACCAGCCATCCGCGCTCACTTCACGACGCGGTACTTCAGATGCGTCACGACTGGGGACTCGATGACCCTGATGACCTCCAGCTCGACCTCCTTTCCGCCGAGATTGTCGAGCAGGAGGACACCGCCCCGTAGAAGTAGAGGGACGACGTGAATCTGCAGCGCGTCGAGCAGGCCGGCATGCAGGTACTGCTGAGCGACGCTCGCTCCGCCGGCCACCGCGACGTCCTTGCCACCGGCGGCTGCCCGAGCCTGCTCGAGCGCGGCTTCGATGCCGTCGGTGACGAACGTGAACGAGGTGCCGGCTAGGGGCCTCCAGCGGCCGGCAAGGTAAACGACACACGCGCGCCGCCGTCCGGACGGTTCTCCGCCCAGATGCGGCCGCCTTGTGCCTCGACGAGGCCCCGCGCGATTGCGAGACCGAGGCCGGCCCCGCGGGAGGAGCGCGCCTGATCCGCACGCCAGAAGCGTTCGAACATTCGCCTCGCCGCCTCGGGCGAGAACCCAGAGCCCGAGTCTTCGACCGTCACGCGCACGACCTGCTCGTCCGGCTCGACGAACACTGCGATCGTCCCGTCGTCGGGCGTGTGGCGCAGCGCGTTCGCCAGCAGGTTGAGGAGCACACGTTCGACCTTGGCAGGCTCGCAAGTCGCAGAGACGCCCGGATCGACCGACGCGTCGAGCGCGACGCCACGGGCGCGCGCCTCCGCCTCGACACCGCGCAGACAGGCGGACACGACCGTCTCGAGCTCGGCCTGGCGGAGCTCGAGGGTCAGCGCGCCACTGTCGATGCGCGCCAGCTCGAAGAGGTCGTCGACGAGGCCGGAAAGCGTCCGCACCTGGTCGTGGAGCGCCGGAAGGTAGTCGCTGCTGCTCGCAAGGCCGTCGTCCACCGCCTCGAGCATCGCCTGCATGTTCGCAAGCGGCGTGCGCAGGTCGTGACTGGCCCACGCCACGAGCTCCCGTCGTGCATCGAAGAGTCGCTGAAGGCTCTCCGCCATGTCGTTGAACGCGGCGGCAAGTGCGCGGTGCTCGCTAAGCCCTCGCTCCGGCATGCGCACCGACAGGTCGTGCGCAAGGCCGCTCGACGCGTTGACGAGCTCGTCGAGCGCTCCGGAGATCGAACGCGCGACCAGCAGCGCCGCCGCCACGACCGCGCATGCGGCGCCGGCGGCCACGATGAGCACCGTCAGGTCATGGCTGGAGTGGAACATCACTACCCCGGCAGCGACGACGGCGGCCAGCGGGAGCAGCACAGCGAGCAGCGCCAGGCCGATGAGCTGCAGCCGAACGGCAGGCAGCCGGCGCAGCGCCAGCGCGCCGAGCACGCTCACGCCGAGCGTGGACGAAGCCACCAGCACCGCGAAGGCGATCACGGCACGAACCGGTAGCCGACGCCCCAGACCGTCTGCAGATAGCGCGGATCGGACGGGCGGGCCTCGATCTTCTCCCGCAGACGCCGGATGTGCACGGTCACGGTGCCTGTGTCGAACGCGGCCTCGTACCCCCAGATCCGCCGCATCAGCTCGTCGCGCGAGAAGACCTTGCGAGGGTGCTTGGCAAGGAACCAGAGCAGGTCGAACTCGCGTGCGGTGAGGCGGAGCTCCCGGCCGGCGAGGTGCACTTCACGCTTCTCGGCGTCAAGCTGGAGATCGTCGAAAACGATCCGTTCGCTCGGCGCCGAAGGGGCTTCCACCCTGCGAAGCACGGCGCGGACGCGGGAAGTCAGCTCGCGCGGAGAGAACGGCTTGGTGACGTAGTCGTCCGCGCCCAGGTCGAGGCCTACGATCCGGTCGGCCTCGTCGCCGCGCGCGGTGAGCAGGATGACCGGCACCGCCGAGCGCCCTCGGATCCACCGGCAGAGCTCCAGCCCGTCCATCCCAGGCAGCATCACGTCGAGGACGACCAGGTCCGGCGTCGACTGTTCGAGGAGGACGCGAGCCTGCTCGCCGTCGCCCGCTTCGAGCGTCTCATAGCCAAGACGCCCGAGGTACCGGACCACCACGTCGCGCACGATCGGCTCGTCGTCGACGACCAGAACCGTCGTCATCGAGCCATTGTGCTCGCTGGAGCGCATCCAGGCGCTACAGCCGGACGACGAACCACCCGTCGACATCGTTGCAGAGGACCTCGTTCGGCCCCTCGTGCGCGTACGTGTAGACCGGCAGCCGGTTGTGCGTGACCTGCAGTCTCCCGTTAGGGCGCCGGATCACGCCGAACGTGCCGCGGATCCCGGCAACGCGCTTCGGAACGGCGCTCCGCGAGCCGACGAGCAACGGCGGCCAGGCGCGGGCGCAGGCGCCCGTGCAGTGGATCTTGAAGTCCTTCTTCTCGACGCTCCAGTAGTAGAGCGCCTTGCGCCCGCGGGTGGCGAGGATATTGCCGAATTGCTCGCTCTTGAGCTTGATCGCGGGCGCGCGCTTGACCGCGGAGCCAGTCGGGGCGGAAAACACGGCCGCCGCGAGTAGTGCCGCCAACGCCACGGTGATCTGAGTGATCTTCATGAGTCCTCCTTACAGCACTCGGCGTGCCCTGTTCCTTACGAAAGCCTGAAACCGGGGGGCGGGGGTGCCGGACGCCCCCGCCCCACATCGGATCGCTCAGCCGGCGGCGAGCCCGACGCTGCCGGCCGGCAGGCCGCCGACCGCGCCGACAGCGGTGAGGCTGCCGTCGCGGTTGACCACGAACGCGTTGATCTCGTGTGCGTCACCCGCGAGCACGTAGAGGAAACCGGCGGCGATTGCCGCGTCGATCGGCCCGGCACCCGTATTAGCTGTCTTCCCGTCAGCGTTGAGCAGCGTGAGGCCGCCGTCCCGTGCGATCGCGTATCCGGAGACGGATGCGCTACCGGTGTTCGTCACGTAGGCATAGCGACCGTCGCGTGTCACGACAACCCAGCACGCGGCCGTCTCGGTCGTTGCGACACTCGGGTCGATCGGAGCAATCGCGCCGTCGAAGCTCAAGCCGTATGAGGAGACGGCACTCGCGTCGGGTGCCCCACCGAAGGCCTCCGACACGATCAGATGCCGACGGCCGCCGAACGCGAACCCGAACGGTGTCTGGCCCGCGGAGGCCTGAACCTTCGGGCCGCTCGCGTAGCCGAAGAAGCCGATCCGGTACGTGACGATTCGGTTCGTCGCCTTCTCGGTCACGACAAGCTGGCGCCCGTCCGGCGAGAACTCGATCTGCGCCGGATCGGGGGCTGCGGAGCTGAGTGGCCGGCTCGAGCCGGGCAGCCGGAAGAGATGGCCACGCCAGATCGCGAAGCCCACGATGTTCGCGGGCGTGGCAGCGTCGCCCTTGTTGAGGACATAGACCAGCCGGCCGCGCACGGTGACGCTGATCGGGCCTACGCCGCCGGACGCCGCGACGTCGCGCAGAACGGGCCCGTTCGGACGCACGCGGAGCAGCGAGATCGTGTTGCTCCCGGCGTTGACCGCGAGCAGCCGGCGCCCGTCGAGCACGAGCGCGCCCTGCGACCCCAACCCCGCGCCCGTTCCCTGGCCTCCAGTTGCGACCGAGCCTGCCGGGGTGAGCGATCCGTCCGCCGCGCGGTCGAAGACTGCGACCGCGTTGCCGGTCGTGGCGTTCGTGAGCGTGTAGACAGCCTTCGGTCCGCCGCCACCGTCTGCCATCGCCGGAGCAGCGGTGACCATAAGCGCGCCGGCAGCACAGGCGATCAACAGACTCATGCGTCTGAAACGTTGCATCCCCATCTCCTTTTCGTTCGTGAGCCGCGGACGCTAGGGGTGAGACCTTGCGAGTCCCTTACGACGCACTTACGAGTTGGTGAAGTCCGGTGCCAGCCAGTGGCGGGACGAAGGCCTCAGAGCATTGAGAGAATCGCGGCATGGCGACCTTCGCGGCCTTGCTTCGCGGCATCAACCTCGGCGCGCGCAACAAGGTCGCCATGGCCGAGCTCAAGGAATTGTGTGCTTCCCTGGGTTTGGAGGACGTCGCCACGTACGTGCAGAGCGGCAACGTGGTCTTCCGAAGCAGCGGCGGCAAGGCAGACGACATCGCGGCCTCCCTCGAGCGGCGGATCGCCAAGGACCTGGGCGTGAACGCGGCCGTGCTGCTCCGCACACCCGCCGAGCTGCGCAAGATCGCCGACGCCAACCCATTCCTGGCCGACGAGACCGACCCGACCAGGCTGCTGGTCGTCTTCCTCGACCGCGCGCCGGCGGCCAAGACGAGGTCGCAGCTCGATCCCGACCGGTCGCCCCCTGACCGTTTCGCCCTGCGCGGACGAGAGATCTACCTCCACGTCCCGAACGGCTTCGGGCGGTCGAAGCTCACGCTCGACTACTTCGAGCGCAGGCTCGGCGTCAAGGGCACCGCGCGCAACTGGAGAACGGTCGAGAAGCTCCTGGCACTGCTCGAGGAGCGCTGATCAGCCGGCGGGCAAGCCGCTGCGGAAGACCCGCAGCAGGTTGCCGGCCAGGATCGCGTCGAGCCGGTCGCCTTCGTAGCCGCGGCGCTCGAGCGCCGCGACGAGATTTGGGTAGTCGGCCGGGCCCGCGAGCCCCTCGAGGGCGGCGTCCGCGGCCATCCCCGCGGGCATCAGGCCGCCAGGGATCTCGGTCATGCCCGTCGCGTGGGCGATCTGGCGGATGAAGTCGCCGCCGATTCCGACGTGGTCGATGCCGATTACCGCGACCGCGTGGTCGACATGGTCGACGAGGCGATCGATCGTCGGTCGCTCGGGATCGACGGTGATCGGGAGCGCCATCATCCCGATCACGCCGCCACGCTCCGCGATTGCGCGCAGCTGGTCGTCGCTCAGGTTCCGCGGCGTGTCGCACACCGCACGGCAACACGCGTGGCTGACGAGCACGCATGCATCGGGTGCGCGATCGAGCACCCCGGCGAACGTGCGCGGCGACGCGTGCACAAGGTCGAGCATGACGCCGAGCCCCGCCAGGATGTCGACGAGCTCCTCGCCGAGTGAGGTGAGCCCGCGGTCGTCCTCGACGCCGAGGCCGTCGGCGAACGCGTTGCGCTTGTTCCACGTCAGCGACAGCATCCGGACGCCGAGCGCCCAGTACACGTGAGCGAGCGCCGGATCGCCGCCGAGCGCCTCGGCGCCCTCGAGCGCGAGCAGCATTCCCCGCGAGCGGCCGAGCCGGTCGAGATCGCCTACACCCAGAACCGGAGCCACGCGATTCCCTTCCTCTGCGAGCAGCCGGTGATAGGCCGCCGCGAGCTGCAGGCCGGCACGCAGCGCGTCGTCGTCGGAGGTCTCGTCGGCGGTGTAGATGGCGCAGACCTGGAGGCCGACACCGCCGGCGTCGAGCTCGGGCCGCCAGTAACGCTCGAACGGCCGCTCCTCGGCACGCCGGACGACGAGCTCCGCAAGCAGATCGTTGTGGGCGTCGACGATCACAGTGCGACGACCGGTATAGCCCAAGCGACCTGAGCGAGAATGGTGAGGTGAGCCGGACCGTCACCGCCGAGGAGGCCCGGCGCCTCGCCGTCCGCGCGCAGATCCTGGACGGCTCCGCGAATGGTGTGCTGGACACGGTGCGCAGGCTTGGCTTCCTCCAGCTCGACCCCATCGCCACCGTAGCGCGGGCGCAGCACCTGGTCCTCTGGAGTCGCCTCGGGCCGTTCGGCACGGCCGAGCTCGACCGGCTGCTCTGGGACGAGCGGAAGCTCTTCGAGTGGAACGCCTTCATCTGGCCGATCGAGACGCTGCCGCTGATCCGAGCGCGCATGCGCGCGAATCGCCGCGCGACTAGATACCAGGCGGATCGCTGGATGCGGGACTTCTTGCGGGAGAACGCCGGCTTCAGGCGCTACGTGATGCGTGAGCTCGAGCGCCGGGGCCCGCTCCTGTCTCGCGATCTGGAGGACCGCGCCCGCGAGGCTCTCGGCCGGCACCGCTGGTACGGAAATCGCTACGTGGTCCTCATGCTCGGCACGTTGCACCGCCGCGGACACGTCGCGGTCGCCGGGCGCCAGGGCGGCCAGCGGCTCTGGGATCTCGGGGAGCGCTGGTACCCGGAGACCGAGGTCGTGCCGCTACGCGAGGCCGAGCGGCTGCTCGCCGAGCAGCGCTTCCGCGCGCTCGGCGTCCGGCTCGAGAAGGGCGAGTGGCACGCGCACCCGGAGGTCGCCGACGGGCCGGTGCCCGACCGGGTCACCCTGTTGTCGCCGTTCGACCGGCTCGTGCACGATCGCGACCGCGCGGAGGCGCTGTTCGGCTTCCACTACCGGCTCGAGATGTACGTTCCGCCGGCCAAGCGCGAATACGGCTACTACGTGCTGCCGATCCTGGTAGGTGACCGCCTGGTGGGCCGCGCCGAGCCGCGCTTCGACCGCAAGACGCAGACGCTCGAGGTCCTCGGCGCGTGGGGCGACACAACGAGGCTGGATGAGGCGCTCACCGAGCTCGGGACGTTCCTCGGCGCCGAACGGGTCGTCCGTTGACGCAGGCGAAGCGGTCGGGTTTCCGGGAGCTCACAACGGGCAACGAAGTGCGAAACGAGCCGAGCTCGGCTACGATCCCGCGCCGGGATTGATCATGCTGGAGGGGCCGCTCGCGGGGACCGCGACCGGTACGGTGTAACCAGGCGAACGTCCGCCCGGAACGCGGAAGCGTCACAAAAGAAAGGAAGGGCGCGATGAGTTCGACTGCCAAGAGGCGGCAGACGATGGCGAAGAGGGAACGCGAGCAAACGGTGCGAGAACGCCGTGCTCGGAAGCTGGAGAAGAAGCAGGCGGCATCGGCGGCGCGCAACGCGCAGGCTGCCGAGAACGCACTCGGGGCGCCGATCACGCGCGCCGATGAGCCGGCTGAACCGCAGGCTGAGGCGAGCTAGCTCGCGCCTGACCTGGCCCCGCTCGTCGCGGGCTGCTGCACGGTGCCGAGCAGGCTGTGTATCGGCCAGAACTGCGGCTGCGGGGGCGGGCCTGCGCCTACGGCCTGAAGAGCGGGCCCGAGGCGCTCCTTGAAGAACCGCTGCGCGTCTTCCTCGGAGTCCCAGACCTCGATGACGCGCCAGCCGCCGCTGGGGCTCGGCCCTGCGATGTGCACATAGCCGCCCGCAGGCCCCTCTAGGCCGATCTGTTCCCGAACCTGGTCGTAGACATCCTGCGAGACGTTGTGGTTGTCGACCAGCATGGCGATCGGCATATCGGCTCCTTCCTCTTCGACTCCGCGGGACGCTAGCCGGGATCCCCGGCCCGCGCAAGCAGGCGTGGCTCAGCGGTCCTGGAGCGCGTCCAGGCCCACCGCGAGCGCGACGATCAACCGCCGGTCTACGTCGCGTATCTCAGGCTGCAGCTCCAGCACATAGCGGTCGCGGAACTTGCCGAGCACGCGACGGTAAGCACCAACCTCGCGCCCTTCCCGGAGAAGCACGAAGTTGAAGGGCACCCAGCCGAGCAGCGCCAGCCAGTCCGGCAGCAAGCCCGCCACTCGCCGCAGGATCGCGATCGCCCAGCTCGCCTCGTGACCCTCGAGCAACTCGGTGCCCGACGCGTCGCGCACGCGCCAATGGCTGCGGACGAGCGAGCGGCGGAAATCCTTTTCGAGCATTCCGATGAGCGCGCCGTCGGAGTCGAGCACCTCGTGGCGGCCGCGAAACTCGAAGACCGACTTCGACTTGATCATGAAGAGGTGCTCCTCGACGTCGGGAGCGACACGGAAGCGGATGTCCTCCTTGATCTTCATCTTCTTCTGCTTCACGTAGAGGAGTGGGCGCCCCTCCTCCGTCGATCCCGGGCTTGGAACGCTGATCCGGTACTCGTTCGCGATCGCCTTGAACAGCTGCTGGACGAGCAGCCGGTCGGCGGCCTCGAGCTCCGCGAGAACGGTCTGTGGGTCTGGCGCGACCGTGGCCACTGGCAGGGATGCTAGTGATCTGCCCGTGCGTCGATGGTCTCCGCGAGGATCCCGACGAGACGGTTGTCGTCCTGGGCGTTCCGCACCGTGAGTCGGATCCCGTGCTCGTAGCCCCGTACGAGCAGCCCCCGCCTCAGCAACGCCTCGGCGACTGCCGGCGCATCGGGTAAGGGCACGAACAGGAAGTTGGCGGACGACGGCAGCGGCTCCAGGCCCAGCTCGCGCAGCCGGCAGCCGAGCCGCTCCCGCTCCGCCAGGATGGGCGTCACGTCGGGCGGCGAGGCGAGGCCCGCGAGCGCAAGCGCGACGGCAAGTGTGGAGACCGGCGCCGGTTGCTGCCGCGCGTTCAGCTCGGCCGCCGTCTCGAGATCGGCGAGCGCGTAGCCGATCCGCGCGCTCGCGAGCCCGAACGCCTTCGAGAAGGTGCGGATCACGACGACTCCCTCGTCGAGCAGGCCGACCGCGCTGTCGCCGGCGAACTCGTAGTACGCCTCGTCGACGACGAGCGGTCGCGCTTGAGGGAGGTCGACGAGCGACCCGCTCGGGTTGTGCGGGCGGCAGCAAAACGTGACCGTGGGTGCGCTCTCGTCGATCTCGGCGCCGGCGACCCACGCTCCGATCCGGTACATCGGGTAGGTCGGCTCGTCGGCGATCGCGACGCTGTCGCCGGGCCCGGCGAACGAGCGGGCGCACAGCATGATCAGGTCGTCGGCACCAGCACCCAGCACGACCTGTTCGGGGTCGACGCCCGCGTACTCGCCGATCGCCTGAAGCAGCCGCGGGTGCCCGCCGTGCGCATAGGTGTTGATCTCGGCGAGCGCCGCCGCGATGGTCTCCGGCCGCGCCCAGGGCAGCGGCCGCGCCACGGTGTTGCCGTCGAACCGCAGTACCGCCTGCGGCTCGATGCCGGCGATGCGCGCTGCTTCGGCCGTCGAGACAGCCCAGGGAAAGCTCTGAAATTCCAGGGAGAGAGGCCTCACGCGGCGCGGCGGCGCGCCAGCCCGGCGAGCACCTCGACGAGGCAGCGCGCAGCGAGCGCCGCGCCGTGGTGCTGGTGATCGTACGGCGGGCCAAGCTCGTTGAAGTCGAAGCCGCAGATGCCGTCGCCGTGGTCCAGCACCTGCTCGAGAGAGCGCAGGATCTCGCGAGCACCGAATCCGCCCGGCTCCGGATACTTCTGCGCCGGCAGCGCAGCCGGGTCGAAGGCGTCGACGTCGAGCGTCAAGTAAAGCGCGTCTGCACCGTCCCAGGCGCGCTCGAGCGCCTGCCGATTCACCTCCTCGAGCCCGAGTCGATCGACGTCGCGCATCGTGAAGAAGTGGACGCCCAGCTCCTCGCTCGCCCGCTGCCAGAGGATGGAGTTCCGTGCGCCTCGGACGCCGATCTGCACGAGGTTGTGCGGGTCGAGCGCGCCGAGCTCCATCGCCCGCGCCCATTGCGAGCCCGCCCAGTAGCGCGGCTCCCAGGACAGGTCGAGGTGGGCGTCGTAGGCGATCACCCCGAGCCGCCTTCCGGCCGCCCGGTGGATGCCGGCGACCACGAAGAGCGCGATCAGGTGATCGCCGCCGATCGCGAGCGGCACCGCGCCGGCGCGGACGATCTTCTCGACGGCGGCGGCCCCGTGCTCGAGCGCCTGCTCGGGGCTGAGCTCGCGCAGCTGTAAGTCCCCCCCGTCCCCGAGGCGGAGACGCTCGCCGACCACGAGGCCGTGCTCCGGCAGCCAGCCGTTCGAGTGGTCGAGCGAGAAAAAGAGCGACGCCCGCCGGATTGCAGCGGGCGCGTCGTACGAGCCCTCGCGAGCGTAGAGGTCGGTGCCCGGCGGGGGCGCCGTTCCCTGCGGATAGAACGAGCGGGGGTCCTTGACGATCACGCTCTCGAACGGCAGGCCGAGCACGATCGCGTCGTAGCCGGAGAGGTCGCCGTCCAGGTCGACTCGCGGGCACTCGAGGAAGGTGGGCGTCTCGCGAGCGAGGAGCGACTCGATCCGCCGCTCGACCCGCGCCGGCGAAAGACGAGCCGCGTCCGCCGCCCGTCCGAAGGCCGCCTCGAGCTCGCTTGACATCGCGCTGACCCTAACCGAGAGTTGCCTTCCCCCTGGCGACGGCCGGGAGGAAGGAGAACAGCACGATGAAACTGAAGCGCGTAGCAGCAGTGGCGATCCTCGCGCTGGCCGCGACAGCCATCGCTTCGGGCGCCCCCAGCGGGCCGCCACCCGAGCCGTTCGCCACGAACGATTCCTTCTCCGTGTGCATGGACGTCTCGTTCCCGCCGATGGAGTACTACGCGAAGGTGGGCTCGAAAACACCGACCGGCTTCGACGTCGACCTCGCCAAGGCGGTGGCCAAGCGTTGGGGCGTGAAGGTGACTTTCGTCTCGACCGCGTTCACAGGATTGCTCCCCGCACTGTCGTCGGAGAAGTGTGACCTGATCTGGAGCGGCATCTTCGTCACGCCCGACCGGACGAAGCAGTTCCCGGCTGTCGGGTACATGAAGACCCACCGGGCACTGCTCGTCAAGAACGGCAACCCGGAGAACATCCGCTCCCCGAATGATCTGTCGGGCAAGACCGCCGCGACCGAGGCCGGCACGAAGTACGTAGAGGCGCTCAAGGCGCTCGACAAGAAGCTCAAGGCGCAAGGGAAGGACGGAGTCACGATCCAGACCTACCCCAAGGCGACGGACGCCTCGGCGGCCGTGCTCGTCGGACGGGCGGACGCGGCTCTGACGCAGGACACGGAGGCGGCCTTCCGCATCACCCAGAACAAGGGCCGCTTCCAGATCGCCTACCTCTACCCCCAGTCCGACACGTTCGGCATCTACTACCGCCGTGACGACTCGGAGGTCGGTCCTGCGCTACGGCGGGAGATCAAAGCGTTGAAGGGGAACGGTGTTATGCGCAGGCTCGCCAAGAAGTACAACATCCCGCTCAGCGACCTTGGTCTGAAGTAAAGACAGCCGCGAGCGGGTGGATTTCGACACCCACCTCTTCTGGGAAGCGCTCTCTTCCGAAACGTACCGGAGGGGAGCGCTTCTCGCGCTCGGACTCACGGTGTGCTCGCTTACCGCGGCGACCGTGCTCGGATTCCTGCTCGCCGTTGGTCGAAGCAGCCGCTTCCGGGTGGTGCGCTGGGCGATCTGGGTCTACGTCTGGTTCTTCCGCGCCACGCCGACGCTCCTGCAGCTTCTGTTCGTCTGGTACGGGCTGCCGCAGCTGTTCCCCTCGCTGAACGCGACCTGGTTCACGCCCTTCCTCGCCGCGTTCGTCGCGCTGTCGCTGAACGAAGCCGCGTACATGGCGGAGATCGTCCGCGGCGGCCTGATCGCAGTCGACCCCGGTCAGCGGCTCGCCGCACGCGCGCTCGGCATGACAACGCCGCGGATCCTGCGCAAGGTGGTCGTCCCGCAAGCGGTGCGCATCATCATCCCCCCGACCGGCAACGAGTTCATCACGCTGCTGAAGCTGACAAGCCTCGCTTCCGTGATCTCGCTGCGCGAGCTCTTGACCGTCGCCCAGCAGGACACGGCTGTGAACTTCCGCTTCGCCGAGTTCTACGGCGCCGCGCTCGTCTACTACCTGGTGATGGTGAGCGCGATGATGGTCCTCCAGGCCGGGCTCGAGCGCCGCTTCACCTGGAGCTCGGCGCGGCGGCGCTTCCGGGCGGCGACGCGTCCCCTGCCGCTCGAGCACTGATGGCGGACGACGTCGTCCTCCGAGCGGAAGGCCTGCACAAGCGCTATGACGACCTGGAGGTCCTGCGCGGCGTATCGCTGGACGTGCGCCGCGGAGAGGTGAAGGTGATCATCGGCCCCTCGGGGTCGGGCAAGTCGACGCTGCTCCGCTGCCTTGCGCTCCTCGAGCCCGTGGACGCCGGCGAGGTCTACCTCGAGCAACTGCGGCTCGGCTGGAAGGACCGAGGCGGTCGCCAGGTGCGCGAGCGCGAGCGTGCGCTGGCAAAGCACCGCTCGGAGATCGGAATGGTGTTCCAGCGCTTCAACCTCTTCCAGAACATGACCGCCCTCCAGAACGTGATGGTCGGCCTCACCGAGGTGCGCCGACTTCGGAAAGCCGAGGCTCGCCGGCAAGCGCAGCAGCTCCTGGCACGTGTCGGCCTGATGGAGCGGGCCGGGGCCTACCCCGACGAGCTTTCCGGCGGTCAGCAGCAGCGGGTGGCGATCGCCCGCGCGCTCGTGATGCGGCCGAAAGTGATGCTCTTCGACGAGCCGACCTCGGCGCTCGACGCCGAGCTCGTCCGCGAGGTGCTCGACGTGATGGCTGCGCTCGCGGCGGACGGGATGACGATGGTCGTGGTCTCCCATGAGCTGGGCTTCGCACGCGACGTCGCGGACGCGATGGTGATGATGGACAGCGGCGCGATCGTCGAGGAGGCGCCGCCGGCGGAGTTCTTCACGGCACCGAAGCAGGAGCGGACTCGCAAGTTCCTGGCAGTCGTCGATTGATGTCTCTCTGGCTCGAGGAGGCGCTTCGCCGGGAGCGCCAGGAGGAGGTGCGGCCCCTCGAGGGCGATGAGCGAGCGGACGTCTGCATCGTCGGCGGTGGCTACACGGGGCTCTGGACGGCGTTGCGCCTGAAGGAGCACGACCCTTCGCTGGACATCGCGCTCGTCGAGGCCGACATCTGCGGCGGCGGGCCGAGCGGCCGCAACGGCGGCTTTGCGCTCACCTGGTGGGCGAAATTCGGGACGTTGCGCAAGCACTACGGAGCGCAGGAAGCGCTGCGACTCGCCCGCCTCTCGGCCGATGCGATCGCAGCGATCGGCGAGTTCTGCGCCTCGCATGGGATCGACGCGCATTTCCGGCGCGACGGCTGGCTCTGGGCGGCGGCGAACCAGGCACAGATCGGTGCCTGGGACGCCGTTGCCGCCGAGCTCGCGCAACACGGCGAGCACCCCTTCGAGCAGCTCGCACCGGAGGAGGTCTCCAGACGATCTGGCTCGAACCGCCACCTCGCCGGGATTTTCGAGCCGGCTGCGGGCACCGTGCAGCCCGCGCTCCTCGCACGTGGGCTGCGGCGCGTGGCAATCGAGCGCGGCGTGCGGATCTTTGAGCGGAGCCGTGTGACCCAGCTCGAGCGCACCAGACCGCCACGCCTTCGCACCGACGGCGGCACCGTGTCCGCCGAGCGCGTCGTCCTCGCCACGGGCTCCTGGCTCGTCCAGGAGCGCGCATTGCGGCGCGCGATCGTCGCCGTCTCGAGCGACATGATCGCGACCGCCACCACACCGCTCGAGCTCGGCGGCCTCGCGGTCTCGGACTCACGCCTGCGGGTGCATTACTATCGCCTGACCGCCGACGGCCGGCTCGCCTTCGGCAAGGGCGGCGGCACGATCGGGCTCGGCGGCCGCATCGGCGGCTCGTTCCACGGGCGCTCGCCGCACGCGGCCGAGGTGGAGGCTGCTCTGCGTACGACCTTCCCGCAGCTTGCGTCGGTGCCCGTCGTTACGAGCTGGACCGGGCCGATCGACCGTTCCCTGAACGGGCTTCCGTTCTTCCACCACCTGCACGAGGACGTCGTCGCCGGCGGCGGCTACTCCGGCAACGGCGTGGGCCCTTGCTACCTGGGGGGACGGATCCTCGCCTCGCTCGTGCTCCGGCTCGACGACGAGTGGGCACGGTTGCCGCTCGTCGGAGCCCCGCGCGGCCTCTTTCCGCCCGAGCCGGTGCGGTTTGTGGGCGGCTTGCTCGTGAAGCAGGCGGTTACCGCAAAGGAGCGCGCCGAGGACCGCGGCCGCCGGCCCAACCGGCTCGCACTTGCCATCGCCGGGCTCGCGCCGGCTGGGCTCGTGCCGCTGAAGTCTCGCCTGTGAGCCGAGTGCTCGTCTGCGAGCCGTCTTTCCCGCTCGAAGAGGCGCAGGCCGGCCTGGCCGGCTTCACCGTCGAGGCCGGCGATCGTCCGTGGGCTGGCTCGGACATCGTGGCGCTGCTCGTCACCGACCGGCAGCCGGTCACCGAGCAGGATCTGGAGCGCCTGCCCGGCCTGCGCGTGATCGTGAGCGCCACCGCCGGGCTCGACCACGTCGCGCTCGAGGCGTCCGAGCGGCGCGGGGTCGAAGTGCGGCACGTGCCCGACTACTGCACCGAGGAGATGGCCGACTCGACGCTGGCCCTCCTCTTCGCGCTCCTGCGCGGCGTCGTCGCGCTCGACCGCAGCGTCCGCTCCGGCACGTGGGACGCTGCGGCGGCCGGCCCGCTGCGGCGTAGCAAGGACACGCGGCTGGGGATCATCGGCTTCGGGCGCATCGGCCGCGCGGTGGGCCGGCGTGCGCTCGCGCTGGGCTTCGAACTCTGGGCAAGCGACCCGTTCGTCCCGGAAGAGGAGATCGAGGCCACCGGCGCCCGCCCCGCCGAGCTCGACGAGCTGCTCGCGGCGTGCGACGCGGTGACGCTCCACTTGCCGCTCACGCCGGAAACCGAAGGGCTGATCGGAACGCGCGAGCTGGCGCTGATGCCCGCCGGTTCGGTGCTGATCAATACCGCCCGCGGCCGGCTGGTCGACGTCGATGCCGTGCTTGCCGCGCTCGCGAGCGGCCACCTCGCCGGGGCCGCCCTGGACGTTCTGCCGGAGGAGCCGCCCGGGCAAGCGCCCGAAGCGCCGGGGCTGATCGTCACGCCGCATGCGGCCTGGTACAGCCCGGAGGCCGAGCACGAGGCGCGCGTCCGGGCGCTCGCCGAGCTGCGCGCCGCGCTCGCGAAGTAGCGGATTTCTACAGATGGAGCCCGGGCCGGAAATGCTCATCCGGTACTCGTTCGCGATCGGCTAGAACAGCTGCTGCACGAGCAGCCGGTCGACGGCTTCGAGCTCAGCGAGAACGGTCTGTGGGCCTGGCGCGACTGTGGCCGCGCTCAGCGCTGCTCGCGCGACTCGGCCGCTTCGTCCTCGATGTCCTGCTCGACGAGGTCCTTGAACGGCTTCAGCTTCTCGAAGAGCTCCTCGGGTGGCACCTCGCGCTCCGGAGCCGTGCCGCCCAGCAGCCACGGCGCCGCTTCCATCGCCGTTCCCCAGGCGACCTCGTCCGCCTCTTCGGAATCGCCGGCCTCACGGGTTTCGGCCTCGAGCGGCTCGACCGCGTCCAGGTAGACGTTCCGGTACTCGCCGCGCTGCTGCTCGTGGAACTCGATCCGCGCCGGCCCGCCTTCCGCTTCGCGCGCCTGCCGTCCGATCTCCGGGCGGAAGGTCGTGTACTCGTTGCCCTCCGAGTCGCGGAGTACCCACCGCGTGTTCCCGGAGGCCGACTCGAACTCCCTCACGTCACGAACCTCGACGCTCTTCCGCATGTGCTCGTTCTGTCCGTCTGCGCCGGCAGCTACACCTGCAAAGAACCGCGCGCTAAGGCCTCCGCGCGCTCGGGCCAGAGTGGCTCACGAGGCTCGAGCGGATCCATGTCCCTGAAGTCGGCGCGGATCGGCGCGAAGACGTCAATCACGACCGTGCCCTCGGGGCCCGCGGTCGCCTCGTGCGCCGTGTTGGCCGGGATGCACCACGTCTCTCCGGGCCCGAGCGTGCGGCGCTCGTCTCCGACCCGGAATTCGATCGTCCCCTGCAGAACGATGCCGAGTTGCTCGTTCTCGTGGCTGTGCTCGCGGGCCACCGCGCCCGGATCGAGCTCGACGACCGCCATGGTGATCCGCTCGCCGTGCACAGAGCGCGCGGCGATGCGCTCCCAGATTTGCCGCGGCGCCATCGCGGCCAGGTCGTCGAACGCGCTCATTCCGGTGCATCCTAATGAGCGCGTGGACTGGCAGATCCCGACCCTTGCGGACGTGCTGGCGGCACGCCGGCAGATCGCGCCCCACCTGCGCGCGACGCCGCTGCACACCTACCCCGGCCTGGACGAGCTCGTCGGCGCGCACGTCTGGGTCAAGCACGAGAACCACCAACCCGTGGGCGCATTCAAAGTGCGCGGCGGCGTCAATCTCGTCTCGCGGCTGAGCGAGGAGGAGCGGTCGAGCGGCCTGATCACCGCCTCCACGGGCAACCACGGCCAGTCGATCGCGTACGCAGCGCGCTTGTTCGGTGTCAGTGCGGTCATCTGCGTGCCCGAGGGCGCAAACCCGGTCAAGGTCGACTCAATGCGGGCGCTAGGCGCCGAGATCGTCTTCCACGGCGCCGACTTCGACGAGGCCCGCGAGCACTGTGAGCGGCTCTCGGCCGAGACCGGGCGCCGCTACGTGCATTCGGGGAACGAGCCGCTGCTCATCGCCGGCGTCGCGACCGAGACGCTCGAGATCCTCGAGGAGCGCCCCGAGATCGACGTCGTCATCGTGCCGATCGGCGGCGGCAGCGGCGCGGCCGGCGCCTGCATCGTCGCCAAGGCGATTCGCCCCGACATCGAGGTGATCGGCGTGCAGTCCGAGGCCGCCCCGGCCGCCTTCCGCTCCTGGCAGGCGCGCGATCTGCTCGAGGATTCCATGGCCACCTCCGCCGAGGGCCTCGCAACCCGCGTGGCGTTCGAGCTTCCGCAGCGCATTCTCTGGGACGAGCTCGACGACTTCGTGCTCGTCGCGGAAGAGGAGATCCGCCGCGCGACCGTGCTCATGATCGAGGAAACCCGCAACCTCGTAGAGCCGGCCGGGGCCGCTCCGCTCGCCGCGGCGCTGCGCCTGCGCGACCGCCTTTCGGGCAAGCGGGTTGCACTGATCGCGAGCGGCGGCAGCGTCAGCCCAGCGCAGCTGCGCGAGCTTCTGGCTTAGTCGGCCCTGTTTGCTGCTGCGTCGTCTGCTTCAGGAGGCTCACGGTCCTCCTGAACCGTTAGCGCGGCTTCTCCCAGACGCCGACGAGCTTCTCGCTCTCGCTCGTGAACGGTTCCTGTTGCCAACCGCTCCAGCGCTCGCGCCGCCGCATCCCTGCGAGCTGCGCCATCAGGTCGAGCTCCGAGGGCCACACGTAGCGGAAGGGGACCGACCACGGCCTGAACATCCCGTCGCGCTCGGCGTAGTGGTGCGAGATCAGGCCCTGGTTTGCGAGGTCATACTCGTCGAACCCGAACCGCGTCGCGCTCTCGTAGAAGAACGGGTGGATCGTAGGAGCCGTTGCAGCTGCGGCATCACGACCTCGATCACGAAGCAGCCGCCCGGCTCGAGGTGCGCAGCGACATTCTGGACGCACGCGACCTGCGCGTCCTGGCTCGTCAGGTTCATGATCGTGTTGAAGACGACGTAGGCGAGCGTGAACGTCCCGTCCACGCGTGTCGTCGCGAAGTCGCCGATCGTGACGCCCACCGAGTCGCCGCCCGGTTTCGCACGCAGGCGCGCGACCATCGCCTCGGAGAGGTCGATCCCGTGCACGCGGACGCCGCGCGCCGCGAGAGGCAGTGCGATCCGCCCCGTGCCGATACCGAGCTCCAGGGCCGCGCCGCCTCCCGCCAACTCAGCCAGGAAATCCACGGCTGGCTCGACGACTTCGGGGTCGCCCCAGTTACCGAGCGTCTCGTCGTAGCTCGCGGCGACGTTCTCGCCAAAGTAGTCCTCGGGCACGAGGCGCAACTCTCTCAGAGCCCGCGGATTGCCGGCACGCGGCAGCTCCTTCATTTCGGTTCGAGCTCTTAGAGCGTATTCCGGTAGGCGTCCGGTTCCAGAGGGTGGCCACGCGGGCCGCCCGCCTGGCCTCGAGTGTGGCAATAGCCTGCGGGCATGGAGCGCGTCGTGATTCTTGGGCCGGGAGGAGCCGGCAAGACAGAGCTCGCGGCGAGCATCTCCCGCCGGACCGGGCTTCCGGTCGTGCACCTCGACGTGCTGTTCTGGAGGCACGGCTGGACGCCGGCCCCGCGGGACGAGGCTCTACGTGCCTTCGCTGCGGCGATCGCAGGCGAGCGATGGATTCTCGACGGCAACTTCCTCGCAGTCGAGAGCGACGACGCTCGCTTCGATCGGGCCGACATGGTGATCTTCCTCGACCTCTCGCGCGTGGTGTGCCTCTGGCGGGTACTGAAGCGGCTCGTGCGCGATCGTCGCCGCTCGCGGCCCGACTTGCCCGAGGGCTGCAGCGAGGCCCTCGACCTCTCGCTGCTGCGTTGGATTTGGACGTATCCCCGCACCGATCGTCCGCGGGTCCTCGCGATCCTCGCCGGCCTCGACCGAGGGGTCGACGTTCGCCATCTCCGTTCGCGTTCCGACGTGCGGCGAACGCTCGAGACGCTGTGAGGCTCGGGCAGCGATTCCGTGCCTAGCGAAATCGGCTCTCAGCCGTCGCCACCGCCAGGGCTTTGACGCACCCAGAGCGTGACCAGCCGGGCGACCATTGTCACCAGGAAGATCTGGCCGAGCAGCGCCTCGAGCGCAGTCAGCGCCTGCGGCAGCCCCACCGCCGGCGACAGGTCTCCGAAACCAAGCGTGGTCAACGTGACGAAGCTGAAGTAGAGGTATTCCGACTGCACGTGCTCGCCCGGTTGTGCGAAGAACGGGCCGTCTCTGAGCTCCTGCACGGCGAGGTAGACGAAGGCGAAGAGAAGGCCGACGAGCACGTATGTACACAGCGCGCCGAGGACGGTCTCGTGGGTGACACGCCGGTGGCGCAGGACTCGGCGCAGAGTGACGGGCAGCGTGGCGGTTACGAGCAGTGCGACCGGCAGCAGGTAGGTCAGTCCGATCACCGAGGCTGAGTTCACGATCAGCACGATGGGCGCGAGGGCGACACAGGCCGCGATTTGGAGCACATGCCGGCGCGTGATCCTGTGGCCCGCCTCCGGCTCGCTGATGGCGACCACGAGCGCCGCCGCCGCGAGCAGCGTGCTTCCGATCGCACCCCAGCGCGGATCGTCGACCAGCTCCAGCAGGAAGAAGTTGGCAAGCAGCAGCACCAGCAGGCTGGCGTAGCTGTCGACGAAGGCGATGATGTCCTTCCTCGCGGTTGCCTTGAGCTGCATCGCGTGGGACAACCTCATGTCGCGGGAAGATAAGGCCCCGGTCGGAGTCCGCGGCCGGCTCGCCGTCGGTGCCGGGCCCGCGGTGGCTACGCTGCGCGGCATGCCCCCCAAGCGCCGGATCACGAGCCGCGGCGCCCAGAAGCTCGGCGAGCGAGAGCGCGCGGTTGGTCTCGACGCTGACGACGAGGCGGCGCGCTGGCTGCAAGAGAACGACCCGGAGCCGCCGCCCGCGCCGCCCAAGTCGGTCGGGAAGTCGAAGGAGCTACATCGCTGGCGGCGGCGGCAGGCCGGCGGAAAGCGCTAGGAGCCGGTCGTCGAGAAGTGCTGGTAGTCGGGCGTGCCCGCCCAGCGGCCGCCCCACTTCCAGCCGACGGCTGCGAACGCCTCTACGAGCACGCCACCCTCCACGGCCATGCCGGGGCGGTACGGCGTGCGGTCGACGTAGCGGCTCCCGGCGGGCGGGCTCGCCCGACCGCCGTAGACATACGGGTTCTCGACGGGGTTGACGTCGACGGCCACGCCGTAGGCATGCATCGACCAGCGGCCGCTCGCCGATCCCGCAACGGGGCGGCAGTTGAAGGCCGAGGTGTTGTCGGCGGCCATCGACGCGCGGTCGCTGCCGCGGTAGGCGGAAACCGGCACCATGCGGCGGATCGGGAAGCGGGCGGCGTACAGCCGCCGGAAGACCCCGACGATGTCCCGCGCCACCCGCCGGTGCACCACGAGTCGCCCCACGTGGGCGCGCCCGTCGAAGCCCCAGTATGAAAGCTTCACGAGCCTCAGCTCCGGCGGGCCCACCGGGCAGCCGGCGCGCCACGAATGGCGGATGTCGGCCCAGCGCGGCTGTTCCACCCCTGCGCTGAACCGCGGCGGCGCGTAGGGGGCGGCGGAAGCTGCACACGCGGCGAGCCCGACGGCCACCAGGAGCGCGACCAGGCGCATCGACCCCAGCGTACCCGGCGCAAACCGCCTCCACAGCTACGGTCGAGGTCATGCACGCGCTCGTGGAACGGCTTCGCAGCGGCTCCTTGCAGCTGCGTCTCGGGCTCGCGTTGTTCGTGCTCCTCTGGCTCTTCGGACCGGAGACGCTTCGCGCAGCCGTGCCGATCTGGCTGCCGTTCCTCATCGCCCTCGGCCTCGAGGTGCACTTCTTCGTCGATTCGCAGCGGCGTTCGAGCAACCGTTCACGTCCGGACCGGTCGCCGCAAGCGATCGACCGTGAGCGGTTCGGCTACTCGGCCGAGAGCGACGAGCTGATCCTTGTCCGCCGCGGTGACGAAGAGGTCTGGATTCCCTATTCCGGCCAGACGCCGGACGAGGTGGAAGCGATCGTCACCGACCCCGAGCGCGAGGCGCTTTCGCCCGCGCCGTATGTGCCCGAGCGACGGAGTCCGATCAGGCGCCTCGTCGTCGGAGTCGCGCTGATCGCCGCTCTCGCGACGGGAGCCTGGGTCGTCGAGAGCAATCGCGGCTGGAACGGAGTCGACGACGCCGACCGGGCCGCCGCGACCAAGCGCTTCTCGCAGGAGGCCTCGCGGGTGGCGGGCCACCCGGTGGAGATCCGTTGCGACGAAGCCGGCGAGTTCGTCGGGGCCGTTCAGCACTCGGACGGCGTGGCTGTCGTCGGCGGCCGCCTTGCGTACCTCGCACCGGAGCGCTGCTACGAGCTCTTCCGGCTCGCGTTCGAGGACGAGGTCTCGTTCAGCCAGACCGCCCGCGCGATCGCAGTTCTCGCGCACGAGTCCTGGCATCTGGCCGGCGTGCGCGAGGAGGGCAGGACCGAGTGCTACGCGCTCCAGTCCGGGGTCGAGCTGGGGCAGCGGCTCGGCCTCGACGAGGACACGGCGCGGCGCATGATGCGACAGCAGCTCGTGGAGAACGCACGCCGGGGAGCCGCGTCGGAGTACCGCGTGTCCGCAGATTGCCGCGACGGCGGCGAGCTCGACCTGAACCCGAACAGCTCAGCCTTTCCGTGACGCCGCGTCTACCCTGACGACGATGCTGGCCCATCTCGCGGCCGCCGTGCTCGCGGCGGCGTGCCCACCGAATCTCGCCAACGACCTCCACCCGGCGCTCGCTGCGCAGCAGCTCGTCACCGTTGACGCCGCCGGCACCCGGACGACACACGCGACCCTGCGCACGTGGCGCCGCTCGGCCGGCTGCTGGGTGGCGGCAGGCGGTCCGTACCCCGCGCGTGTGGGGCGGAGCGGCCTCCGCAAGAACCGTCGCGAGGGCGATGGCACGACGCCGATTGGGACCTTCCGGTTCGGGCGCGTGATGTACGGGAACGACCCGAACCCGGGCGTCCGGTTCCGCTACCGCCGCCTCCGCTGCGGCGACTGGTGGAACGAGGACTCGTCCTCGCCGACTTACAACACCTTCCAGCACGTCCCGTGCGGACGGCCGCCGCCCTTCAGAACGACGACTCCCGGGATGTGGGAGGAACGGGTCGCCTACCCCCACCTCGCCGTCGTCGAGTTCAACATGCACCCGGTCGTCCCGGGCCGAGGCTCCGGGATATTCCTCCACGCGCAGACTGGAGGGCCGACGAACGGCTGCATCAGCCTGCGCAGCGCCGACCTCGTTCGCGTACTGCGCTGGCTGCGGCCGGCGGCCGCACCCCACATCGCGATTCGCGCCTAGCCGGGGCTCCATGTGGGGACTGTCCCCTCAGGGAGCTGTCCCTACCGTCCCCCGCAGGGAACTGTCCCATTCGGAAGCGGCACGCTTTCGAGTCGCGGCGTAAGCTGCCGCGCGTGCCCCTCAAGTACGAAGTCCTCACGGTGAGTCGTGCCGGGAAGGAGCGGGCGCACGAGCACGCGTCGGAAGACCCGCTTGGTCCCGGCGACATCCTGAGGGTCGACGGCCGGGACTGGCTGGTCGAACGCGCCGGTCCCGGCGAGGACCGGATGCCGCGCCTCTACGCCAAGCCGGCGCGCTACCGCCTCCTGCTCCGGTACCCGGACGGACGTGTAGAGACGGGCGCTTTCCGCCGCTTCCGTCCCGATAGTCCGAGGCTCGGGCACGCGTTCATGACCGCGGAGAACGGGCAGCCCATCAGCTGGCAGGTCGTCCAGGAGCAGCTCGCGTACGACGAGGACGGCGAGCCCTACCTCGAGCTCGTCGCCGAGCGGGACTACTCAGAAGTCGAAGCGCTGCCCGACCACGAGCTCGAGCACGCACTCGCCGCTCAGGAGGAGGGCCTTCCCGAGGCGGCTGCCGCAACCCTCGCGCGCGCGGAGCGGGCCGGGCTGGCGATCGAGCTCGTCGCGCTGGAGCCGGGCGAGGAGCCCGACTGGGACGCCGCGGAGCGCTACATCGACGCGCTCATCCTCGAGGAGGTCGAGGACGACCTGCTCGAGCTCTGCGGGGTCAATCCCGACGCCGATCGGCGCGAGACGTGGCTCGATACGGTCAAGCAGCGGCTCCGATCCGATCTCGAGCAGTTCCGCGCCGACGTGGAGGGAGACCACGACGACATCGAGGAGTGGGATTTTCGGGACGGAAGAGTCTTCGCCTCGGTCGGCAGCGCCGACGACGAGGGCGATCCCGACAGCGGGCACGGGTGGATGTGCCGGCTCGTCGACAGCAGCGCGCTAGGTGCGGCCGGATTCGCGCGCGTTCGCAAGGCCCAGCTGAGCGTCTTCTAAAAGCGCGGCTAATGCGTCGCCGTTCGCGGCCGATGCTACTGTGAGACAACGGGTTGGCAATCGGGCCGCCCGGTGAGATGAGCTTCTCGTTCCTCCTTCGGGTGTTTCGAGGCAGGCGAGTCTCGACCCGAAAAGGAGTTGAACAACTTGTCACACCAGTCTTTCCGCGAGCTCGGCGTGTCCGCGCCTGTCGTCGACGCGCTCGCCGCTCGCGCCATCCACCACCCCTTCAAGATCCAGACGCTGGTTCTGCCCGACGCGCTCGCCGGGCTCGATGTGCTCGCGCGCTCGCCCACGGGCTCGGGCAAGACGATCGCCTTCGCAGTGCCCATCGTCGAGCGCACGAACGGCGACGACGCGCGTCCGACGGCGCTAATCCTCGTGCCGACGCGTGAGCTCGCCCTGCAGGTGACCGAGGCGTTCGAGTCGCTCGTGCAGGCGAAGGGCCTCCGCGTCGCCTCGGTCTACGGCGGCGTGCCGCTCCACGCGCAGGCGAAGCGCGCCAAGCGCGCCCACGTGCTCGTAGCGACTCCGGGGCGCCTCGAGGACCTGGCCCAGCGCCGCCTGGTCGACCTCGCGCACATCCGCATCCTCGTTCTCGACGAGGCGGACCGGATGCTCGACATGGGCTTCCAGCCGCAGGTGGACAGGATCGTCCGCCGGCTGCCGCGCAACCGCCAGACGATGTTCTTCTCTGCGACGCTCGACGGGGAGGTCGGGCTGCTGGCGCACAGGTACACGAACAGCCCGTCTCGCTTCGACGCCGAGCTGCCGGAGCACCGCACGCCCGGCGAGATCGAGCACCGTTTCGTCTCGGTCACGGCCGACACGAAGGTGGAGACGCTCGTCGAGCAGATCAAGGCCTCCGAAGGACTGACGCTCGTCTTCGTGCGCACGAAGCGCGGCGCCGACCGGCTCGTGCAGAAACTGCGCCAGCACAGTGTCTCGGCGGCCGCGATGCACGGCGACCTGTCCCAGCGAGAACGCGAGCGGGCGCTCGACCGCTTCGAGCGGGGCGTCGTCACGACGCTCGTCGCCACCGACGTCGCCGCCCGCGGGCTCGACCTCGACGACATCACGCACGTGATCAACTACGACCCGCCCGACGAGGACAAGGGCTACGTCCACCGCACCGGCCGCACGGGCCGCGCGGGCCGGAGCGGCACGGCGGTCACGCTCGTGCTTCCGGAGCAGCAGGCCGATACGAGCCGCGTCGCGACACGCCTCGGCCACGCGGAGCAGTTCGAGCAGGCCGGCCTCAAGCGAGCGCGGGCGAAACTCCTCTACACCAGTCGCCGGGGCCGCCGCTCCAAGTGGTAGCCGCCCCGCCGCTGCACAACTCGTCGTAGCCCGCCGACCCGGCTACGATTGACCCCATGTGGTCGCCATGGCTGATCCCGCTCTACGTCATGGGCGCGCTGCTGGTGCTCCTCCTCTTCTTCGTCCTGCTCGGGCGCATCAGGGGCGGCAAGTACCTGCGGCCGATCATGCAGCTGCTCCTCAAGGTGCCGTTTCTCGGCGGCGCGCTGCAGCGCATGTCACGCGCGGCGATGGAGCGGAACAACCCGGAGCTGGCGAGCGCAGTGCGCAAGCTCGAGCGCGTCAACGCAACCCGCGATCCACAGCGCGCCCAACAGGTGCTCTCGCAGCTCTCCGCAGCGGAGCGGCAGGCGTACCTCGACGCCGTCGCCGACCAGGGCGACGAAGGGCCGATGCCGGCCAACCGCCAGCAGCGTCGCCAGCTGGAGAGGCAGCGCAAGCAGCGGCGTTGACCTGAGGGGAGCTGGACATTCCCTCGCTGGCAGAGCTGGCTGCCTTTCTCGGCGTCTCGGCCGTCGTGATCGTCACGCCGGGACAGGACACGGCGCTCATCATCCGCAACACGCTCTCCGGGACACGCCGCGGCGGTGTCTTCACGGCGCTCGGCGTCTCCTCCGGGCAAGCCTGCTGGACGCTTGCCGCCAGCGCAGGGGTCGCCGCGCTCCTCGTCGCTTCGGAGCCCGTGTTCCAGGCCCTGAAGCTGGTCGGCGCCGCCTACCTCGTCTACCTCGGAGCCCAGGCGCTCCGCGACGCCTTCCGCTCACAGGCGGGGCGCCACGCGGCGCGCGAGCGGGCCGGGCCGCCGCTGGCGCCACAGGTCGCATACCGCCAGGGCCTGCTCAGCAACCTCGGCAACCCGAAGATGGCGGTCTTCTTCACGAGCCTCCTGCCGCAGTTCGCATCCTCCTTCTGGTCGCTGCTCGCGCTCGGGCTCGTCTTCTGCGCGTTGACGCTCGTCTGGCTGTCCGCCTACGCGCTGGCCGTGGCGAAGGCAGGCGACCTGCTGCGCCGGCCGGCCATCCGCCGGGTCATCGACGCGGTTACCGGCGCTGTCCTCATCGCCTTCGGCATCCGGCTCGCCACAGAGCGGCGCTAGATACCGAGCCCGCGCGCGCGTAGCCAGTCGCGAAGCGTCGTCAGGACGCCGGGCGCGAAGCGGTCCGGGGACGAGACGAACAGCGCGTGGTTCGCGCCCTAGCGAACTGGCTGCTCCGCCGGGGTGCGGTGCATGAGCACCTCGTAGGCCTTGAAGGCCGGTGCCGGGAAGCCCGCGCTCTGAAGCGCCTGCTGCACCTCGGGATCGTCTGCCATCTGGTGGCGCCCCTGCTCGGTCTCCCACATGTTCACGATCATGATGCCGTCGTCCGTGCGGACGACCGTCGACGAGATGCCGCCGTACTGCGGCGCCTTGCGCTCGGCGACCGGGTTGATCGTCTCCTCGACCTTGCGCACCAGGTCGTCCGGGTTGCCCTTGATGGTCATCATCGACAGGACTGCCATCACGTCTCCTTTCGGCTCGCTCG
>DAITAO010000086.1:0-13554 GCA_036824245.1 Gaiellaceae bacterium | reverse complement strand
AGCCTGGACCTGCGCGAGCGTCCGCTGGTCGTGGGCGGCGACCCGCGCGGCCGCGGCGTCGTCGCCACGGCCAACTACGCCGCCCGCCGATTCGGCATCCACTCGGCGATGTCGTGCGCAGAGGCACTGCGCCGCTGTCCACAGGCCGTCTTCGTCCGGCCTCGCCACCGGCTCTACGGGCAGTACTCGCGCGAGGTGTGGCAGGCGGTTCGCGAGGTCGTCCCGACCGTGGAGCGCACCGGGATGGACGAGGGCTATCTCGACATGGGCGAGGTCGCGTCCGACTTCGCGGCGGCCCGGAACGTGGCAGAGGCGGTGCAGGCCGCCGTGCTGGGTGCCACGCGGCTGACCGCCTCGCTGGGCGTCGCAAGCTGCAAGGTGGTGGCGAAGGTGGCGAGCGACAGGCGCAAGCCGGGCGGGCTCACAGTGGTGCCCGCAGGTCGCGAGGCCGACTTTCTCGCCGCGTTCGAGGTGCGCCTGCTCCCCGGGGTTGGTCCGCGCGCGGACGAGCGCCTGCGCGGCGCGGGCGTGACCACGATCGGCGCCCTGGCGGCGCTTTCCGACGCGGAGCTGCACCGGCTCGCGCCGGGCAAGGTCGGCGGCTTGCTGCGCGACCGCGCATGCGGCATCGATCCGCGACGGGTGGAGTCGGAGGTCGAGACGGTCTCGATCTCGAGCGAGGAGACGTTCGCCCAGGACGTGGCAGACCCAGAGCGACTGCACGACGAGCTGCGCCGCATGGCCGAGCACGTGGCGTCGCGACTGCGCGCTTCCGGCGAGACCGCGCGTACGGTCACGGCCAAGCTGCGCTACTCGGACTTCTCAATCCGCACGCGCTCCACCACCCTCTCGGTCGGCACGGACGAGTCCGAGCGGATCGGCGAGCTCGCCTGCAGCCTGCTCGACCGCGCGCTACGCGAGCGCCCGGGCGCGCTGCGACTCGTTGGCGTGGGCGTCTCGGGCCTCGAGCCCTACCAGCAGCTCGCGCTGGTCTGACCGGGACGGAGGAGCGACATTCGAGTCCTCGGACGCACGAGCCTCCCGCTGAGCCATGTCGGGCTCGGCCTCGCTGCCCTCGGGCGCCCCGGCTACATCAACCTGGGCCACGCGGGCGACCTTGCCGGCCGTACCGAAGTCGAGGCCATGGAACGGAACGCCCACCACGTGCTCGACGCCGCCCACGAGAAAGGAGTCCGCTACGTCGACGCCGCGCGGTCGTACGGCCGCGCCGAGGCGTTCCTTGCCTCGTGGCTGGAGCGGCGGGCCCTCGCGCCAGGCGATATCACCGTGGGGTCGAAATGGGGTTACACCTATACGGCCGGGTGGCGTGTCGATGCCGAGCAGCACGAAGTGAAGGAGCTTTCGGCCGCAAACCTCCGGCGCCAACTGACGGAGAGCCGCTCACTACTCGGGCCGCACTTGCGCCTCTACCAGATCCATTCGGCCACGCTCGAGAGCGGGGTGCTCGACCACATGGAGGTGCTCGAGGAGCTCCGGCGGTTGCGCGGCGACGGGCTTGCAGTGGGCGTCTCGGTGACCGGGCCGCGTCAGGCCGAGACGATCCGCAAGGCCACCGACCTCGGGCTGTTCGACGCGGTGCAGGCGACCTGGAACCTGCTCGAGCGCTCGGTCGGGACTGCGCTTCGCGACGCACACGAGGCAGGGGTCGGCGTCATCGTCAAGGAGGCGGTTGCGAACGGGCGGCTGACGGCGCGCGGCGACGTGCAGGCTCTGCTCGAGGAGGCAGAACGGCTCGGCGCGCCGCCCGACGCTGTCGCGATCGCAGCGTGCCTGGCGCAGCCGTGGGCCGACGTCGTGCTGAGCGGCGCGGCGACCGCCATGCAGCTCGAGAGCAACCTGATCGCCCTCCGGCTCGACCTGGGTGACGTCATGGACCGGCTTGCGGGCATCGCAGAGGATCGCGATGCCTACTGGGCGCGCCGCGCGGAGCTGCCCTGGAACTAGGGTCTGTGCCGTCGGGCCGGTGTTCTGCCAATCCTCAGGTGCTGCTCAGGCGTCGAAGAGCACGAGCTCGGGCTCGCGCTCGCCGCGCAGGAGCTCCAGATCCACCTGGACGCAGCGGATCCCGCGAGCCTCAGCGAGCGTCACCGCCTGCGGGCGTAGGCGCTGTGCCGCGACGACGCCGCGGCAGCCCGCCAGCGAGCCGTCCAGACGGATGCGCTCGAGGTACCGCGACAGCTGCTCGACGGCTTCGATGCCGGCGACGCGCTTGACCTCGACGGCCACCCAGCCCTCCTCGTCACGGCAGACGAGATCGACCGGGCCGATGTCGGTCGGCCACTCGCGCCGCACGAGCCGGAGGCCGGGCGCCAACGTCTCCGGATGGGCCGCCAGCTCCTCCTGGAGCTCCCGCTCGACCCCGTCTTTCGCGAGCGCCGCAGGCTCGCCCATGTCGTGCGTGACGTCGCTCAGCACTTCGGCGATCCGGATGTCCAGGCGATCCTCACTCGTGCCGGCCCGCTTGCGCACCACCATGCGCTCGAGCGGCTCGCCCTCTTGCTCGACGACGGTCGGCGGCGTCATCCAGTTGAGCGGCTTTACCTTCAGCCCCCCGCCGTCGGCCCAGATCATGAAGGTGCCGTCCTTCTTCAGCATGAGCAGCCGCAGACCCTCCGGGAGGTCCGTTGTGAGGCGGCCGGTGTAGCGCACCGAGCAGCGGGCCACGATAAGACGCATCGAAGCGGCACCGTACTGTCCGTTTCGGACATGCCTCGGCGCCGGTTAAGCGAAGAGGCCGCTCGTGCGGCCTCTCGGCTCTGGCGACGGTCGATAGGCCGAGCAATTACTCGATCGGGATCTCGAAGCGAGCGATTATTCCGGGGTCGCCGCCTCTCGCGAGTAGCTCGGGATCGGGATCGCGAGTCGCCACCCATGCATATCCGTGTTCGGGGTAGGCGACGACGTCCGGGAAGCTCCCGGCACTGATCGCGAGGATCTGAGCGGGTTCTTCGGTGCGGTTGCTGAACGTGTGTAGTCCGGCACGTCCCTCGGGGCAGAAGACGAAGTCGCCCGGCGCTAACTCTTCTTCGCCGTGTTGGTTCCGGAAGACGGGACGACCGCTCAGGACGAAGAACATCTCTTCGGCTCCGAAATGCATATGCATCCGCATCTCAGACGCGTCGGGGCCCAGTTCGTACAGCGTTGCCCCCATCCTGGCGTCGTCCGGCCGCCAGAAGATTCGATGCCGGGTCCCGGCTTTTTCGTTCTCTCCGTCCCATGCGTCGGAGAAGAGGTTCTGACGATTCATTCGTGGTACCTCCGAGTCGTAGCGGTGACGCGCAGCCGCCCGAGTCCCCGCACTGCGGGCCTCGGCAACACTGCGCCGGAAACGCGCGGCTGCTCGCCGCGCCAAACCGCTACCTCGCCGCCGGATCCACGGCAGGATCATGCCTGCTCGAGAGTGCCGACGACGGCACAGCGTTCGCGAAGGATTACCCCCTAGGTCGCGGGCTTCCGTGCTGGTGTCTGCGATCAGGGCCTTAGCCTGCGCCAGTGATGCTTCAATGTCACTTGAGCGCCTGGCGGCGCTTAGGGGCCGGCCTCCTCCTCGTGGAGCACAAGTCTCAGCTAAGGCGCGCTCAGCGAAGAGCCTCCTCGAACCGCGGGTCGTCGCGTACGGCGGCGAAGTCGTCGTCTCTGCGCGCGTCCTCGCGGAACCGCGGGAGCAGCTCGACGGACCGTCGGAGGTGGGCGAAAGTCTCGTCGCCGGTCTCGCCCGCGAGCGTTGCGAAGCACGCGTAGTTGTAATTGAGCCCCGCGTGGTCCGGCATGTGCTCGAGGGCAGCGCGGACCGCTTCGAGCGCGTCGGCGTACCGCTGTTCGCCGTAGGCGGTCATCGACTCTCTGTGGAACGGCCACGCCTCACCCCAGTCGACCCCCTGGTACGCCTCGCCAGGAGTGGCGCCGATAGCGAGCACGGTTCCGTCCCCGCTCGCCTTCCGCCGCGACTCCGGCCGGACGGACACGAACGTCCCGGCGGGCGCGTCGAACGCCTCGCCGTCCACCTCGAAGGTCGCCTTCCCGTCGAGCACGATGTACAGCTCCTCCTGGCCCGACCCAGCCTCGTCGTGTTCATTGATCAGCGTGCCGTCCTCGCCAGGCGTGTAGGCGTTGATCCCGAATGCGTGGACCCCGAGGTGCTCGCGTACCGGAATATCTCTGCCGCGCCGCTCGATGTCGTCGAGGCGCGCGACCTGCCAGTTCGGCTTGTCGTTCATCCGATCACCTCCGTGTAGCGCGGGCCGTTGCGAATCACTCGATCGTAGCCGCGGTCTAGAGCCTCGCCCGATCTGGGCGACAGGGTGCGGCCCGGGAAGATGACCCCCTCGGCTAAGGGTCGCGGCACTGATGCGCCGATTTCGTCACGTCGAGCGTGGCGAGCGTGGGTTGCGCGAGCGTCCTCTCACCACCTCCCGACGAGAGGAGCTAATGCTCAATTGAGCGGCTTGTAGCCGCCGGCGCCCCCGTGCACGAGCACCGAGCCGTCCTCCTCGAGCATGAGCAAGCGCGTCGCCTCCGTTCAGGAGGGCATTGAGCCGACCGGTGTAGACGACCTCGCAGCGGGCGACGAGCAAGCGCACGGCCGCGCAACCGTACTGGCCCTTCCGGAGGTGTCCCTAGCGGGCCGGGGCCCCCCGCGCGCCGCGCCCTCACGGGCGGTTCACGAACGCGAGGATCTCTGCGATGGTGGGCTTGTATCCATCGGTCGTGTCGACCTCGATGGACGGCACCGGGAGTGCGATCGGCTCGAAGCTCTCGAACGTCAGCTTGAAGCTCTCGAACGGTTGCAACAGGCTGTACTCCCCGTGAATGGCGCGTCTCGCCGGCGTCTCGTCGGCGCGCCGGGCGATCCGCTCCCGCGCCACTGCCGCGTCGACACGGCAGTGGACGACCCGAACCCGTGCACTGTCGAGCAAGGGCAGGAGACCCGGCTCCCAAAGGCGGTGTTGGAACGATGCCTCGGCGACGAGCGTCACGCCGGCGTCGACGAGGAAGCGCACGACGCCGAAGAACGTGTCGAGCGTGCGGTACGACAGCGCGTCGCCGGGCGCCGGCGTGTACTCGTCCTCGGCATGAACGAGGCCTTCCTTGATCTCGTCGCGCGAGATGGCCGGGCACGGAATCGCGCGTGCGAGCGCATGCGCGAGCGTCGTTGTGCCCGAGCCGGGCGGGGCGCTGACGACGACGAGGAGCGGCCGCGCCACGGCCCCATTGTTATCGACTGTCCCTGGGATGCGGCTCTTCCTTGACGAACCGTCAAAGCCGAGCCGGATTCGTTGCGGCGCGCAGGGGTCATAACCCAGGTGGTGGCATCCGACGTCATCTGCGGCCGCTACAGACTGGACGAGCGCATCGCCACCGGCGGGATGGGCGAGGTCTGGGCTGCGTACGACCTGGAGCTCGAGCGCCGGGTCGCGCTCAAGCTGCTCGACCCGCACGCCGACCGCGCACGCTTCGAGCGCGAGGCACGGGCAGCCGCGGCTCTCTCGCATCCCGGCATCTGCCTGCTCTACGACTACGGCGAGAGCGACGGCCGCCCGTTCATCGTCCTCGAGCACCTCGCCGGTGGGACGCTCGAGGACCGGCTCGCAGCCGGCGAGCCGCTGCCGGACGAGGAGGCGGCGCGGATCGCACGCGAGCTGGCCGCCGCGCTCGCGCATGCCCACGAGCACGGGCTCGTCCACCGCGACGTGAAGCCAGGAAACGTCCTGTTCGATGACGAGGGAAGGGCCAAGATCACCGACTTCGGGATCGCTCGGATGGTGGAGCTCTCCACGTTGACGGAGGCGGGAACGCTCCTCGGCACCGCCGCCTACATCTCCCCCGAGCAGGCAAGGGGCGAGCCGGCGACAGGCGCGAGTGACGTGTACTCGTTCGGCGTCGTCCTCTACCGGATGCTCACGGGCCGCCTGCCCTTTGTATCCGAGCGCCCGCTCGAGCTGGCCGAGCTGCACGAGCAGGCGCAGCCGCCGCCGATCCATTCGCTGCGGCCTGACGCACCGCCCGACCTCGAGCGCCTGGCGAGCGCTGCAATGGCGAAGCGTCCCGAGGAGCGGCCGGCGGACGGAAGCGCCCTGCTCGCCCTGCTCGCAGGCGAACCGGGCACAGAGGCGGCGACGGGCGTGACAGAGGCGGCGACGGGTGTGCTCGGCCCGCCGGTCGTCCACACCGAGCCCCTGACACCGGGACCCGCGCCACCGCGCCGGCGCGGGCCCGCGATCGTCGCCGGCGCGGCCGTCATTACGCTGCTCGCAGCCGGCTTCGGCGTCGCGCTCCTCACGGCCTTCGACGACTCTGCCCCGCCCGCGACGGGTTCCGAACGCCGGAGCGTCACCACCGGCAACGCCACTTCGACCACCCGGCCGGCGACGACCACGGAGGCCCGAAGGACGACCACCCGCGCCGGCACCACGACGCCCCCCGCGACGGCGCCGGCTATTCCCCCCACGCAGACCGCAGCGCCGACGACGCCCACGAGGGCGACGACGACGTCGAGCACCACGACGACCCCGACGGAGACCGAGACGACGCCGGAGACGACCACCGAGTTGACCGAGACCACGCCTACGACGACCGAGACCACGCCTACGACGACCGAGACGACGCCGACCACGACGGAGCCGACACCGCCGGCCACGACCACGGCCACGACGACCCCCTGACTCCGCGAGGCTGAGATGATCGCACGGCCTGGCCGACCGGCCGTTTGCCGGCTGGCGCCGGTGGGTACGTCCTGCGACGTGGGGAAGCGCTTCTCGCTGCTCGCCGTGTTGCTGGTGCTCGTCGGCGGCTCGCTGGCCTTCGGCGGGGGCGGCGGAGGAGACTTCACCTGGCAGCTGACGCCGACGGGGTCGACGGCGCAGCTCCGCGGGCTCTCGGTCGTCAACGAGAAGGTGGTGTGGACGAGCGGCAGCCTGGGGACCGTCTTACGGACGTTCGACTCCGGTGAGACGTGGCGGCAGGTCTCCCCTCCGGACTCGAGCGCCCTGCAGTTCCGCGACATCGAGGCGCTCGACGCAACGCACGTCGTGATCCTCGCCATCGGGCCCGGAGACGCCTCCCGCGTGTACGTGACCGCGAGTGCAGGGCGGAGCTGGCAGCTGACGTTCGTGAACGACGACCCGAACGCCTTCTACGACTGCATGACGTTCTTCGACCGCAAGCGCGGTCTCGCGTTGTCGGACCCGGTCGATGGCAAGTTTCGGATCATCTCCACGAGCGACGGCGGACTGACCTGGGAGGTCGTCGACGCCGACATGCCCCCGGCGCTGCCGGGCGAATTCGCCTTCGCTGCGAGCGGCCAGTGCCTGGTCGCGGCCGACCGGCATCGGGCGCTCTTCGCGACGGGCGGCGGGGCCGAGGCGCGCGTATTCCGCACCGCTGACCGCGGACAGACCTGGGAAGTGAGCTCCACTCCCATGATCGTCGGCCCGGCCGCGGGGATCTTCGCGCTGGCGTTCCGTGACCCGCAGCACGGGCTTGCGGTGGGGGGCGATTTCCTCGCGCCTGACCAGTCGCCGAACGCGTTCGCCCTCAGCGACGACGGCGGCATCGTGTGGGAGCTCGTCGCCCACGCCCCGGACGAGTACCGCTCCGGCGCAGCGTGGAAGAACGACCGGGTGGCGATCGCCGTCGGGCCCACCGGAAGCGACGTGAGCGTCGACCAGGGACAGAGCTGGGAGCGCTTCGACAGCGGCACCTTCGACACCGTCGACTGCACGGGGAGCAGGCACCGAAGCACCTGCTGGGCCTCGGGCGCGCAGGGCCGCGTCGCTTACCTGGTCAAAGCGGACTGATCCAAGGCGTTAAATAGCCACCGCCTGCGGCGCGGGCGCGTGCCCCTTGCCACCTAGGCGCGGGTACGCGACTTGAAAGATCAGGTGCCCGTCCGCCGTCTAGTTCTTCTCGAGGTCGAACCGAAGCGCGATTTTGCGCACAAGCAGGTGCGGTGTGACAATGCAGACACACCAAATGGTTCAGGTAGCCGACAACTCTCTCGACAACGCCCGCGAAGCGGCGACGCGCCACGCGTGGCGCGAGACCTACGACGCGTACTCGGTCACCGAGCGGCACCAGCTGACCCCGACTGACCTGGAGACCTTCGCCGAGGCCGCGTGGTGGAACGGCAAGCTCGAGGAGGCCATCGGCCTGCGCGAGCGCGCGTACGGCGCCTTCTCGGCTGCAGGCGAGCACCTCGGCGCCGCCCGAGTCGCGCTCACGCTGTCGTGGGATCACGCCGGGCGCGGCGAGTTCGCCGTCTCAAATGGATGGTACGCAAACGCCGAGCGACTGCTCGAGGGACAGCCCGAGTCGGTCGAACACGGATTCCTGACCCTCACGCGCGCCATCAACGCGCTGTTCGGCGGAGGGAGCCTGCCCGAGGCGATCGCCTCGTTCGACAGTGCCGCGGAGCTCGGCCGGCGCTTCGGCGACCGCGACACACAGGTGCTCGGGCTCGTCGGCAAGGGGCGCGCGCTCGTCAAGGCCGGCGAGGTGGAGCAGGGTCTCGCCCTGATCGACGAGGCGACCGCTTCGGCGGTGTGTGGGGAGCTGCGGCCCTACTCGACCGGTCTCGTCTACTGCATCACGATCAGCTCGTGCCAAGAGCTGGGCGACTTTCGGCGCGCCGCCGAGTGGACCGAAGTGGCCAACCGGTGGTGCGATCGCCTCGACGTAACCGGCTTCCCGGGAGCGTGCCGCATCCACCGCGCGGAGGTCATGCGGCTGCGCGGCGACTGGCCCGGGGCGGAGAAGCAGGCATTGACTGCCTGCGAGGAGCTGCACGACTTCGAGCGCTCGGTCACCGCCGGCGGCTACTACGAGGTCGGTGAGATCCGTCGCCGGCGCGGCGACCTGGCCGCCGCCGAAGAGGCGTACGGAACCGCAAACGAGCTCGGCCGCGACCCGCAGCCGGGCCTCTCGCTCCTGCGTCTCGCCGAAGGCAAGGTCGGCAGCGCGGTCGCCGGGATCACGCGCGCGCTCCAGGATCTCACGGACCCACTGTCGCGGCTGAGCCGGCTGCCGGCACAGGTCGAGATCGCGATCGCTGCCTCCGACCTGAAGACCGCGCGCGCGGCCGCCGACGAGCTGGAGCACATCGTCGACACGTACAAGATCGGCGATCGCCGGGCTCCGGCGTTCGACGCAACCGTCCATCTCACCGCCGGCCAGATCAAGCTGGCGGAGGGTGACGCGGAAGCAGCAGCCCGGTGCCTAAGGAAAGCGCGGGACGAATGGCATCAGGTGGGGGCACCGTACGAGACGGCTCAGGCGCGGATGCTGCTCGGGATCGCTTACCGTCGCCACGGCGACGAGCACGCCGCGACGGAGGAGCTCGAGGCGGCGCTGGCGACGTTCGAGCGGCTGGGGGCGAAGCTCGACGAGGAGCGTGTAAAGGAGCTCCTCGGCAGGCTGCAGACCCGCCGCACGTTCCTCTTCACGGACATCGTCGACTCTTCCAGGCTGCTCGGCACTCTCGGCGACGACAAGTGGAGGAAGCTGCTCGCCCGGCACAACGAGTTGCTGCGCGAACGGATCGTCGAGAGCGGCGGCGAGGTGATCAAGCAGACCGGCGACGGCTTCTTCGCGTCCTTCGACAGCGTGAAAGCGGCGATCGAAGCCGCCGTCGCGATCCAGCGCGCACTCGACGCCGAGATCGTCGCACCCGACGTCAGGATCGGTGCGCACACGGGCGGCGCTTTCCACACGGACAAGGAGCGCACCGACTACGCCGGACACGGGGTACACACCGCGGCGCGCATCGGCGCGGCGGCGCGCGGTGGCGAGATCCTCGTCAGCCGCGAGTCGCTCGACGGCGTCAGCGCACCGTTCCGGCTCTCTCAGCCGCGGCCGGAGGAGCTGAAGGGCTTCGAGGAGCCGGTCGACGTGGTCTCCGTCGACTGGCGCTAGCTCGGGCGCACCGCCGGCAGCTCAGCGGATTGCCGCATCAGCGTCGCGCAATGCCGAGCACGTACGGCGCCGAGGTGATCGTCAACGGGGACGACGAGTGGAAACCCCGGTCGAGCGTCACGAGATGAAAGCCGGCTGCGCGGATCGCAGCCGAGGTGTCGCGCGCCGTCTCGCAGCCACGAGTGCACGCGTCCAGAAGAGCGCGTCGACGGCGCGCTGGAGGAGACGGAACGCGGCATGCTCGGAGCGGACGTGCTCGTAGAAGCGGAGCTCGCCGTCGGGCGCGAGCACACGGCGGAGCTCGCCCAACGCAGCAGCCGGGTCGCCGACGCTGCAGAGCACCCAGACGACGACGGCGGCGTCGAAGGCCCCGTCCTCGGCGGGTAGCGCCGCGCCGTCGCCGTCCACGACTTCGATCGGCACCGCCGCGTCGCGGGCGCGCTCCGCGGCCACCGCCCGCGCCGTCGGGTCGGGCTCGACCGCCAGGACACTCTCCACTTCCGGCGGGTAGAGCTCGAACGCGTGCCCGTCACCGCAGCCGAGCTCGATTACACGCCCGCATAGTCCCGCCAGCAGACGCCCCCGGAGCTCGCGTGCAACGGCATCGGGCCGGCGCAGCTCTCGCCGCTCGAGGTAGCGCGCGAAGCGGGACTGCTGAGGGCCGTACAGGGGCGCCTGCGTTGGCATCAGATCAGTGTCGCAGCCGGCCTGGCCGTGTTCTGCGCGGCCGGGCTAGCTCGGCAGCGACGGGTCCGAGGCGACGGCCTCGCGCCGCGTCGACCGATCTTGTGACTGCTCGCGCTCGAGTCGCAGCCCGGCGGCGCCGACAGCCAGCATGCTGGCCAGGACGGCGAGTATCGCCCACGCGCCCGGGTGTCCCCAGTCGACGGTGCCGGAGTAGCGCGCAAGCGCGACGGCAGACAGCACCGACAGCGCCAGATAGGTCGCGAGCGGCACGCGGATGCGCTGCAGGTCGTTCTCCCACACTCCCGCCGCCGCGGCCACCCCCACGGACACGAGCCAGGCGCCCGCTGCCCGTCCGGTCAGGGGCGTCAGCTCCCACGGCCAGAGGGAGTCCACCGACTCCGGGACAGCCAGGTAGGCGATGCCGAGAGCCAAAAGCACCGCGGCGTGCACGACGAGAGCCGATCTCAGCCAGCCGGGCAATGGAAAGAGCCGCGGAGGATCCGCGCCAGTGGCCCGTAGCTGTACCACGAGCGCGGCCACGAGCAGCAACGGCAGCCAGCCGTAGGTCGTGATGAAGATCCACGTGCCGGCCAGCGTGATCGTATTGTCGCTGTCCGTGTGGAACCGCTCGAGATGGATGAGCGTCACCAGAAAGAGCAGCGGCACGAGGCACGTCGTGGCGAAGAAGGCGACACGCGCGTTCGCCCACACTTCTTCGCGCGCGGCGAGCACGAGCAGGACGATGGCGCCGAGGTACATGGCACCCAGGAAGGCGGCCGTCAACGGGGGCTGGATCGTCCAGGCGAAGTATTCGTCGGTCTGCTCGGGGGCGAAGAAGAGCTGGAGTCCGGCACCCGCCGCGAGCCCGGCGCTGACCAGGAGCGCGATGCGCGTCAGGCGGGTCTGGAGGCGAACCCCGGCGGCGGCGCTCATGCCGGCGCGCGACGCACGAGCAGCGCGGGGAGGCCGCCGCGTGGGTGGAGGAAGGGGACGACGCCGATCGACACCGACTCGGGAACGACGTCGACGTCCCAGTCGAGCGCGATCGCCGCCAGGCCGAGGATGAGCATCGCGAGCCCGAGGGAGCGGGCGGGGCAGCGGCGGTGCCCGGCGCTGAACGGCAGATACGTGTACCGGCGCTCCTCGGCCCGCTCGTCGTCCAGCCAGCGTCCGAGATCGAACCGCTCCGGGTCGGGCCAGTAGCGCCCGTCGCGGTGTGTCGACCAGTAGCTGATGAGAACGTGCCGGCCCCGCGGCACGGTCATGGAGTCGAGGGCGGCCGGCTCCCCCGTTCGCCGCAGCGCGCCGAGGCTCGCCGGGTAGAGCCGCAGGGTCTCGAGCACGAACGCGCGTGTCGTGGGCAGCCGGCCCAGATGCTCGGCGGTGGGCAACTCGTCGCCGAGGACGGCGTCGAGCTCGTCCCGCACGCGGCGCGCGTCGGCCGGGTTGCGGTGGAGCGTCCACCACAACCAGATGAGCGCGTGCGTCGGGGCACCCTGCGCGAGGTAGGACCACGCCTCGTCGCGCACCTGGTCGTCCGTGAGCTCACCGCCATCGGCGCTGCGGGCGGTGATCAGCCGCCCGAGCAGGTCGTCGCCCGGGGTCGGCTCGGCGCGGCGGCGCGCGATCAGTGTGTCGACGGCGGCCCTGAACGCCGAGTACGCCTGCGAGAACCGCCGGTTGACCGGCAGCGGCAGCCGCCAGAGAAGCGGCGCCAGTGGGTTCGCAGCCCGCAGCGCCACTTCGCGGGAGGACTTCACGAGCGCCCGTGACCGCGCTTCGAGGTCCGGCCAGTCTCGGCCGAAGATGAGCGCTCCCATCGTGTCGACCGTGAGGTCGGCCATCTCCGGCTCGAGGTCGACCGTCGCCCCGTCGCGCCACCGCTCGCCTAGGCGCCGCGCGCACGCGACGATGCGTTCCGCGTCGGTCTCGGTCGCGCCACCGGCGAAGACCGTCTCGACGATCCGCCAGCGCTCGGCGTGTTCCTCGCCGTCGAGCGTCGCGATGCTCTCGCCGGCGAGCAGGCGCTCCGTGGTCGGCTCGAGCCCCTGACGGGCGAAGACTGCGCTGTCTCCCTCGAGCACCTGGCGGATCAGTTCGGGCCGGTTGACGATGTGCACCCTCTTCGGGCCGACGCGAAGGCTGACCAGGTCGCGCCCCGTCACTGCCGCGTCGAGCGTCTCGAGCGGTCGTCGCAGGAGCTGCCGGACCCGTCTGAGCGGGACAGCCGCAGTGTGATGTTCGCCGCGCGTCTGGGACATGCGTCCAGAAAACTGGGCGCCTACGTTAACGCGGTTGGCGAGCATTGGCGCCGTAGGACCTTGTGCAGCACTCGGCGGTGGTGATCGTCTCCGAGCTTCGTCACCAACATGCCCAGCGTGCGATCGCCGGCGCCGTTCCAGATCAGATGGCATATTGCACGGCTGCTGACGCTGCTCGAAGACACTGCCGAAGGACGCCGTCGTTTCGCGTCCTGAGGCTGACTGATCGGTAGTCCGGACTGGAACCACCGCGCAAGCTGTGGTGTATATGCAGTGCCGTGGGCCGGCGCTACCTAGTCGCACTTGTCCTCGTCGCGGCCGTCGCGACACTTTCGTCGGCCGCAGCCGAAGCGAAGTTCAAGGTTTCCCTTACTGCCGCGCCTAGCCGGCCCGTCGCTGGGCAGCCGGTGCGACTCACGATGCGGACCGCGATCACCCTGCCAGCGAGGGAAAGGGTGTTCCTTATTGCTGTCGGCCCGTGGAGGGACGATCTTGGACAGGCCGTTCGCTATGTTCAGCTCGTTCGAAACAGTCCGCGCGTGTTCAGGACGACGCTGCGCCTCCAATACGCAGGGCGGTGGCGTCTTCAAGCGGTGATGGATTCGGGGGCGAGCCTGATCGGTCGTCAACTGAGAGTCCGCGCCGCGCCTCGATAATCAAACTGACCCACTACCGA
>DAITAO010000085.1:0-13834 GCA_036824245.1 Gaiellaceae bacterium | reverse complement strand
GCTGCCAGCGGGCTCGAACGGAGTGCCGCAGTGCAGGCAGCGTCGCTTAGGCGTGGTGGCTCGCCGTCTGGCTCGATCCGGCACCGCCGGCGAAGGTAAAGAGCGGGTCGGTCGACGTTCGCTGCTCCATGCTTAGCCTCCCGGTCATCATCTCGTCGCCCGGCTACTGCCGGGCGCAATGTTGTCGCGGTGAGGGGCCCGTACCTCGCGGCATGGCCCCTCACCGCTAGCGGCCGTTCTTCTAAGAGCGGGCGGTCGCTGTCAGGGCCAGTCCGAGGAACATGCCGATGACGAGTCCTGCCCCGCCGGCCAGCATCGTCGACCAGGTTCCGGCGTGCGTTGCCGCCTGGGTCGCGTGGGCCCCGGCTTCGGTAGCTGCCTGCACCTCCACCGCCTTCTCGAGCTCGCTCACGCGCTTGCCGAGGTCGTCGCCTTCCATCAGTCGTCGTCCCGGTCGCGGTGGACGCTGCCGGACTTCGCCAGGCCACGGCTGATCATGTAACCGATCGTGACAGCCCCGACGATCGTCCATGCGCGTGGGGCGTCGAAGTTGTCAGCCTGGGCGCACGCAATCAAAGCGCCGCGACGGTCGCGACGAACGCGTAGAACTCGGTCGTCAGAAACGACGTCTTAGTCTCCTGCCGCATGACCCTCGGCCGGACGCGAACCACCGTCCCATCCTCAACTCGTGTTGCCATCACTCCTCCTCGTCTCGCGTGTTTGTGAACGCCTGTTGTGTCCCTCGTCCGCGCCGCGAAACGCCGTTCCACGTATGGATTTGCTCACAGGGTCAGCGCTGATGCCCGATCGAGACCGACGATCGCAGGTCGATTCTGTACGCTCTAGTCTGCTTGCAGGATCTCCACTATGAGCAGCGGTTGCTCTCTTCCCCCGTCGGGCTCCATGACGTTCGAGACATCGAACTGCTCGCCCGAAGCATCCTCAACAACCAGCTCAGACGCTGGGGCGCCTGGCTCGACCCCCACCGATACGAAGACGCGCTCTCGTACCTCATCGCCACCGCCTACGAGCTCTCCCTCAGATACGACAAGAGCAGAGGCTGGTCGTTCAGCAAAGTCTGCACACAGTTCCTGTCGTTCAGGGTCGTCGACTGGTACCGCCGCACCTACGGCGATAGCCGCGCCCCCAAAGCCGAGCTTCCGCTCTCCCTCGACCACGCTGTCGCAGCCGCCGACGCTGAATCGAGCGGGCTGTGTGCAGTGCGCTCGGCGAGAGCCTCTTCGAGGTCAGCCCATCCAGCACCTGTGCCGCGAGGCCGCGCCGGTAAGAGCCGACCTCCGCGCAGCACCCGTTGTCCGGTCTGGCGAAATCTGAGGTAGGCACCCAGGTAGGCACCGCACGCGCATTTCCGGCACCCTTGGCACACCTGACTCACGGAGCTATGCGGGGTTGCGCACGGCTCCGTGGTATCGGATGGGCGTGACTGGGATCGAACCAGTGACCTCCCGCGTGTGAAGCGGGCGCTCTCCCGCTGAGCTACACGCCCCAGCCAGGCCATGCTAGCGCGCTTGCAGACCGAATCCCTTGTAGCGGCACGCAGCGTCTTCTTGTAGTTTCGCGGCCGCGGAGTCAGAGCCTCGATCGTTGGTGGCGACCGGGGGGAGACCAAGGGAGGGGATATGAAGAAAAGTTGGTTGGCGGCAGCGCTGCTGACGGCGACGCTGGTCGCCCTGGCACTCGTTACGAGCGGTCCGGTGACCGCCGGGAGTGCCTCGGGGACACCGCGCGTGTCCGGGCCCAACGTCGCGCGGGCCGTGGCGTCCGACGTGACGCCGCCGCTTCGCGAGATGACGCCGGTCGCGCCCTCGCTGCTGGCGCCGCTGCAAATCGGCGAGCTGGGAGGCGGCGCGCCCGCGGACACAGGGCATCAGCCCGACGGCGCGCTCCAGACGGAGACGGGAACGGCGGCATTCGGACCCACGACGGCGGCCGGCGCCAAGCAGCCGCCTCCAGCGGCCGGGATCCCGGCGCCGCGACTCACGTTCGAGGGCCCGAGCAACAACGACAACGCCGCGATCTTCCCGCAGTTCCCGTTCGGAGTCACCCCGCCCGACCCGGTGGGTGACGTAGGGATGCACCACTACGTCGCGATGGTCAACCTGACTTTCGCGATCTACAACAAACAGGGCACCCTGCTGTTCGGCCCGGCTGACACTGGGACGCTCTGGCAGAACTTCCCCGTCGAGGACTGCACTGATCCCAGTGGAGACCCGATCGTGCTCTACGACGAGATCTCCAACCGCTGGATGCTGTCGCAGTTCACGACGCGCGGCCTGAGCGACCCGACCGGGCAGACACCGTTCTACAACTGCGTGGCAATCTCGACCGGCCAGGACCCACTCGGGTCGTACTACCGCTACGCGTTCAGCACGGGCCTCAACTTCCCCGATTACCCGAAGTACGGCTACATGCCGAACGGGCTGTTCATCACGACCCGCGAGTTCGCCTTCGACGACACCGAGTCGATCGGCATCTACGCGATCAACCGGCAGCAGCTGAACGCGGGCAACCCGAACCCGCAGATCGTGTCATTCCAGCTGACCGGGCCGCCCAACCTGGTCGGGGACGGCCTGCTGCCCGCCGACTTCGACGGGAAACGGCACCCGCCGCCGCACAGCCCCGAGTACATCGTCGGCTCGCAGGACGACGAAGCACCCGACGGCGCGACGTTCGACGCGCTCAACATGTTCCACCTGAACGTCAACTGGTCCAACCCGGCGGCGGCGACCTTCCAGCTGGTCGACCAGGTGCCGGTGGCGGAGTTCGACAGCATCTTCCCGTGCACGCCACCGGAGAGCCGCGAATGCATCCCGCAGCCCGGCACCGATCAGAAGCTCGACATCCTGTCGTACCGCCAGCGCCCGACCTGGCGGCTCCAGTACCGCAACTTCAAGACGCACGAGTCGCTCGTCACGACGCAGTCGGTCGAGGCATTGCCGGGCGTTGCCGGCATGCGCTGGTGGGAGCTTCGCAGCCCGCTGGACCCGGTCCTGTACCAGGAAGGGACCTGGGCGCCCAACGACGGCATCCACCGCTGGATGGGCAGCGTTGCGATGGACGAGCAGGGCAATGCGGCGCTCGGCTACAGCGTCTCCAACGGGACGAACGTCTATCCCGGCATCCGCTACGCAGGCCGACTCGTCAACGACCCGCTCGGCACGCTCCCGCAGGGCGAGGCATCGCTCCAGGAGGGCAGCTCTGCGCAGATCCCGGGGCCCCCGAACACCGCCGTGCGGCGGCCGCGCTGGGGCGACTACACGTCGATGAACGTGGATCCGAAGGACGACTGCTCGTTCTGGTACATCAACCAGTACTACGCTCCGCCGAACGCGTCGGGCCGGGCCTGGCAGACACGGATCGGCGTCCTCAAGTTCCCGGGCTGTAAGTAAGCGCACCGGATTCGCCATGGGCCTGCTCAGGCGGGCCCATCGCGCGTCCCAAGCGCCTATCCTGCCTGGCGGTCATGAAGCGGCTGATGCTGGTGCTATTCGGGGTCGCTGCCGCCCTCGCCGGCCTGACCGGCATGGGGGCGACGCGCCCTGCGAACCGTACTGCGCTCATCACGTTCGCGGTTGTGGGCTCGCCGCCGGGCGGGCTGTGCGTTGTGCGGCCGGACGGGTCGCGACGCCTACGCCTGACCCGTGGGGACGATCGGACACCCTCCTGGTCACCGGACGGTCGCTACGTGGCGTTCTCGCGACGCCTCGGGGAGCGGTCGTTGATCCACGTCGCCGACGCCCGCGGGCAGACCGTGCGGCGGTTCGGGCGCGGACCGGTCAACGACGACCCCGCCTGGTCGCCCGACGGACAAAGCATCGCCTACTCGGCCGGTGTCGGTCGGTCGTCGCGCATCGTCGTCGCGTCCGCGAGCGGTGAGGTTGTCCACGAGCTACACACGCGCGGTGGCTTCGCGAGCAGGCCGGCGTGGTCGCCGGACAGCAAGCGGATCGCGTACGTCCAGCAGCCGGACTCGGACGTCGCCAACGAGGGAGCGCCGAGCCGAATCCTCGTCGCCTCGGCAGATGGGAGCTCACAGCGTGTGCTCGTGGGCAGCGCTGGTGATCCGGCCTGGCGGCCGGGTGGCGCTGAGATCGCCTACATCGCGTATGGGTCTCGCTTCGCCGAGTCAGGCTCCGTCGTCGTCGCGGACGCGGATGGGCGTAACCCGCGACGCGTGACGGACGCGCGACGCTTCCACTCGAGGCCTGCGTGGTCTCCGGGCGGGAAGCTGCTGGCGTTCGCCCGCGGAAGCCGGGCCGGCAGCACGATCGTCGTCGCCGCTCGCGATGGAAGCGGCGAGCGCGTCGCGGTGAAGTCGTCCTCGTACGGAGCGGTCGACCCCGCCTGGCGTCCTCGCGCGGTGCTGCCCGCGACGATGCGCGTCGCCTGCTAGCGAACGTCGGCTTGCGTCAGGTGCCGGACTGCCGGCCGAGCAGCTCGCGGGCCGTGTCGTGCGCCTGCTCGTCGTGCGAGCGCCAGACGAGCTCGACGAGCGTGCCGAGCACGTCGCGGATGCCGGCCATGCCCAGCACCTGGCCGTCCTGCACGACCGGCACGTGACGGATGCGCCGCTCGTTCATCAGCCGCGCGGCCGCGACGATGTCGACGTCCGGCGTGAGCGTGACCGGACGCGGCGTCATCACGTCGCGAACCAGGAGATCCCCGAACAACGGGCCTTCGCCTGCGAGCCTCAGGACGTCGCGCTCGGTGAAGATGCCGACCAGGCGGCTCGGGTCACAGACGGCCACCGCGCCGACGTTCTCCTCCAGCATGCGCGCGATCGCGACCTGCACCGTCTCGTCCGGGCGGACGGTGATGACGCGGACAGTCATCACGTCGCCGATACGCATGCTGCGATCCTACGTGCCCTCCGGCACGAGCGCCAAACGCGCTACGATCGGCCTGCCCGGTCGCGCTAGGCGGGGAGCTAGCGGTTCCCTGAACCCGCAAGCCGCTCAAGCGGGGCTGAATCCCCTCCAGAGGGGGTGGCGTCCGAGGAACGGGCTTGCGGACGCAAGCGTTGACGGTCAGGTTCCGCGCACTGGGAGCCTCCGAACCGCGTCAGGTCCGGGAGGAAGCAGCGCTAAGGGGTTCCTCCCAGGTGCCGCGGGGTGACCTGGCCCGAGCAAGCGTCCCAGGCACCGCCCCGGATTCCACCTTCGACAGAGGGTGCGCGCCGGGCCACGCTCGCCTACGGCGATCGTGGCTAGGCATTGAAGGCCTGCTCGAGCGCTGACGCGCGAGTCGGTCCGATCTGCGGGACGCTCAGCCAGACTTCGTATCCCGCTGCTTGTACTCCGGAGACGCTTCCAAATCGCTCGAGGAGCGCCCTTGCACAGCCGACCGAGATGCCGGGCACGGCGGTGAGCATCGCCTCTGGGACTTGGTGACCAGTGGGTTTCCGGCGCTGCGCGTACGTCGGTCGATCACGCGGCAACCCTCGATCTTCGAGGCGAAGAGCGAGAAGGCGCAACCAAGCCGCCGAATCGCTCGAGTCGCGGGTCTCAGGAGCGGGATTCCTTGCCCGAGAACCGCTAGGCAGATCGCGCGTACCGAATCATCAGCCAACGGGCCAGCGCATACATCCGCCCCTTCGACGAGCACGTAGGGCCGCCGAGATGATCTTCGGAGTTTTCCGATCTGTCCCCAGAATCGACCTTGGATGATCGATTCGTGAAGATCGCGGACCATCTTCCGCTCTACAAGGGCTCCTGTTGGAAGCAGAAAATCGCCGGCAGCGAGGGTCCTACGCTCAACGTCGACGCCAAGGCCGGCCAACCGATCGGGCAGTCCCGAGGGTTCCTCTCGCCGATCACTCACGATCCGGCAGACTGTCGAGTTCATGAACGACGACACTCTGCGCGACGACCAATGCGAGATGGTGCGGCATCCGTGCCTGCTTAGCCATCTTTCTCGCCTCGCGGGAAAGATGGCATGAGCACGGCCCTTTATCGGAAGTACCGGCCGCAGGACTTCGACGAGGTCGTCGGCCAGGATCCCGTCGTCCGCACGCTACGGAACGCGATCGGTGCCGAGACGGTCCGGCAGGCCTACCTGTTCGCCGGGCCACGCGGCACCGGCAAGACGTCGCTCGCCCGCATCCTTGCGAAAGCGCTCAACTGTGCGCAGGGTCCCACAGCGACGCCCGACAAGACCTGCAACTCGTGCGTCACGATCGCCGCGGGCACGTCGCTGGACGTGATCGAGATGGACGCCGCCTCCCAGCGTGGCATCGACGACATCCGTGAGATCCGCGACCGCGTCGTGCTCCAGCCGGTCGAAGGCCGGTTCAAGGTCTACATCCTCGACGAGGCACACCAGCTCACAGACGCGGCCTGGAATGCCCTGCTGAAGCTGATCGAGGAGCCTCCGCCCCACCTCGTCTTCGTGTTCTGCACGACCGAGCTGGCCAAGGTGCTCCCGACCGTGCGCTCGCGCTGCCAGACGTTCGTCTTCGCGCGGCCGCGCTTGCCCGAACTGGCACGGCTGCTGCGCCGCATCGCCGACGACGAGAAGATCGAGGCGCCCGATGCAGCGCTTGCGCTGATCGCCAGGTCGGCGCGCGGCAGCTTCCGTGACGCCGTCTCGACGCTCGACCAACTCTCCGCCGCCACCGAGGGCAAGGTGTCGGTGCAGGCCGTGCTGCAGCTGCTCGGTGCCGTCGAGGAGGAGGCGTTGTTCCGCCTCTGCGACTTCATCGTCGACCGCGACACGGCGGGGGCACTCACCTTCATCGAGGAGCTCGCCGACCAGGGACAGGACCTGGGCCGCTTCGTCACCGACCTGCTCGAGCATCTTCGCCAGCTGCTGCTCGTGCAGCACATGGGCGAGGTGCCCGACTCGCTGCCGCTCACGAACGAGACTCGCGAGCGGCTCCACGCGCAGGCGAATCAACTCGGCGAAGCGTCGGTCCTGCGCCTCTGCGATCTGCTCGCCGTGGCGGTCGAGGATCTGCGTCAGGGCGGCGACCCGCGCCTGCCGCTCGAGCTCGCGCTCGTCAAGGTCACCCGGCCTGCTGCGGACCTGCAACGCGAGTCGCTCGCCTTTCGTGTCGAGAACCTCGAGCAAAGGCTGGGCGGAAAGCCGCCGGAGCCACAGCAGCCGGCGCCAGAGCCACAGTCCGAGTCCGCCGCGCGCGAGCCCGAGCCGCCGCCGGAGGGGCCGCCGCTCGAGCTCGAGCAGCTCCAGGACGCCTGGACACGCACGGTCCTGCCGGCCGTCGAGCAGCGCTCGATTCCCACCGCGTCCGTCTTCAAGGAGGGCCGCCCGGTCGCGCTCGGCGGCGACGCTCTGACCGTAGAGTTTCCCGCCGCCGCCGCCTTTCACCGGCAGCTCGGCGAGGATCCGAAGAACGCCGGCCTGCTCAAGGAGGCACTCTACGAGGTCACCGGCCGGCGACTCTCGGTCGAGTTCACGGTCGGGGAGGACGGCGGGGAGACCGAAGAGCCCGACGAGGAGCCTGCAGGCGAGGAGCGGATCCTCGAGCTCATGAAGCAGACATTCGACGCACGTGAGGTGGACGAGCGATGAGCATGGACATCAACAAGCTGATGCAGCAGGCGGCGCAGATGCAAGCGCAGATGGAGCGTGCGCAGAAGGAACTGGCCACCGAGACGGTCGAAGCATCTGCCGGCGGCGGCATGGTGACCGTGAAGGCGACCGGCAACGGCGAGATCGTCGAGATCAAGATCGCCAAGGAGGCGATCGATCCGGATGATCCCGAGCTGCTCGCGGACATGGTCGTGGCGGCCGTCAACGAGGCGCTTCGCTCCGCGTCGCAGCTCGCGCAGTCGAAGCTGGGCGGCTCGATGCCGGATCTCGGCGCGCTAGGCCTGCCCGGCCTCTAGGGCCACTGACGTCCAGCCGGGCGCTTGCTAGTCCGAAGGGGACAGGCAGAATCTCCGTGTGCTCTCGCCCGCCGTCGAGAACCTCGTCGCACAGCTGACCCGGCTGCCCGGGATCGGCACCCGCACCGCGCAGCGGCTCACGTTTCACATCCTGCGCGTGCCGAAAGACGAAGCCGCGGCGCTCGCAGCGGCGATCGCGGACGTCAAGGAGCGTGTCCGGTTCTGCAGCGAGTGCGGCAACCTGACCGAGGAAGAGACCTGCCAGATCTGCCGGGACGCGCGGCGCGACCGCACGGTCATCTGCGTCGTCGAGCAGCCGGCCGACCTCATCTCGCTCGAGCGCACGGCCGAGTTCCGCGGCCTCTACCACGTGCTCGGCGGGGCGCTCTCACCGCTGGACGGGGTCGAGCCGGGCCACCTGCGCATCGACGAGTTGCTCACGCGCGTGGAGCGCAACGGCGTCGCCGAGGTCGTTCTCGCGACCAACCCGAACATGACGGGCGAGGCGACTGCCGCCTACCTCGCCGACCGGCTGCGCGACCGCGTGCGGGTAACTCGCCTCGCGAGTGGGCTACCCGTGGGCGGCGACCTCGAGTACGCGGACGAGGTGACGCTCGGCCGCGCGCTCGCCGGCCGCCGCGAGATGTAGCGCAGCTCCAGCAAGCAACAGACTGTTACAAGCTCACCTGGAGCACTGCAGCGCCACGCACGTCGCCGGCGCGCAGCCTGGCCAGCGCCTCGTTGGCCTCAGTGAGATCGAAGACCTCGACCTCGGTGCGTACAGGAACCTGCGGCGCCAGCGCCAGGAACTCCTCCCCGTCGCGGCGGGTGAGGTTGGCCACCGACCGCAGCACGCGCTCGCCCGACAGCAGCTCGTACGGCAGCGCCGGGAGGTCCGACATGTGGATGCCGGCGCAAACGACCGGGCCGCCCTTCGCCACGGCCCGCAGCGCCGCCGGCACGAGCGCGCCGACGGGGGCAAAGATGATCGCGGCGTCGAGCTCCTCGGGCGGCGGCCCGAGCGAATCTCCCGCCCACTCGGCGCCGAGCTCGAGGGCCAGCTCCTGAGCCGCTGCGTCCTCCGCACGCGTGAAGGCGAAGACGCGGCGGCCCTGCCCGCGCGCTACCTGAGCGATGATGTGGGCCGAGGCGCCGAAGCCGTACAAGCCCAGCAGCTTCGCCTCGCCGGCCAGCCGCAGCGCCCGGTACCCGATCAGCCCCGCGCAGAGCAGCGGAGCGGCGTGCAGATCCGGGTAGCCCTCGGGAAGCGGCAGGCAATAGCGCTCGTCGGCCACCAGCCACTCCGCGTAGCCACCGTCGAGCGTGTAGCCCGTGAAGCGCGCTCGGTCGCAGAGGTTCTCACGCCCCGAAAGGCAGTAGCGACATTCGCCGCATGTCCAGCCGAGCCACGGAACGCCGACGCGCGCTCCGCTGCCCTCCACCTCGCCAACCACCATGTGGCCGAGCACAAGCGGGAGCTTCGGCCGGGGGAGCTCGCCGTCCACCACATGCAGGTCGGTGCGGCACACGCCGCAGGCTCGAACCCGCACGAGCAGCTGTCCGGGCCCAGCCTCCGGAAGCGTCAAGTCTCGTTCGACCAGGGGTCGGCCCGGCGCCTCGAGCACCATGGCGCGCACCGTGCCAGTGTGCCTAGCGGCGCAGGAATAGCGTGCGAACGACCCGTTTGCCGCCGGGGCCGAGCACGCGCACTTCCAGCTTGTACAGCCCGGCCGGTGCGGCGAGCGGGACGATGAGCTCGAGCCGCGCCGGCCGGGTACCGACGCGGCGGCGGAGCGAAGCGCGGGCTCGGCCGCCGCGAAGCAGGCGCAGCTGCACGACGGCGGTACGCCGGAGGTCGATCCGCACGACGACGATGCGGCGGCCCTTGCGCTTCACCGCCTGGAAGCGCAGCGACTGGAGTGCGGACAGAGCGGCCGGAGGCGCGTTGGTGGTGACGGCCGGCGTCGTCCCATATTCGTCCGTGGTCGTGCCGGTCGTGCTCGTGGTGGCAACAGTGGTCGTGCCGGTGGTCGTGCTCCCGACGGTGGTCGTCGAACTGGTCGTAGTGGTGGTGCTGGTGGTGGTCGTGGTGGTGATGGAGCCGACCGAGAAGGAGCCGTTCATCGACGCGTGCTGGTCGCAGAAGAACGAGTACGCGCCCGGAGCGAAGGTCAAGGGCCAGCTCGCCGTCCCCGTGCCGGTGGTGCTGGTCGCCATGTCCACGCCCGGCCCGAGCAGATGGAAGCTGTGCACCGTGCCCTGGTCGTTGACGTTCACCGTGTACTCGCCGGGAGCGAGATTCGTCACTGCGGCCGTCCCCGACTTGAGCGAGATCGTGAAGCCGGGCCCGACGGAGCCGTCCAGACCGGGTCCCTGGGCCGCGGTTGGCCCGGCCAGCAGGACGGCCGCCCCAAAGCCCGCGGCGCCGAGAAGCAAGAGAGCCAGGGGAACGCGCACGCCGGTCCATACGGCGGCGGAGCGCAGCCGGATTCGCGGCCTTCCTAAACTGTTGGCGTGGCGATGACGGATTACGAGGCCGTGCCGGCCGTCGCCGGGGACGAGTCGCGCGATCATCTGGGCACCGTCGTGATGAAGTTCGGCGGCACCTCCGTCGCGAACCCGGAGAAGCTCCGTGACCTTGCCCGCCGGCTCGTCGCGGCGCGAGAGACGGGCAACCGGGTGGTGTGCGTCGTCTCGGCGATGGGCCAGACAACCGACGAGCTCCACGCGCTCGCGCGCCAGATGTCCTCCGATCCAGACCGCCGCGAGCTCGACATGTTGGTCTCGGTCGGAGAGCGGATCTCGTGCGCGCTGGTAGCCATGGCGCTCATCGACCGCGGCCACCCCGCCGAGTCGCTGACCGGCTCTCAGGCCGGCATCGTCACCGACACGACTCACGGGAAGGCGAAGATCGTCGACGTCCGGGCTCGCCGCATTCACGAGGCGCTGGACAAAGGCAAGGTCGTGCTGGTCGCGGGTTTCCAGGGAGTGTCCACGGAATACGAGGTGACCACGCTCGGGCGCGGCGGCTCCGACCTGACGGCCGTCGTGCTCGCCGCCGCGCTGGGAGCCGACCGCTGCGAGATCTACACCGACGTCGAGGGCGTCTTCACCGCCGACCCGCGCGTCGTCCCCGAAGCGCGCAAGCTCCACGCCGTCTCGTACGACGAGATGCTGGAGATGGCGGCTTCCGGCGCGAAGGTGCTCCAGCTACGCTGCGTCGAGTTCGCGCGCACCCATCGCGTGAAGCTGCACGTGCGCTCGTCGTTCGGCGACGCGGACGGCACGTGGGTGACAGAGGAGGACGACCGGATGCTGGAGAAGGCGATGATCTCGGGCGTCACACACGCGCTCGACGAGACGCTCTACCGCGTCGACGGCGTCCCTGCAGCACGCCTGTTCGCGGAGCTCGCCGACGCGAGCGTCAACGTCGACACGATTGTCCAGACGGGCTCGCAGCTCATCTTCTCGGCGCCCGAGAGTGACCACCGGGACGTCGCCGCCGCGCTCGAGCGGCTCGGCGTGGGCTGGACGGCGCGCGACGACCTCGGGAAGGTCAGCGTGATCGGAGCCGGAATGAAGAGCCACCCGGGCATCGCGGCGAAGGCGTTCGCGACGCTCGACGAGCTGGGCATCGAGCCCGAGGTCGTGACCACGTCGCCGATCAAGATCGCCTGCCACATCGCCACCGGGGAGGTGGAGCGCGCCGTTCAGGCGCTGCACGCCGCCTTCGAGCTCGACCAGCCGGCTGCCGAGCGCGCGCATGCCTGAACCGCGAATCGGGGTTGTCGGAGCGACCGGCGCGGTCGGCACGGTCACGCTCGAGCTGCTCGCCGAGCGTGGCTTCGCAACCGTCCGGGCGCTGGCGTCGGCGCGATCGGCCGGGCGGAGCGTTCACTACGGCGATTCGGAGCTCATCGTCGAGGAGGCAACGCCGGAGGCACTCGCCGCCGGCGATCTCGACCTCGCCTTCTTCTCTGTAGGCACCGCGGCCAGCGAGGAGCTCGTACCCCATGCCGTGCGCGGCGGCACCGTTGCGATCGACAAGTCGGACGCCTACCGGCTCGCCGAGGGCATCCCGCTCGTCGTCGCCGGCGTAAACGACGCGGCACTGGACGGCGGTCCGATCGTCGCGAACCCCAACTGCTCGGCGATCCAGCTGTCATGCGTGCTGAAGCCGCTGCACGACGCGGCGGGGGTCGTGCGTGTTCGGCTGGCGACCTACCAGTCCGCCTCCGGCGCGGGTGACGGCGGCATCGAGCGGCTTCGCGCGCTTGCTCCCACCGAGGGCGACCTCGCCATGGACTGGGACGTCGAAGACGGCGAGCTCAGCGAGGAGTACAAGCTGCGGGCGGAGACGCAGAAGATCCTTGGCCTGCCTGCGTTGGCTATTCAGGCGACGTGCGTTCGGGTCCCGGTGCTCGTCGGCCACGCACAGGCCATCTGGATCGAGACCGAGCAGCCCCTGGCGGCCGAGCAGGCGCACGCGGTGCTCGGCAGCGCACCGCACGTGGCTCTCGCCGAGCTTCCCACCCCCGGCGACGCCGCCGGCCGCGACGACGTCCTGGTCGGCCGAATCCGGCGTGACCCGACCGTCGACCAGGGCCTGGCGCTCTGGACGGTGTGCGACAACCTGCGCAAGGGCGCGGCCCTCAACGCGATCCAGATCGCCGAGCAACTCCTCGCCGGCCGGGCGCTCGCCGCCTGACCGCGACTCGCCTCACGGGCGCTGCGGCACAGGTGCCGGCTGGAACGTCTCCTTGACGAGCCGAAGGACACGCGCGCGGCGGCCCTCGTAAACGGGCTGCAGACCACCCAGCTCCAGGCGCACGAGCTCGACGCGGCCTGCGTGGCGCACCGTTTCGAAGCCGAAGTCGGACAGGAAGTCGCGCGGGAAGACCGTCTTGTGGACGTGGAAGCGGTTGTAAGCCGACTCGCCCTCGGGATAGCGGTAGGCGAAGGTCTCGAGCGCGGTGGCGCCGCGGTCCTTCGACTCGCCGATCGCGGTCAGGAACAGCGATTGCATCACCCAAGGGCTGCTGCGGTCGACGAGGTACGCGCAGGTGACGAGTACGGCATCGTCCGACGGTGGCCCGGCGGGTAGCTCCGCGGCACGCGGAAAGAGCGCCGCCGGCCCGAACTGCATCGTCCCCAGTACGCGTCGATCGTGATCCTGGTAGATCGCTCCCCAGCTCCCCCACTCGTCCTCGGCCTTCTCGATCCAGCGGCCCTTGTTGGCCTCGCGGGCGATCTGCGACTGCCACCAGACGCAGGTCTGGCAGACGGTCGGCGCCATCTCGATGGTCGCCCCGTCGAGCACACGCATGAGGGTTGCCACGGGTACCAGTCTAGGAGGGACAAGAGCAGACCGGCGCGGCGCGCCCGGGCGGGGCCGCCGCGCCGGTCCGTTACGCCCTCCCCACTGGAAAGGATCCGCAAGGCGGACGAAACTTGCGCTGCGCCTCTGTAAGGGGTCGCGGCTGACGGGACCGCCTCATTTTGCGCCCTTGTGAGGAGCTGAGCTGACGGGACAGTCCCCTGCGGGGACAGTCCAGCGAGGGCGGTCCTGCCGGGAATGTCTTAGACGAAGAGCTTGTCTGTGACCGGTTTGACCGACACGACGTGGCGCTTGAACTTGAGCTCCGAATCCTCGAGCCCGGCGGCCACGCCGATCAGCTGCGAGAGGTGCAGGATGGGCATCCGGAAGCGGCGGCCCGTCGAAGCCTCGAGCTTCGACTGCCACGCGTCGAGCGACAGGTGGCAGAGCGGGCACGGTGTCACCATCGCGTCGGCCCCGCGCTCGATGGCCTGCTCGATCGGCTGGATGAGCTCGCCGAGCGCAGTCTCCTCGCGCGCCTGGATGATCGGGAAGCCACAGCACTTGATCTTGGCCGGGTAGTCGACGGGCTCGCCTCCGCACGCCTCGATGATGGCCTCGAGCGACCAGGGGCGGTCGGGATCCTCGA
>DAITAO010000024.1:0-36868 GCA_036824245.1 Gaiellaceae bacterium | reverse complement strand
GTTCTGGCCGCGCTGCGCGCGCCGCCGGCCGCCTCGCCGATTCGGCTCGCGACGCCGCTCACGGTCACGCCCACGGACGGCTTCGGGCCACGCGGGAATCGCTTCCACTCGGGTCTCGACTTCCCGGCGCCCACAGGCACTCCGGTCCTGGCCGGCGCCAGAGGCATCGTCGTCTTTGCGGGCCTCCTCGGCGGCGGCTGGGGCAACGTGGTCACGGTCGACTACGGGGCCGGGCTCCGCGCCATGCACGCACACCTCTCGGGTGTGTCCGTCCGCGTCGGGCAGTCAGTCTCCGTGGGCTTCCCGCTCGGCGCAGTGGGTGCCACCGGCCACACAACCGGGCCGCACCTCCACCTCGAGCTGCGCCTGCGCGGCGCCGCGATCGACCCACTCACCGCGCTTCGCTAGTCCTGAAAGAGAAGGGGCCCCTCGCGGAGCCCCTTCCCGGGTGACGTGGCGTGCGACTGATCCGTTACCGCGTGAGGCGCTTCCGTATCGCTGCTGGATGTCGATCGCCGGCGTACGCGGAGAGCTTCTTCACCTTCTTCGTCGTGAGTGTCGCGGCGGGGCCGATGATCTCCCAGCCGCTCGTGCTCGCCTCGACCGGCACGCCCGCATCGCGCGCGCCTGAACGGACCTGCCGATAGGCCTGGCGTGCGGAGTCGAAAGCGCCCACGTAATTGTGGGCCGTGAACTGCCGCTCGGAAGCGTCGATGGCTCTGTCGGCGGCCGCGAGCTCCTCGGCTGCGAGGAACGCGTTCGGGCTAGCCTCGATGTCCGCCGCGATCGCGTTGGCGCTCAGGATGTACGCCGAGGCACCGAAACGGCCGTAGTTGTCACGGTCGAACTGGCTGAAGTCCCAGTTCACGTCGATGTAGCTCATCATCGTGTTCGACTCGTCGCCCGACCAGGCGTAGTAGAACGGGCCGCCGGGGCCGTAATCGATCCCGTCCTCCCAGTCGAAGCCGTCGTGCGGGTGGCTCATCCCCCAGTGGTGTCCGAACTCGTGGATCTCGGTCGTGGTCAGGCCGTAGAGGCCCTCCACGGCGGGGCCGACGAAGTTGTACGTGAAGCTCTGGGTTCCGTCGATCCAGTTGTCGTCGGCGAGCCCGAGCAGCACCTGCAGGTCGGCGATGTCCTCGCCGAACGAGAAGCTCAGGCCGATAGCTTCGTACTCGCCGCCACCGTCCTGCCACTCATCGATGTTCAGCGCCCCGAAGAGGAACAGGCTGGCGAACGCCGGGTAGATGCCGTCGAACTCGGGGTAGCAGACGTCGACCGGCTCGCCGAGCAGGGCGAGATTGAAGGCGACTGCGCATTCCTTGGCCTTGCCTTCCAGCGGGTAGTCCTGGTTGTCGACGCTGACGCGGTTCCGCAGCAGCTCGACCGTCTCCTTCTGGAGCAAGACGGGGTCGCGGAGCTCCTCGGAGGCGTCGACGCCCTCCCAACCTTCGAAGGTGTTCAGGTCGATGTTGATCGACTCGGGCTGGCGCGGGAACGTCAGGTAGGGCGGGTAGAGCGGCGAGCTCGTCGCCAGCAGGTTCAGGAAGACGTAGCGCCCCACACGACCGAGGTCGTTGTCGAGCTCCGCTAGATCGCGGTAGCCGTTCGCAAGGTACTCCCAGACGGGCGGCATGCGGTAATCCTCCACGCCGTCGCCGTCCAGGTCCGGATCGTCCACGTTCCAGTTGTCCGTCCAGGACTCGGGCCCGGCGGACAGGTCGTAGAACCAGACGCGGCGCACAGTCGCGCCGCCGGTCCCCGTCTCCTCGTCATCCGGGGCAGTGCCGCCCCACGCGATGATCTTGCGGGTCGACGCGTTCAGCCCGAAGTCGAAGCCGGTGTCGGGATCCGGCTCGCCGATCTTCGTGTAGACGTGGAACTTGAAGTCCGGCCGCCCGTACCAGTTGATGAAGTAGACGGTGTTGCGGCGGGTGTCTACTCCGGCCGGCGCATTGGCCGCGAGCCACTTCTCGACGCTCGGAGCGTCGATGAAGTGGTTGTCGCCGACGTCGAGCACGTTGTTGACCTGCGCGTTGTAGTTGTCCTGCCAGACAGTCCTTGGCGCGGGTGTTGCCAGCGAGTTGAGCTTGGCGAAGAACCTGTTCTCGTACGCTGTGTTCGCGAAGACGACGTTGTAGTCGTACGTGTACTCGATGCCGAGCTCCTCGACTATCCCGTAGGGCTGCCGGGAGCGAACGACCGGGTGATACTCGGCCGGCAGCATGCTCAGGAACTCGGCCTGGCTCACCTGGCCCGGCTCGTAGCCCACGAACACGAAATTGACCGGTACCTGCTCGCTGAGGCTCGGCGGGCCGCCCGGGTTGAGCCCGGCCGAGGCGCCCCCGGCGAATACCAGGGTTGCGGCGACGCCGAGCAGCGCCGAAAGGAACAACTTTCGCAATGTACCCCCTCCCAAACTTGGCCCCAAAAAGGGCGTGCAAATGGATGCAGAAGCGCGAGGAAGCTATCTCCTGGCACCAGATACTGTCAAGCAGCGGAAGACCCTACGCGGCGGGCGCGTAGGCGGGCAGGAGCAGGGCAAAACACGCGCCGCCGCCCGCCTCTTCCTCGTAGACGAGGTCCCCGCCGAGCGCCTGAGCATAGGAGCGTGCAATCGCGAGGCCGAGCCCCGCTCCCCCTGACTCGTGGCGCCCGCCGTTGCTGCGCGAGAACCGGTCGAACAGGCGCGGCACAAACGCCGGATCGACGCCGTTGCCGTGGTCAGCGACGATCAGCCTGAAGCGGTCCGCCTGCTCGGCGCGCACCTCGACCGGCGGCGACCCGTAGCGCAGCGCGTTGGCGACCAGGTTGGCGACGATGCGCTCGAATCCGTCCGGGTCCGTGACCACCTCGAGCGCCGGGTCGACCTCGAGTTGCACGTCCTCCATGCGCTCCGGGGCGACCTGCATCACGATGGTCTCGAGCCGTTCGCGTGGGCGGAACCGCTCCGGATGCGGCACGACCGCGCCGGCGTCGATGCGCGAGAGGTCGAGCAGGCCTTGCGCCAGCGTGGCGACGCGACTCGTCTGCTCGAAGAGCGTGCGGCGCAGGTCGTGGATCTGGTCGTCCGCCAGCTCGTCGCCGCGCATGTGGAGCGTCGAGGCGATGCCGTGCACGACGGCGATGGGGGTGCGCAGCTCGTGTGACGCGATGGAGACGAAGTCGCTCTTCGCTTCGTCGAGCTGGCGCAGCTCCTGCAACGCTTCCTCGAGCTCGGCGTATTGGTCGGCCTTCTGCACGAAGACGGCGGCCACCCAACCGAGCGTGGAAAGCAGCTGGACGTCGGCGTCGGAGAGCGTGAAACGGGCGCCGGCCCGGTCGGCGACGAGGAAGCCGAGGCAGTGATCCTCGCCGACGAGCGGCACGGCGACGATCGACGTCAGCCCGAAACGCTCGATGATTGCCGCCGGGATCGCCCTTTCGCTGCGGGCGTCGGCGACGAATACCGCTTGACGCCGGCTCCGGGCGCGCTCGAGGAAGGGAAACCGGTCGATCGAAAGCCAGCGACGTCCCGGCCAGTCGACGTTTTGCTGGACGACCCCACGCACGGTGCGCTCTGCGGGGTTGTAGCGAACGAGGAGTGCCCGCTCGAAGCCGAACCCCCTGCGCACCTCGGTACAGATGCGGTCGAGCATCTCGCCGACCGAATAGGGACCGGCGGCGACCACACGGGCGAGCTCGTAGAAAGCCCGCAACTCCGTGGACAGTTTCCTCCCGTTCGCCGTTGTCACGGTCACTAGCGCATCCCCCCTCCCCCCGGAGAGTGGCGGCCGGCCGCGTCTACCGTGCCCAGCCTCGATTTTGCTCGCCTACTGAGGCGGCCCTGGCGGTCCTTCCTCGACGTACGTTCGCCTGCGGCCCCAGTAGCCGGGCCCACCCCATGAGGACCAGAAGATCAAGGACAGCACTAGTCCGAGGCCTCCCACGATCAGGATGATCCAGCCCATGGCCTGGACGTCGACGCCCGACACCTCGGCGCTGACTGCGAACGCGAGGATTGCCCCGACGGCAATCAACAAGATGCTTACTCCTATGCCCATGCAGCCCTCCTTGTGCGCGGTGTTGTACCCGCACTCGCTGACGCTGTAACTCACCCGCCTGAGTGGTTCGGCAATTGCTTCGCAGCAACGGCCGCTTTTCCTCGTTGTGCCGCAGCGGTCGGGCCGCGCGAGGTAGTCTCGCGCCCGGTGCGCAGGGGAGCCGCACTCCGGGTCGTCGCGATCGCCCTCCTCGTCTCCGCGGTCGTGACGGCCGTTGCGATTTTCGTGCCGTGGCTGCCCGACCAGGCGTCGAGCGAGGCCGAGGAGATCGACTTCGTCTTCTGGTTCGTGACCGCGATCTGCATCGCAGTCTTCGCGGTCGTCGCGGGCATCAGCATCTACTCAGGCCTCAAGTTTCGGGTGCGCGCCGATGACGACACAGACGGGCCGCCCGTGCACGGGCACACGGGGCTCGAGATCCTCTGGACGGCGATTCCGACGGTCCTGGTGACGGCCATCGCGATCGTGAGCACGGTCGCGCTGGCGCGCAACGACCGCTTGCCCGACGACTACCTACGCGTCCAGGTGACCGCGCAACAGTTCACGTGGAGCTTCGCCTATCCCGAGTACAACGATCTCCCCTCGACGACGCTGCGCCTGCCGGTCGACCGCACCACGAGGCTCGAGATGCAGGCGCGTGACGTGATCCACTCGTTCTTCGTGCCCGAGTTCCGTCAGAAGCGCGACGTGCTGCCCGGTGAAACGACCGAGCTCATCATCACGCCGACCAAGGTCGACGAGTACACGATCCAGTGCGCCGAGCTCTGCGGCCTCGGGCACTCGGCCATGCTGCAGAAGGTCGAGGTCATGGAGCAGGCAGCCTTCGACCGCTGGGTGCAGGAGCGGTCACAGGACATGCAGGAAGGTGGCAGGAGTCAGGGACAGGCGATCTTCGAGGAGCAGGGGTGCGGGTCCTGTCACGCCTTTGCCCCTGCGGGGAGCAGCGGAGAGCAGGGGCCCAGCCTGGATAGGCTGCCGCAGCTCGCCCAGCGGGCAAATCAGCCGCTCGAGGAGTTCATCAGGGAGTCGATCGTTGAACCAGGTGCATACGTGGAGCAGGGCTTCCCGAACATCATGCCCCCGTTCGACCTTTCGGACGAGCAGCTGAACGCTCTCGTCGACTTCCTGGCACGAGGCGAGGAGGAAGCTCCGTCGTGACGGAGATCGTCGAAGGGCACGACCTGCACGAGGCTCCGCCACAACGTCCGCCTCGGTCGCTGCGCGACCACCTGCTCATGTGGGGCTGGATCCGGGCCGCGTGGATGACGGCGGCCTTCGGCGCGATCGGCTTCGGCATCACTGTCGGGCTGCGCGCGCTGGGAGGCTACGACCCGCTGCTCGATGCCGAGGTGCTCGTCACCGTGAGCGCGCTGACTGCCGCGCCGATCGGCTTCCTGACCGGCCTGGGCGCGTTCGACTACTGGCTCTACTACATCAGCGGCCGTCCGACGCGCCCGGAGGATCACTCGGGCCACGGAGCACGCAGCTGGCGCGACTACTTCAAGGCCAACACCGACCACAAGGTGATCGGCATCCAGTACGTCACGTCGACCATCTTCTTTTTCCTGGCCGGCGGTCTCCTGGCCATGCTCGTGCGCGCCGAGCTTGCGCAGCCCGGCATGCAGTTCGTCGACACCCAGACGTACAACGGGCTCTTCTCGGCCCACGCCACGCTGATGATCTTCCTGTTCGTGATTCCGGCCTTCGCCGGGCTGGCGAACTACGTCCTGCCGCTCATGATCGGCGCGCCGGACATGGCCTTCCCGCGCCTGAACGCCCTGTCCTTCTGGCTGCTGCCGATCGCCGGCGTGATGCTGCTGTCGAGCTTCCTCGTGCCGGGCGGCTCGTTCGCCGGTGGATGGACCGGCTACGCGACGCTCTCGACCGAGGCGCCCATGGGCCAGACGTTCTTCAACATGGGCGTCCAGTGGGCAGGTGCGTCGTCGATCATGACGGCGCTCAACTTCCTGGTCACGATCATCACCATGCGTGCGCCGGGGATGACGTTCTGGCGCATGCCGCTGCTCGTCTGGGCGAACTTCACGACGTCGCTGCTCGTCGTGCTGGCGACTCCTTTCATCGCCGGCTCGCAGTTCTTCGTGCTCTTCGACCGGATCATGCATACGCACTTCTTCGATCCGGAAGGTGGCGGGTACGTGCTCGGCTACCAGCACATCTTCTGGTTCTACTCGCATCCCGCCGTCTACATCATGATCTTGCCCGGCTTCGGGATCGTGTCCGAGGTCATGTCGGTCTTCTCGCGCAAGCCGATCTTCGGCTATCGCCTCATGGCGCTCTCGCTCTGCGCGATCCTCGTCCTCGGCTTCTCTGTCTGGGCGCACCACATGTTCGTGGCCGGCATGGCCGACTGGCTGCGGGTGCCGATGATGATCACGACGCTGCTCATCGCGGTGCCGACCGGCATCAAGGTGTTCTCGTGGCTGGCAACGACCTGGGAGGGCCGCATTCACTTCTCCGCGCCGATGTTATGGGCGCTCGGGTTCGTGTCCATGTTCGTGATCGGCGGCCTATCGGGGATCTTCCTGGGCGCGGTTCCGATCGACATCGCCACCTCGGACACGTACTTCATCGTCGCCCACATCCACTACGTGTTGCTCGGCGGCTCGCTGTTCACGATCTTCGCCGGCATCTACTACTGGTTCCCGAAGATGACGGGCCGCATGTACAACGAGCGGCTCGCCAAGGTGCACTTCTGGCTTACCTTCGTCGGCGTCAATGCGACGTTCTTCCCGATGCACCTGACGGGGACGCAGGGAATGATGCGCCGCTACGCGGACCACGGGCCCGAGTACGCGAACTGGAACCTGTTCATGTCCATCTCCGGCTTCGTGCTCGGCGCGTCCTTCATGATCTTCGTCTACAACATGGTGGTCAGCTGGGTGCGAGGCGCGCCCGCGCCCGGAAACCCGTGGCGGGCGCTCACGCTCGAGTGGCAAGTCTCCTCGCCTCCGCCGATCTTCAACTTCGACGAGATCCCGCAAGTGGTCGGCAGCCCGTATGAGTACGGCGTGCCGGGTGCGCGGCACGCAGTCTTCAACGGCGCGCGAACGGCCGACGAGAAAGTGCACACGTGAGCTTGTTCGAGCCGAGGATCGGCGGCGTGAGGCACGTGCTGGTGGTGGCGAACGAGACGGTCGTGGGCCAGGCGCTCATCGACGCCATCCGCCGCCGGCGGGACGAGGGGCCGCTCGAGGTCACCGTGCTGAGCCCGGTGAACGCGCCGCGGCAGGGCTACGTCGTCTACGAGGACACTCGGCGCGCCTCGGCAGGACGCCGCCTCGACCGCACGCTGGAGCGTCTACGTGAGTCCTGTGGCGTAGCCGCGCACGGGCTGGTCGTGGAATCCGATCCGGCCGACGCCGTGCGCGATGCGCTGACGCAGCTCGAGCCGCGCCCCACGGAGATCATTCTGTCCACGCACCCACTCGAGAGGTCCGGCTGGCTGCGCCGCAACGTGCTCGACCGGGTACGTGCAGTGGCGGGTGACGTACCGGTGGAGCACGTGGTCGTCGACGTCAAGAGCGAGACCGGCCAGGCGAACGTGCTCGTCGTCGCAAACGAGACGCTTCTCGGCAACCCCCTGCTCGCCCGCATCCGCGCACGCGCCGAGCGCTCGCCGGCCAGCTTCCTGATCATCTGTCCGCAAAGCGATCCGACGCAGGGGACGCACCCCGAGGCCGAGCGGCGCTTGCGGCGCGCGCTTGCCATCCTGCGCGGCGAGGGCATTGACGCTCACGGCCAGGTCACGCACCCCGATCCGTACACGGCCGCGCTCGAGGCGATTGCCGACGAACGCGTAGACGAGATCCTCGTATCGACCTTTCCGAAATCGCGCTCCGGCTGGCAGCGTCGCGACCTGCTCGAGCGGCTGAGCAAGGACGCGGGCGTGCCCGTCGAGCACGTGGTCGTTGAGCCGGAACAGGTTGGAGCAGTTCCAGGATGAGTGCGCACGCTGAAGCCGGACATGCAGGTCATCCCCCTGAGGCGAACCGCAGCTCCCGCGTCGACTCGGCGACGCTCGGGATGCTGCTCTTCATCGCCTCCGAGGTGATGCTGTTCGGCTCGTTCTTCACCGCGTACTTCTTCGTACGCGTGGTTGCGCAGGGCGACTGGCCGCCGGAGGGCGCGCACCTGCCTGTGTTCGTCGCGGGCGTCAACACGGCCATCCTCGTGACGTCGAGCTTCACGATGCACTGGGCGCTGCAGGCCATCAAACGGGGTAACCGCGCCGGGCTCCAGGCCGGCCTTGTGCTGACGTTGGCGCTCGGGCTCACGTTCTTGCTCACCCAGGCGCTGGAGTACTCCCGCGTGGGCTTCGCGCCTCACGACGACGCCTTCGGCACGATCTTCTACGGGCTCACTGGACTGCACGGCGCGCATGTCTTCGTGGGCCTCAGCCTGCTGGCGATGGCGACCGTGCGGGCTTTCCGCGGTCACTTCACCGCCGAGCACCACCACGGCGTCGAGATCCCCGGCATCTACTGGCATTTCGTGGACATCATGTGGATCATCGTCTACACGACGATCTACATACTGTGATTTCGCTCGCGCGAGATCATGGGGTGCTGCGTAGGGCGAACCGATCAGCCCCGGAGACGCGTATCGGAAAGCAATGAGTGCTCGATGCCTCACCCCGGGTGTAGCGCAATTGTGCGCCGTCACTTCTCTCCCGCAGGTGGAAAAGTGACATGACGAATCCCTTCAGGAGCGAGGCCGAGGCGTACCGCTTCGTGTTGCTCACGGTTGGGTACTTCGCTGCGATCGTGATCGCCACGCTCGCGCTCGGGAGGTGGGTAGGGCTCGGGGTCTTCATTGCGCTCACCCTCGTCGGCCTGGGCTGGGTGCTGCGCAAGCGACAGGAGCCGCCCGTGCCCACAGCGCACCGGCGCCGTGGGGCAGACGACGTGCGGCGCATCCTCGTGGTCGCCAACGAAACCGTCGGCGGAGGCGCGCTGCGCGATGAGATCCGCCGCCGTTCGGAGGGCTTCCGCGAGGAGGTGCTCGTCGTCTGCCCGGCGCTCAACTCTCCGCTCAGGCACTGGGTCTCCGACGAGGACAGCGCGCGCGCCGAGGCGCAGAAACGCCTCGATGCGAGCCTGGCGCGGCTCGCCGGGGCCGGGGTCACCGCGAAGGGCGAAGTCGGGGACGGCGAACCGCTGCAGGCAATCGAGGACGCATTGCGCACCTTTGGCGCCGACGAGATCATCATCTCGACGCATCCCGAAGGCCGGTCGCACTGGCTCGAGAAGGGCGTCGTCGCGGGAGCGCGGGAGCGCTTCGCCGTGCCGATCACGCACGTGGTAGTCGATCTCCAGGCCGAGCGCGAAGAAGTGCGCTGAGACCGCTCGCCGCGACGCTGGGCGTCGCGGCTCGCTTCATTCGAAGGGGAAACCGAGCTTCGCCCGTTTCCCCCTCGAGCTCCCCCTTTCGGGTCAAAGATCACACGCGACTCCGCGCGGGGTGGCTCCGGCGGGATGAACCCGCCTCCGCCGGTTGTGCAGGGTCTGTCCCCGCAGGGGACCTGACCCATTCGTAGGAGGCACGCACATTCGATGGGACAGTCCCCTTCGGGGACGGTCCCTGGCTCGGGGGAGCGGTTCGGGCGTTCGTAAGCGCCCCGCGCCTTCGATGGGACAGCAGTCCCCCGTTCGGGGCAGTCCCTACTTTGCGCGGTTGTCGACGATGTATTTCGCCAGGGCGTCGATCTGATCGCGCTGCAGCTGGTCGCCGAACGCCGGCATGCCGCCGCCGCCCTCGGTGATCTGCTTGATCGCGGCGGCCTGTGAGATGTCCGATTCGTCGAGGTTCGGTCCGATCGTTCCCGTTGCACCTGCGGCCGCAAGGGTGTGGCAGCTCGCGCAGTTCGAAGTGAACAGGGACTTGGGATCGCTGCCGCCGCCTCCGCCCTGGCCGGCGGGGGGCCCGCAACCTGCAGCCTCCGCCTTGGCCGGCTGTAGTCCAGCCACGCAGGCCACATACGTTGCTACCGCGTCGGCGTCGTCACCCTTGACGAGATCGGCGGGCATCCCGACCGCGCCGGTGGGCGGATCGGTGACGGGGTACTGGATCTGCTTGTGGACGATCTCGCGGATCGTGCTCTCCTCGTAGTGCTTCTCGCGGAGCACCACGAAGGCAGCGTCGAGGTTCGGCCCGATCGTGCCCCTCGTGTTCGCGTGCGCAAGCGTGTGGCACCTGCCGCAGTTTTCGACAAACAGCTGCTGGCCCTGCGAGATGCTGCCCTCCTGCGCGAGCCCTCCCGTCCCGGTGCCGCCGCACCCGGCGAGCGCGAGCATGGCGAAGGCGGCCCCGAGGAGGAGCCGCATTGCTATGCGGGCGGCTCGGCGGCGACGCCGAGCTTGGCTACGGCCTGCTCGCGCGTCTCGTGGATGGTGAACACGCGGTCGAGACCGGTGATCTCGAAGATCTTCGTGATGTTGCGGTCAGAGCACACGAGTGACAGTTGCCCGTCGTTGGTGCGCAGCCGCTTCACGCCGCCCACCAGCACGCCCAGCGTCGTCGAGTCGATGAACGTGGTGTTCGAGAGATCGACGATCACGTTGCGCCCGCCCTTGCCGATCACGTCGAGCAGCTCCTCCTTGAACTCGGGGGCGGTATAGAGGTCGACCTCGCCGGCGAGCGCGATTGCGTACGCGTCGTCGCCGAGCTGCTCTGTGTTGACGCTGAAGTTCACCAATGTCGCGGAGGGTTCAGGCGCCCGAGTCTATCTGGACGCATCCGCGGACTGCTTCTCGCTCTGCGCCTGCAGCTGCTTGATCTTGTCGCGGACGAACGCCGCCTCGGCCGCCTCGGGGGCCAGCTCGAGGAACTTGCGGTAGCCGCGCAGCGCGGTCTTGGTGTCACCGGTCGGCTCCGCCGACAGCGCCAGCAAGTACCAGAGATCTGCGTCGCTGGGGGCGAGCTTGACGAGCTTCCCGTACGTTGCCGTAGCCCTCGTGTACGAGTCGATGGCGCCCTGGTAGGCGGTGTTGAAGCGCTCGTTCGCATCGTCCACGAGCGTCTTGTCGAGCGGCGCAGGCCCGAGAATCTGACCCAGCGTCTGGTCGGTCTGGAAGACGGAGAGGCCCGACGCGCGCGTCGCCTCGGCCTGGGCGGCAAGCGCTTCCTCCTGGAGTGTCGTAGCGCGAGAGGTGAGCAGTCCCGCCAGCTCCTGCAGGCCGTTCTGGTCGCGCGGCTTGAGCTCGACGTAGCGCTCGAGCGGCGCGATCGCCTCGTCGGTGCGGCGGTCGCGCTGGAGCGCCCGGGACAGCCCGAGCTGTGCATCGGCGTCCTTCGGGTTGTCCTCGACCTGCTCACGCGCGTCGCCGACCGAGAGCTCGCCCGTGGCACTCTGGCCCTGGAAGACGTCGGCGAAACCGCTCGGCAGGCTCGAGCCCACGCCGAAGGCGACGAAGCCGACGCCGAAGACGAGCGCCAGAAAGACGAACACCCACTTCGCCTGGCGCCGCAGGCGCGGGAAGAACATGAGGTCTTCAGGCGCAGGCTGGCGCGGCGGTGCGGGCGTGCGGCGTCCGGCGGCGCGTCCGTCGCGCCTTGTCTTGTCACCCTGGCGCCGTTTGGCAGCTGATCGAGCCATTCGTTCGTAGCGTAGCGGCGCTTGCGCCCTTTGACCTCAATTCGACCCGCGCCGGGACCGAGTACCAAACCTCACCTTGACGTTCGCAAGCCGCTAGGCCTCCCCTGCCGCAGCTGACTCGGCTGCGGCTCGTCGCCAGCGACGCTCCAGGAGCACGGAGGACCAGATCGAGATCTCGAAGAGGGCGAGAATCGGCAGCGCCTGAAGCGCCATGGACACGAAATCGACGCCCGGCAAGAGCACCGCGGCGATCAGGCAGGCGCCGTAACCGATGCGGCGGTTGCGCCGCAGGCGCGTGGCCGACAGAACTCCGAGTCGAACGAGCCCGACGATGAAGATCGGCAACTCGAAGACGACCCCGACCGTGAGGATCATCGCTGCGGCGAACGAGAAGTAGCGGCTCGCCTGCACCTGCTCCTCGTATACCTCGGAGTCGAAGCCGAGCAGGAAGTCGATCGCGTTGGGCAGCACCACCCAGTAGGCGAAGGCCATGCCGCAGACCAGCAGCAGCGTGGCGACGCCGACCAGACGGACGACGGTGCGCTGGTTCGACTCGGTGAACGCCGGCGCCAGAAAGGCCCAGACCTGCCAGATCAGGATGGGCAGCGAGAGCGCGAGGGCGGCGTACAGGCTGACGTTGAACGAGGTTGTGAAGGGCTCGGCGGGCCCCAGCGTCACGAGCGGCCGCCCGTCCAAAGGGTCGTCGAGCCAGTCGAGGATGTCCTTGCGGAAGGTGAAGGTGACGACGAGCCACCCCACGATCGAGCCGAGCGAGATCAGCAGCCGGGTTCTGAGCTCGCCGAGGTGCTCGACGAGGGTTGCCTCCTCCTCGTGCCGGAGGCGTTTCGGTAGGGGGAGGAGCCTCAGACGGGGTCGCGCTCGCGCGCCGAGCCGGCGGTCACCCGCTCGTCGTCCTCACCTGCCGGAGGCGGCAGTGCGCGCGTGTCCTCGTCGTCGTCGTCGTCGCCTCGCCCGGCGATCGTGTCCTTGAACTCGCGCATCCCGCGTCCGAGCGAGCGGCCCAGTTCAGGCAGCCGCTTGGGCCCGAAGATGATGAGCAGGACGATCAGGACGACGATCAGACCCTGCCAGCCGATGTTGCCGGGCATATGGGAAGAGTAGCAGCGGCCCGGGGAGATCTCCGACCGGCGGCGCCGGGAAGGGATCGGCTACCATCGCTGTTACGAATGCAGGCGCGACTGCGCTTGCCGATTACGTTTGAGGACGCACAAAGTGGGCTTGCTACAGATCGAAAATCTGCATGTCGCGCTGGACGACGGCACCGAGATCGTCAAGGGTGTCGACCTTGCCGTGAACACGAACGAGGTGCACGCGATCATGGGCCCGAACGGCTCCGGCAAGTCGACGCTCGCGTACGCTCTGATGGGCCATCCGGCCTACGAGATCACCGACGGCCGCATCTTCTTCGACGGCGACGACGTGACCGAGCTGGAGGCCGACGAGCGCGCCCAGCGCGGGCTCTTCCTGGCCTTCCAGTACCCGCACGCGATCCCCGGCGTGACCGTGACCAGCTTCCTGCGTTCCGCGATCAACGCGATTCGCAAGGCTCGCGCGGACGGCGAGGAGGACCCGGTGCCGATCCCGGAGTTCCGCAAGGAGCTGCTCGCAGCGATGGAGCGTCTCAAGATCCCCCGTGAGCTGGCGCAGCGCTACCTCAACGACGGGTTTTCGGGCGGCGAGAAGAAGCGGGTCGAGATCCTGCAGATGGCCATGCTGAAGCCGACCATCGCGGTGCTAGACGAGACGGACTCGGGTCTCGACATCGACGCTCTCAAGGTGGTCGCGTCCGGCGTGCGCCAGCTGGTCGGCCCGGAGATGGGCGCGCTCGTGATCACGCACTACCAGCGTATCCTCAACTACATCGATCCCGATTACGTGCATGTGTTTGTCGACGGGCGTATCGTTGAGGAGGGCGGCCCCGAGCTTGCGCACAAGCTCGAGGCGGAAGGTTACGAGGCATTCATGCCAGAGGCAGTTGGAGAGGGGGCCTGATGGCCGCCGTTGATGAGACCCAGGTCGTCGCCGGCATCGGCAACGACTACAAGTACGGCTTCCACGATCGCGAGGACTACTACTTCAAGTCGGGCCGAGGCCTGACGCGCGCAGTCGTGGCGGACATCTCGGAGCAGAAGAACGAGCCTGAGTGGATGCGCGAGCGTCGACTCCAGGCCCTCGACTACTTCGAGGCGCGTCCGCTTCCCACGTGGGGCGGCAATCTCGGAGACATCGACTTCGACGCGATGCACTACTACATCCGGCCCACCGAGAAGCAGGCGACCTCGTGGGAGGACCTGCCGCCCGATATCAAGAACACCTGGGACCGGCTCGGCATCCCCGAGGCGGAGCGCAAGTTCCTCGCCGGCGTCGGCGCGCAGTACGAGTCCGAGGTCGTGTACCACAAGCTGCAGGCCGACCTCGAGGCAAAGGGCGTGCTGTTTCTCGACATGGACTCGGGCCTGCGCGAGCACGAGGACATCGTCAAGCAGTACTTCGGGACGATCATCCCCTCCAACGACAACAAGTTCGCGGCGCTCAACACGGCCGTCTGGTCGGGCGGCTCGTTCATCTACGTGCCGCCGGGCGTCTCGATCGAGATGCCGCTGCAGGCCTACTTCCGCATCAACGCGGAGAACATGGGCCAGTTCGAGCGCACGCTGATCATCGTCGACGAGGACGCCTACGTGCACTACGTCGAGGGCTGCACGGCGCCGATCTACTCGTCGGACTCGCTGCACTCGGCGGTCGTCGAGATCATCGTGAAGCCGCGTGGGCGCTGCCGCTACACGACCATCCAGAACTGGTCGACCAACGTCTACAACCTGGTCACGAAGAGGGCCGTCGCCTACGAGAACGCGACGATGGAGTGGGTGGACGGCAACCTCGGCTCCAAGCTGACCATGAAGTACCCGGCCATCTGGCTGATGGGCGAGGGCGCGCACGGCGAGGTGCTGTCGATCGCGTTCGCGAACGAGGGCCAGCACCAGGACGCCGGCGGCAAGGCGGTGCACGTGGCGCCGAACACCACTTCCGTGATCACGTCCAAGTCGATCTCCAAGAACGGCGGCCGCTCGTCCTATCGCGGCCTGCTCGAGGTGGCGAAGGGTGCGCACGGCTCGAAGTCCAAGGTCGTCTGCGACGCGCTGATCCTCGACGAGGACTCGCGCACCGACACGTACCCGTACATCCGCATCGACGAGAACGAGGTCGACATCGGCCACGAGGCCACCGTCTCGAAGGTCGGCGAGGAGCAGCTCTTCTACCTGATGTCGCGCGGGCTCTCCGAGTCTGAGGCGACGGCGATGATCGTCTCCGGCTTCGTCGAGCCGATCACGAAGGAGCTGCCGCTCGAGTACGCCGTCGAGATGAACCGGCTCATCCAGCTCCAGATGGAGGGCAGCGTTGGCTGAGATCGGTGTCGAGCGCACCGACTTCGTCAACGTCGCCACCCAAGACCTCGAGACCGCACAGCGCGTCTAGATGAAGGTCGAGCAGGTCGATTTCGTGTCGATCCCGACGCGGGACGTGGAGCGGGCGGTCGCCTTCTATCGTGATGTGCTGGGACTGCCGGCGAGCGAGTACACGGACGGTGAGGTGGAGGCACCGAACGTAACGTTGTCCTTCTGGAACCCCGAGCGCGACGGTGAGGAATTCGTCCCGAACAGGGCAGGCGTCGCGATCCGCGTGGCCGACGTCGAGGCGGCTCGCAGCGAGCTCGAGGCACAGGGCGTCGACTTCCTCGGCGCGACCTACGACTCAGGTGTGTGCCACATGGGCTTCTTCAAGGATCCCGACGGCAACACCGTCATCCTGCACCGGAGGTACGAGCCGCGTGGCGAGACCTGAGCTCCTCGAGCGCTATCGCGAGCTGCCGCTGCCGACCACGTCGGACGAGCCGTGGCGCTTCACCGACCTCAAGGGCTTCGACCCGGACGCGTTCTCCTCCAACGGCGCCTCGTCCACCTTGCAACAGACTGTTGCAAGCGACGTCATGCTCGAGGTCGACGCGGCGGGCGTTGCCTCCCTGGCTGCTGAAGGGGTGAAGATCGAACGCGTGCCCGAGGGCGTTCGCTTCGAGCCTCTGGTCGCGCACGATCGCCTGGGGACGCTCGTCGGCGGCGACGAGAAGTTCGCCGCTCACAACGCGGCCTTCTGGGAGCACGGCCTGCTCGTGCACGTTCCGAGGGGAGTCGAGCTCGAGCATCCACTCTATGTCCACGTTTCCAATCCACCCAACGGCGGAGCGCGCTTCTGGCGGCTGCTCGTCGTCGGCGACGCTGGCAGCCGTTTCACCGTCATCGAGGAGTACGCGGGCGCGGCGCCCGAGACGGCCGGCTACTCGAACGCGGTCGTCGAGCTCTTCGTCGAGGAAGGCGCGAAGGTGGAGTACGTGAGCGTGCAGAACCTGGCGCGCGAGACATGGCACTTCGCATCGCACCGCGCGCGCGTCGGGCGTGACGCCGAGCTCGACTGGGTAACGGGCGGCTTCGGCTCGAAGAAGGGCAAGGTGCGGATCGAGAACGACCTCGCGGGCCAGGGCGCGACGTCGCGCGTGACTGGTGCCTACTTCGCAGACGGACGGCAGCACCTCGACTTCGACACGTTCCAGGCGCACCTGGCGCCCAATACCACTTCCGACTTCGCCTTCAAGGGCGCTCTCCGCGATCGGGCGACCGCCGTGTGGCGCGGGATGATCAAGGTGGCGCCGGAGGCTCAGAGAACCAATGCGTACCAGGAGAACCGCAACCTGCTCCTGTCGCCGCAGTCACACGCCGATTCGATCCCGGGCCTGGAGATCGAGGCGAACGACGTGCGCTGCACGCACGGCGCCACGGTGAGCCAGGTCGACCGAGAGCAGCTCTTCTACGCCATGGCGCGCGGCTATTCGCGCCCCGCTGCCGAGCGTCTGATCGTGCGCGGGTTCTTCGCGGACGTGCTCGACCGCATCGAGCTGGACCCCGTGCGCGAAGCACTCGGCGCAGCGCTCGAAGCGCGCATCCCCCAGGCCTAGGCTCGTTCAGGCGCGGTTCGGCTAGCCGAACCGCGAGACGCCTGCAGGCTCCCTTACGCGTAATTCGCCCCGGTGCGAGCGTGGACGCATGACATCGACACCGGAGGTTCCCATGAACAGTCACACGTTCCCGACCGCGCCCAGCGAGCCGCTCGCTGCGCCGAACGGCTGGCGCCGCGTGCTCGCGCGCGCCAAGGGCTTCGTCCGCACGGAGAGCGGCATCGTCACGATCGCGCTCGGTGCTGTCGCCCTGCACATCGCGGACGACAACTACATCCAGCCCGAGCCGGGCACGTCCCCGAGCGACCATCTCGCCAGCGGGTTGATCCCGATCGGTGTCCTGGCGGGCGTTGCCGTCCTCTACCCGCGTGTGCGTGCCGGGTTTCGGGCGACGCTGGCCATGACGTTCGGCGTCCTCGGCATGGCGTTCGGCATTCCGAGCGCGTACTGGCTTCGCGAAGGGGAGGCTTCCGGCGACCACTACACGACCGGGCTGCTCTCCATCGCCGCGGGTGCCCTCCTGCTGCTCGCCGGCACGGTAGTGCTCTGGAAGGCGCGGCGCTCGTACGGAAGCCGCCGGCGGGCGTTTCTCCGCCGGTCGCTGACCGTCGCGCTTGCCGCGCCGCTCGCCATCACCATCTTTGTGCTCGTCGTCTTCCCCGTCGGGACCGGCTACGTCTACACCCACACGGGCCGCGGCGTGGTCGAGCCCGACCTCCGCGTGCCCTACGAAAGCGTCACCGTCACGACCAGCGACTCGCTGATGCTGACCGGCTCGTACGTTCCTTCCAAGAACCGGGCGGCGGTCATTCTCTTCCCGGGAGCAACGCGCTCCGACGAGGCGCGGATGCTGATCCGGCACGGTTACGGCGTGCTGCTCCTCAACCCGCGCGGGCAGGGCACCAGCGAAGGGGATACGGTGCGCTGGGCCGGCGACCGCGATCTGATCGCGGGTGCCGAGTACCTGAAGAGCCGCTCGGACGTCGACGACGGCCGCATAGGCGGGTACGGCTTCTCCGTCGGCGGCGAGATCCTCATCGAGGCCGCCGCACAGTCGCCCGACTTCAAGGCAATCGTGTCGGAGGGAGCCGGGTTCCCGGCCGGCGAGGCAGACCTGTCGGGTGTGAACCGCCTGCTCGCGCCGACAATCGCAGTACTCCAGCTGGCGACCACGGTCTTCTCGAACCAGGTTCCGCCGCCGAGGATCGCCAACCGCATCGGCGACATCGCTCCCCGTTCCGTGTTCCTGATCTGGGCCGATCCGGGCTCGGGCGGAGAGGACGTCAGGCAGCCGAAGTACTACAACGCGGCCGGTCATCCGAAGCAGATCTGGAAGGTGCCGGGCTCCGGGCACACCGGCGGCCTCGAGGCCCAGCCGGTCGAATACGAGCGCCGAGTCGTACAGTTCTTCGACCGCGCCCTGCTCGGCGAGTGAACTGAACGAAGCACCTGAAGTCGCGGGCGCCCTGGTGCCAGGCGCCCGCGCCCTGTTTCCGGCTTGACTAATACGCAGTGCGCAGTAGTATGCGCAGCGCATTGGAGCGGATCTGGATCGCAGCCAGCTGCTAAGGGGCGCGCTGGACGCCGCCGCGCTCGCGGTTGTCGCCGAGCAGGACGGTTACGGCTACGACGTGGTGCGGCGGCTGCGTGCCGCCGGGTTGACCGACGTCGGCGACGCCTCGGTGTACGGCACGCTGCGGAGGTTGTATCGCGCGGGCGCGCTGACCTCGTACGTCATGCCTTCGGACGAGGGTCCGCACCGGCGCTATTACGGCATCACGGAGCGGGGCCGCGAGCAGCTGGCGGAAGCGCGAGCGACCTGGGCAGACTTCTCGTCCGCCCTGACCACGCTCCTCGAGAGCAATGTGGAGGTGACTGCGTGAGCACGATGACCGTTCCGCCCGAGGTAGCCGCGTACCTGACGTCGGTGCGCAGAGCACTCGACGATCTCCCTGCGGCCGAGCGCGACGATCTGCTTGCCGAGGTGGAGGACTCGCTTGTCGAGGCCGCTACGGAGGGTGGTGGACCGATCGTCACGCGGCTGGGACAGCCCGAGGAGTTCGCAGCCGAGCTGCGTGCGGCGGCGGGCCTCCACGAGCGCGTGCAGTCGGCCGCGAAGCCCGAACGTGTGCCGCTACGCGAGCTCGTCGCGCGGGTTGCGGCAGACGACCGCGTGCAAGCGATGCGCCGTCTAGCTGGCGAGCTGGCGCCGATCTGGTGGCTCGCCAGGGCCTACGTCGCGATTGCCGCCCTTGCCCTGCTTTTCGACTCGAGCTGGTCGATTCGTCACCCGTCGGTTCCGCGCATCCCTACCGCGGAGGTCGGCCTCGTGATCATCGCGCTCGCCGTCGTTGCATCCGTATGGCTCGGCCTGAGAGCGCGAGGAGGCTCGCCGAGGCTGCGGCAGGTCATCCTGGTCGGGAACCTGGTCCTGGTCGCAGCCGCACTGCCGGTGGTCGCCCACCTGACCGACTCGCGACAGCTGACAGAGCTGATTTACGTGTCGGTTCCGTCCGACCCGGCGACCGGCCTGGCGAACTCCGGCGCGCCGGTCGAGAACATCTATCCGTACTCCCGCGAAGGCCGGTTGCTCCAGGACGTGCTCCTCTTCGACGCCGCGGGGAATCCGGTCAACGTGGGCGGCGAGGCGTCACCGGACCCGGCAAGGCGTGTGCTGCGGACGCCGGCGGGAGCGCCGCTCTTCAACTCCTTCCCGATCCGGTACTTCGAGCCGGGGACGGCGCACGTCGCGCATCCGAACGCTGGGCCGGCAGTCGACACGCCGCCGATTGCCACGCCGCCACTCGTCACGAAGGTCGCCGCGAAGGTGCGGCAGAGACGTTAGCGGCGGGACTGCGAGTGAGCCCGCGCCCGGCTTGGCTCGGCTTTCGTCCGCTCGAGCTCGACGATGCGCGCCGCGGTGAGCTTCGACGTGCCGTTGGCGACGAGCAGCGCGGCGATCGCCGCGTTACTGAGCTTCTCTGCTTCCTCGTCGGGGATCTCGAGGTTGCCGAAGCGGACCATCACCGGTTCCGGTAAACGATGCGGCCCCGGTCGAGGTCGTACGGAGACAGTTCGATTCGTACGCGGTCGCCCGGGTTGATCCTGATGCGGTAGCGCCTCATCTTTCCTGCGGTGTAGCCGAGGGTCGCATGGCCGTTGTCGAGCATCACCTTGAACTGGCCGCTCGGGTAGGCCTCCACGACCTCGCCTTCCATCTCGATCTTCTCTTCCTTGGTGGCGATACGCGCCTCCTTTCACTGAGACTCCGGAGCGCGCCCGGCCCGCAGGCCCGGCGCGCTCCGACGGTCTTGACTAGCCGACCTGGACGACGTTCGTCGCCACGGGGCCCTTTTCGCCCTCGGCAGGCTCGAACTCGACCTTCGCGCCCTCGGCGAGCGTCTTGAAACCCTCGCCGGACACGTTGGTGTGGTGAACGAAGAGATCCTTCCCACCGTCTTCCGGTGTGATGAAGCCGAAGCCCTTCGCATCGTTGAACCACTTGACGGTTCCGGTTGCCATAAAAACACCTCCTTCTCCCAACTCACGAACGGGTAAGGAGGCGATGAGCCGCCCGAACTCGCTCTAACTATCGGGAACCAGATTAGCACCCCTTTCTCTGCAACGTGTGGTCGCTCCACCATCTCGACGACCAGGCGACCTCCTTCATGAGCCGCTCGAGAGACCGCTGTCGAGGAGCCTGATCTTGGAGGGCGACGCTTCAGAGCGGATAATCGGCGATTCGGTGCCAGAGGCGTCGCAACGGATGCGCATGGTCTCCGGCGAGCTCTACGACGCCGGCGATCCCGAGCTCGTGCGCGAGCGGTTGCGCGCCAGGCGGCTCACGGCCCGTTACAACGCGACGGCCGCGGACGATCTCGACGCGCGCCGGGCGCTGCTCTCCGATCTGCTCGCCCAGGTCGGGCACACGTCCTGCGTCGAGCCGCCCTTCCATTGCGACTACGGCTGGAATATCTCGCTCGGCGACGGTGTCCTTCTGAACTTCAATTGCGTGATTTTGGATTGCGCGCCCGTCTCGATCGGCGCGCTGACCCAGATCGGCCCGGCTGTCCAGCTTGCTGCGGCGACGCATCCGACCGACTCTGAGGAGCGCCGGGCCGGGCTTGAGTACGCGCTGCCGATCGCCGTCGGGCGCAATGTCTGGATCGGCGCGGCCGCCGTCATCGGACCGGGCGTCACGATCGGCGACGATTCGGTGATCGGCGCGGGAAGCGTCGTCGTGCGCGACGTGCCCGCGGGTGTGGTTGCAGCCGGCAACCCGTGCCGCGTGCTGCGCACGCTGTGAGCGGCCCGGATGGCGACGGGATGTCGGGCGCCCGGGGCGCGAACCTCGCCCTTCGCTTCCTCCTCGAGCTGTGCATGCTCGCGGCTCTCGGATACTGGGGCTTCCACACCGGTGGCGCCCTGACGGCGGACATCGCGCTGGGGCTCGGCGCGCCGTTGCTGGCCGCCCTGACCTGGGGGCTGTTCGTCTCGCCCAAGGCGCCTCGCCGCACCCACGGGGCCACCCGTCTCGCCGTTGAGGGGATGCTGTTCGGAGCGGCGGCGCTCGCCCTCGTCGCGGCCGGTCAGCCTCTGCTCGGCGCAGGCTTTGCTCTCGCCGTGCTCGTCAACGAGGTGCTTCTGTATCTGCTGGGCGGGGACTGAGCGCCCCGAGCGCCCGGCGCAGCTCCTCCACCTCGTCCTCGAGTCGGCCGACGCGCTCCTCGAGCGTCGTAGTCGCGGCTACTTCGTCCCGCGCTCGCGCGTCCGGCGACCCGGCGCTTCCCAGCAGCTGGGCGTAGCGCTCTTCCTTCTGTCCCGGCTGCCGCGGCTGCCGCTCTACCAACTCGCGCCCGATCAGGTGCGTGAGCGTCTCGTGGAGCTCGCCGATCGAGGCAAACGGATGGAGTCGCTCCGTGCGGCCCTTGAGCTCGCCGGGCGTCTGCGGGCCGCGCAGCATCAGCACGCAGAGCACGGCCATCTCCGGGTCGGAGAGGCCGAGCGCCTCGTCGAACAGGTGCCGGTACTTCACGGCGCGGCTGCCCGGGCCGCTCGCGAGCCGCGCCCAGCGCTTCCGCGACAGCCGGTCGAGCGCCGCGCGGATCGTCGCCTCGTCGTATGCGACAACCGGGTCGCGGTTCGTCGACTGGTTGCACGCCGAGCGCAGTGCGTTGACCGACAGCGGGTAGACGTCGGGCGTCGTCCGTTGCTTCTCGATCAGACAGCCGAGGACGCGGATCTCGACGGCGTCGGCCTGCACCGCTGACAGCCTATGCAGTGGTCTGCTGCCGTGCCTCCTGCGCGCCCCACTCCGAGGGCGACAGTTCGCGTATCTGTTGCGCGAAGTACCAGTGGTGGCCCTCCGGGTCGGCGCAGTCGTAGCGGCGGTCACCATACTCCTGGTCGGTGGGCTCCAGCATGATGCTTGCGCCGGCCGCCCGCGCGCGGGCGAAGTGGGCGTCGACGTCCTCCACGTACAAGTGGACGCCGCCGGTGACGCCGCCGAGGTTCTGGGGGTTTCGATAGTCGTCGCCGGGGTCGCCGAGCATGATCGACTCGCCGCCGAACTCCATCTCGGCGTGGTTGATCGTTCCGTCTTCGGCCTCGAAGCGCAGCGTCTCACGGAAGCCGAACGCCTTCGACAGCCAGTCGAGTGCCTCCGCGACGTCTTCGTAGAACAGGTAGGGCGTGATCGTCTCTGCCATCTGCTCCTCCTTGTCCGTTGCGAGGCGGAGCGTACTAGTCCTCCGCGGCACGGCGGGCGGCTCGCGCGTTCACGAAGCCATCATCGCGCGGTCACCTAGTCGACCCCCTCAGCGGCTGCCAGCAGCCGGCCGTGCGGCCGCCGATCGATGGCGAGCGCCACGAAGGTGGCGACGAGCGCGGCGACCGCGCTGAGCGCGAAGGCGGTCGTGAAGGCGGACTCCGCGGGCGCCGATGTGTCCCCGATCGTCTGTGCGGTGAGCAGCGCTGCTCCGATCTGCCCGCCCACCACAGCCCCGACCATGCGGACGACGGTGTTGACCCCGGTCGCAACTCCGGTCTCGGTCGGCGCGACGTTCTCGGTGACGATGGCCGCGATCGCGGCGAATGCGAGCCCGACTCCCGCTCCCAGAGCGCCGACGGCGACGAGCACCTGCCACGGCTCGTCATGCGCGGCCGCGAGCAGTAGTGCCGCGATGCTGATCGTGATCATGCCCGCGGCGAGCGGCCACTTCGAGCCGACGCGCCCTCCGATCACTCCTGCGGCCGGGCCCGCAAGGAGGAGCGCGACGGAGCTGGGGAGCAGGAACAGGCCCGCCTCTGTAACGCTGGCGCCGAAGCCGTAACCCCGCGACTCGGGAGCCTCGACGAGCGGCGGCACCAGCACGAAGCACCCGAAGAGTGCGAAGCCGGCGATGAGCGTGGTCACGTTTGTGAGGAGCACCGGGCGGTGGGCGAGCATCCGCATGTCGACCATCGGGGAGCTCGAACGCGCTTCGACCAGGCCCCACAGCGCGAACAGCACGACCGACGCGGTTGCCAGCCCGAGCACCGGCAAGGACGTCCAGCCCCAACTCTCGCCCTCGGTGAGCGAGACCATGAGGGACACGAGTGCGCCCGCGAGCAACACGGCGCCTGGGACATCGACGCGCGCCGGAGCACGCACGGGGGATTCCGGAATGAAGCGGCGCACCAGCACGATCGCCGCAGCCACCGGAAGCGAGCCGAAGATGAAGAGCCAGCGCCACGACAGGTGGTCGACGATCACGCCGGACAGGACGATCCCGAACCCGCCGCCGATTCCGAATACGGCCGACAGCAGTCCGATGCCGACCTTCACGCGCTCGGGCGGCGACTCGTCGCGGATGATGGCGAAGCTGAGCGGGAAGAGCGCACCGCCGGCACCTGCGAGCACGCGGAAGCCGATCAGCGACCAGATGTCCCACGCTGCCGCAGCGCCGACACAGCCGGCCAGGAAGAGCGCCAGGCTGATGGTCAGCAGCCTCGCTCTGCCGTACTGATCGCCTAGCCGGCCGAGGATGGGCGTCAGCACGGCGCCGGAGACGAGGAACCCGGTGAGCACCCAGGTCGCCCAGGCGGTGCTCGTCTCGAACTCGCGCTGGAAGGTGGGCAGCGCCGGGAAGACGAGCGTCTGCTGCACGGCAAAGGCCACCCCGGCAAGCGTGAGGATCGCGAGCGTGACGTTGTGATGCTGTCGCGTCGGCTCCGCGGTCTGCATCTCCTGGACGCTAGTCGCTACCAGGGGCCATCGTAGTGGGGCTTGTGCAGCCTCTGCAGCCGCGGACGACAGACCACGCACGCGCCACTCACGCCGCCGATGCCGGCTTTGCCGGCATGGGCCCTCTACGGCTCTCGGAGACCCCCAATCGAGCAAAAGTCGTCATGGCGCGCGTAGCGCGCCGGACTTTTGCTCGAGACGCGCGCAGCGCGCCGGACTTTTGCTCGAGACGTTATGGCGCGCGCAGCGCGCCGGACTTTTGCTCAAAAACGAGTGGTTTGTACTTGATGCGGTGGGGCTCGAGCGCCTCAGGGCCGCGCGTCTCCGTGACCCAGGCGGCGTACTCCCCGTACGAGCCCTCGAACCAGGTCACCTGTGAATCGCCTTCGAAGGCGAGCATGTGCGTGGCGACGCGGTCGAGGAACCAGCGGTCGTGGGAGATCACCACGGCGCAGCCGGCGAAGTCGTTGAGCGCCTCCTCGAGCGCACGCAGCGTGTCCACGTCCAGGTCGTTGGTGGGCTCGTCGAGGAGCAGCACGTTGCCGCCGGAGCGCAGCAGCTTGGCGAGATGGACACGGTTGCGCTCGCCGCCCGAGAGGTCGCCGACACGCTTCTGCTGGTCGGCGCCCCGGAAGTTGAACCAGGACACGTACTGACGGGAGTTCACGTCACGACGGCCGAGAGTGATCGTCTCGTGACCGCCGGAGATCTCTTTCCACACAGTGCTCCCCGGGTCGAGCTCGGCGCGCGCCTGGTCGACGTAGGCGAGCTCGACCGTATCGCCGATGCGCAGCGCGCCCGCGTCGGGCTTTTCTTCGCCGACGATCATGCGGAAAAGCGTCGTCTTGCCGGCGCCGTTTGGGCCGATCACGCCCACGATGCCGCCGGGCGGAAGCGAAAACGAGAGGCCGTCGAAGAGGAGCCGGTCGCCGTATCCCTTGGCCACATCCTCCGCCTCGACCACCAGGTCGCCGAGCCGCGCGCCGCCCGGGATGTGGATCTCGACCCGGTCGAGCCGCTTCGCGCCTTCCTCGGCGTAGAGCTTCTCGTAGGCCGCGACCCGCGCCTTCGATTTGGCGTGGCGAGCCTTCGGGCTCATGCGCACCCACTCGAGCTCCCGCGCGAGCGTGCGCTGCCGCGCTGACTCCTGCTTCTCCTCGCCGGCGAGCCGCTCGCGCTTCTGCTCGAGCCACGAGGAGTAGTTGCCGCGGAAGGGAATGCCGCGGCCGCGGTCGAGCTCGAGGATCCAGCCGGCGACGTGTTCGAGGAAGTAGCGGTCGTGGGTGACGGCCATCACCGTGCCCTTGTACTCGGCCAGGAAGCGCTCGAGCCAGGCCACCGACTCGGCGTCCAGGTGATTGGTCGGCTCGTCGAGGAGCAGTAGGTCCGGCGAGGAGAGCAAGAGCCGGCAGAGCGCCACGCGCCGCCGCTCGCCGCCGGAGAGCGTCGTTACGTCGCGATCGCCGTCGGGCAGCCGCAACGCGTCCATTGCCCGGTCGAGGGTGGCGTCGAGCGTCCACGCGCCGCGCCGGTCGATCTCCTCCTGGACGACGCCCTGCTCCTCGAGCAGCGCGGCCATCTCATCCTCCGAGAGCTCCTCGGCGAAGCGAGCCGATAGCCGCTCGAAGTGGTCGAGCAGCTCGCGGACACCACGCACGCCGTCCTCGACGTTGCCGCGCACGTCCTTCGCGGCGTCGAGCTCGGGCTCCTGCTCGAGCAGTCCGACGCTCGCTCCCGGCGCGAGCTCGGCGATGCCGTTGGACGGCTCCTCGTGGCCGGCCATGATGCGGAGCAGCGTCGACTTGCCGGCGCCGTTCGGGCCCAGCACGCCGATCTTCGCGCCCGGCAGGAAGGACAGCGAGATGTTGGCCAGCACCTGCCGGTCGGGGCCGTAGAACTTGTCCGCCCGGAACATCGTGTAGACGTAGTCGCCGCTCATCGCGGCGCGACGATAGCTCCTGTACGTCTCCTGACGGTGACTGCCACTGTTAAGGCGCCCGTAAGTGGACGCGGCGTACCCTGAAGCGGCGTGCTGATCCTGCTCGGCATCGCATTCCTGGCCGGATTGATCACGGCGCTCTCGCCGTGCGTGCTGCCGGTACTGCCCGTCCTGCTCGCCGGAGGAGCGACGGGCGGGAGTCGCGCGAGGCCCTACGCGATCGTGGCGGGGCTGGTCGGCAGCTTCACGGTCTTCACGCTGCTCGGGGCCTCGCTTCTCGACGCGCTGGGCTTGCCGCAGGACTTCCTGCGCGACCTCGCCATTGCGCTGCTGCTCTTGCTCGCCACCACGCTCGTCGTGCCGCCGCTCGGGCATCTGCTGGAGCGGCCGTTCTACTTCCTCACGCGCCGCCGGGCGAATACCGAGGCCAACGGCTTGCTGCTGGGCGCGAGCCTGGGGCTCGTCTTCGTGCCCTGTGCCGGGCCCGTGCTCGCGGCGATGACGGCGATCGCGGCAGCCGGCGACGTCGGCGGCAGAATCTTCGCGGTCACGCTTGCGTACGCGCTCGGCGCGGCGCTGCCGATGCTGGTGGTCGCCCTCGGTGCGCGGAGACTCGCCGGCAGCGTCACGCTGATGAGGCGGCACGCCCCTCGCCTGCGCCAGGCCGCCGGCCTTGTCCTCGGGGCGACCGCCGTCGCCATCGCGTTAGGCGCCGACCAGCGCTTCACCACGGCGCTGCCCGGCTACACGGAGGCACTACAGGACCGCGTCGAGCGCAGCGGCGCGGCGCAGCGCGAGCTGGATGAGCTACGGGGCGGAGAAGCGATCGCGGCGGCCTCCGCACCCAGCGCGCCCGACTTCCAGGGCATCGTCCGCTGGCTCAACACGCCGGACGGGAAGCCGCTGACGCTTCGCGAGCTGTACGGGAAGGTCGTGCTGGTCGACTTCTGGACGTACTCCTGCGTCAACTGCCTACGCACGCTTCCCCACGTGAAGGCGTGGGACCGCGCCTACCGTGACGACGGCCTGGTCATCGTCGGCGTCCACACGCCCGAGTTCGCGTTCGAGCGGGTGCCCGGCAACGTGCGCACGGCAGTGCGCAAGCTGGACATCGAATACGCGGTCGCCCTCGACAACGCATTCGGGACCTGGAACGCGTACGGCAACGAGTACTGGCCCGCCAAGTACCTGATCGATCGCACCGGGCGCGTCCGCTACACCCATTTCGGCGAGGGCGAGTACGAAGAAACCGAGCAGATGATCGTCAAATACCTCGGCAGACCGGCCGCGCGCCGCCCCGTGCAGATCGCCGACCGCACCCCGCGGCATCCGACCACTCCCGAGTCGTATCTGGGCTACGAGCGCCTGGACCGCTTCGCTTCGGGACGGGTGGTCCCCGACGCGCTCGCGCTCTACAGCTTCCCGCAGCAGCTGGAGAGCCACGAGCTCGCCTACGCGGGCTCGTGGCGGGTGACGCCGGAGAGCATCGTGGCCGGCGCATTCGCCCGCCTGCGCCTGCGCTTCGTGGCGCGGGACGTTCATCTCGTGCTCGGTGGTCGAGGCGACCTTCAGGTCCTGCTCGACGGCCGGCTACGCCGCACCATCCGGGTGTCTGGCGAGCCGCGGCTCTACACGCTGCTGCGGCTGCCCCGGCTGCGCGACGGGCTGCTCGAGCTTCGTTTTGCGCCCGGCGTTGCGGCCTACGCCTTCACCTTCGGGTAGCGCTGTGCACGTCTGCCCGTTCACTCGATCGAGTGAGTTACGACCGGGCGCAGGCGGGAACAACGTCAGCGAGGAAGAGAGGAACCGATGCGGCAGTCTCGCGGAGAAGGGAGTGCCATGGCTCGATCGGGACTGGGTCGCGTGCTTGTGGTCGACGACGAGGACGACATTCGCAACATGCTCGGCATCGTGCTGTCTGTGGAAGGCTGGCAGGTCGAGGAAGCAGCCGGCGGCGGCGAAGCGCTCGCGCGTTGCACCGCCGGGGATTTCGATGTCGCCGTCCTCGACCTGCGCATGCCCGGGCTGAGTGGGCTCGACGTGGCCCGCCGGCTCGCGGAGCACGGCTTTACCGGCAGGATGGTGCTCTTCACGGCGTACGCCGACAGCGAAGTCGAAGACGAGTGCCGGGCGCTTGGCATTCCGGTTGTCGACAAGGTCGACTGGTACGGGCTCGTCGAGGCCTGCCGGGCGGCGGTGCGAGGTAGCCCGCTCAGGGCCGCACACGTGTCCCCTTGACGCGTTTCTGAGCGCTCGGAGGTAGCCCGGGCGCGCGGGAGTACGATAGGTGCGTGGCCGTCACGACACCGCGTGCGACTCTCGACGCTCGCAAGCTGCGCGCTGATTTCCCGATTTTCGAGCAGCTGATCCACGGCAGGCCGCTCGCCTACCTCGACTCTGCCGTCAGCGCGCACAAGCCGCGCCAGGTGCTCGACGCGCTGCGCGACTTCTACGAGACGTCATACGGGAATGTTCACCGCGGCGTCTACGCGCTGTCGGAGCGCGCCACCGCCGGCTACGAGGGAGCGCGCCAGAAGGTGGCCGGCTTTGTCAACGCGCCCTCGACGCGGGAGATCGTCTTCACGCGCAGCGCCACGGAGAGCATCAACCTGGTCGCATACGCGTGGGGGCTGACAAACCTCGGGCCCGGCGACCTGGTCGTTGTCACCGAGCTCGAGCACCACTCCAACTTCGTGCCCTGGCAGTACATCGCCAAGCGAACCGGGGCGAGCCTGCGGATGATCCGCGTGGACGACTCCGGCGAGCTGGATCTCAGCGATCTCGACGGAGTCGCCGGCGAGGGGACGATCAAGGTCGTGGCCGTCAACCTCGTCTCCAATTCACTGGGCACGATCAACCCGGTCGAGAAGGTGGCCGCCTGGGCGCACGGCCACGGCGCCATCGTCGTCGTCGACGGGGCGCAGGCTGCGCCGCACAGGCGCATCGACGTCCAGGGGCTCGGCTGCGACTTTCTCGCGTTTTCCGCCCACAAGATGTGCGGGCCGACGAGCGTCGGGGCGCTCTGGGGGCGGCTCGAGCTGCTGGAGGCCATGGAGCCGTTCAACCTGGGCGGCCACATGATCCGCAAGGTGCAGTTCGACGAGACGACGTGGGGCGACGTGCCTGCGAAGTTCGAGGCGGGCACCCAGCCGATCGCCGAAGCAGTCGGCTTTGGAGCCGCAGTGGACTATCTCGAGGCTGCCGGCATGGAGGCGATCGAGCAGTACGAGCACGAGCTGGCCGCGTACGCGTTGGAGCGGCTTGCCGAGGTGCCCGGCATCTCGCTCTACGGCCCGCCGGCCGATCGTCGTGCGGGCATCGTCTCGTTCAATCTCGACGGAATTCATCCGCACGACGTTGCGCAGATCCTCGACATGGGCGGCGTCGCCATCCGCGCCGGCCACCACTGCTGCCAGCCGCTCATGTCGCGGCTCGGTGTGGCGGCCACCAACCGGGCGAGCTTCTACCTGTACACGGTGCCCGAGGAGATCGACCGGCTCGTCGAGGGTCTCCACAAGGCCCGGAAGGTCTTTGGCTGACAGTCAGTGGAAGCGCGACTCGCGTTCGGCTCTCCGCGGTTTGCCTCATTCCGTCGAACGCCCGGGAGCGACGGGGTGAGCGGCTAAGCTCGACGCGATGAGCGAGTTCGAGCAGTTGTATCGCGAGGTCATCCTCGACCACTACAAGAACCCGCGTGGCCACGGGCGGCTGGAGGGTGCCGACGTGACGGCGGAAGGGATGAACCCGCTCTGCGGCGACGAGGTGGTGATCTCCGTCTCGTTCGGCGAGGACGGTGACACGATCCGCGACGTCCGCTTCGAGGGCCGCGGCTGCGCGATCAGCCAGGCAGCCACCTCGATGCTCATGGAGATGGTCAAGGGCCGCAAGGCGTCCGAAGTCGCCGGGATGCCGAAGGACGACCTGCTCGAGGAGGTCGGCATTCCGCTGACCCCCGTTCGCCTCAAGTGCGCGATCCTCGGGTTGGGCGTGCTCAAGGTCGCCCTGCACAAGGCGAAGGGCACCCCGCTCCCCGAGGAGTGGGCTGTTGGCGACGACCTGCGGCTCGTCTGACGGGCGTGGCAGAGGTTGACGTTTGCCCGCTCGACGAGCTTCCGCCGGGGTCGGTCAAGATCGTGCACGCGGGTGGCCTCTCGGCGTGCGTCTACAACCTGGCGGGTGAGCTCTTCGCAATCGAGGACCGCTGCTCGCACGACGACGGGCCGCTCTGCGAGGGTGAGGTGGACTTCGAGGACGGCACCGTGATCTGTCCTCGCCACGGCTCCAAGTTCGAGATCAAGACCGGCCGTCCGCTCACGCTACCCGCGTACGTTCCGGTCGAGACCTTCCCGGTTCGCGTCGGCGAGGACGGCGTGGTCAAAGTGGACCTCACGTGACGATTCTGAAGACCGGATGCCGGTGAGCCTCCTGAGCGAATGCGTCGACCGGTGAATCCGGGCCGGCATCGAAGAAATCCCGCGTGACGCGAACCTGCCGGAGGTAAGCCTGGAGGATCGGAGCTCGCTCCGCAGGCGGCACCTCCTCGACACGCACTCGCTCATTTCCGCCCCCGCGGCGCAACTCCACCCAGCCGGCCGCCCGGGCGTTCTTGACCCAGTTGCGCTCCCCGTACGGCGCCACCAGCCATCGCTCCGGCGGCCGCTCGACCAGCGTGACCGGCGTGTGGTACACGCGGCCTGTCCGCCGTCCCGGGACCGCCAGCACATACGTGTGACGCGGCGGCAGGCCGAGGCGGATGAGCGGCTTCACGAGGGCGCTGACCAGACGGCGCGGAAGGGTGACGCGGTAGACCTTCGGCACGCTCCGAGCGTATGCGGCACAGGTGCCGTTAGGGTGCGGAGGTGCTCGACGAACGCGTCCACCGCGTGCTTGCGCGGCTAGAAGAGGAGGACGCCGACGAGCGCGCGCGGGGGGTGCCGAGCGAGGAGCGGGCCCGGCAGGTGGCTCGCACGACGGGGCAGTTTCTGTTCGCCCTGGTCGCGCCCCAGACGGATTGCGAGGTGCTCGAGATCGGCGGCTCACGAGGCTACTCGGCGATCTGGCTGGGAGCCGGCGTTCGCTATCTGGGTGGCCGCGTGCTCTCGCTCGAGCACGATCCGCTCAAGTGCGAGGCGTGGCGCCGGAACATCGCGGAGGCGGGGCTGGAGCTCTCGGCGGAGCTCGTGGAGGGAGACGCGTTCGAGACCTTGCCGGCGATCGACGACGTGTTCGACGTCGTGTTCCTGGATGCGGAGAAGGGCGACTACGAGCGGCTCTTCCAGCTCGCGCGCGGGAAGCTCGAGCCCGGCGGCCTGATCGTGGCGGACAACGTGCTCTCGCACGCCGATGCGCTCGGTAGTTACTCGCAGGCTCGCCAGGCGGACCCCACGCTCGAGAGCGTCACGGTGCCGCTCGACCGCGGGCTCGAGCTCTCCGTGGTGCTTCGAGACGCGCCCGATTCGCTTCTTCGGTAGGAGCGCCGCGGTAAGCAGTAAGGGGCGCAGCTGACGGGACAGTTCCTGCGGGACGGTCCCTGCGGAACATGCCGCCGGGCATTCCGGTTGCCGGAGTCGCTACAGTTCGATTACCGCGGAAAGGAGGTGGTCCGGACGTGACAGATTCCAGTACGGGCAGTGGAGGTACCAGCGGGTAGGGATGCGTCCCCGGGACCTACGGGGAATCGTCTAGCCAGCGTTGGGGACTCGCTCGAAGCGCCGCCGTCGTAGGACGGCTGGAAGCGTCCCTGCTAATCCACCGTTGGTATCGAACAAGCGAGGGGCCGCGCAAGCGGCCCCTCTTTATTTGGTCCCGTTGTGTCACGACGGCGCTCGTGTGCCCTCCACGTGCGGGTCGGGCAGCCAGCCGAGCCAGCTCGGGAGGTACCAGTTCCAGCGGCCGAGCAGCTTCATGCCGGCCGGCACGAGCACGGAGCGGATCAGCGTCGCGTCGATGAACAGCGACACGGCGACGCCGAAGCCCATCTGCTGGAACATGACGAGGTCGCCGCGGGCGAAGCCGGCGAAGACGGCGATGATGATCAGCGCCGCCCCGGTGATCAGGCGCGCGGTCGATGTCACACCCCACGCGACAGCTCCGTCGTTGTCGCCGGTCTGCATGTAGCGCTCGCGAATGCGACTGAGCAGGAAGACGTGGTAGTCCATCGAGAGGCCGAACAAGACGGAGAAGAGGAAGAGCGGCACCCACGCCTCGATCGTCTCAACCTGCTGAAAGCCGAACAGCTCGTTGCCGATTCCCTCGAGAAAGACGAGCACGAGCAGCCCGTAGGCGGCACCCACCGAAAGCAGGTTGAGCAGGATCGCCTTGAGCGCGACGACCACTGATCGAAACGCCACGGTCAGCAGCAAGAAGCTGAGGCCGAGCACGAAGGTGATGACGATGGGCAGCCAGCGCTGCGTGACGTCGAAGTAGTCGAGTAGCTCCGCACTCTCGCCGGTCACCAGCACCTTGGCGTCGACGCCGGAGAAGGCCTCGGGAGCGACCTCCGTGCGCAGCCGTTCGACCGTATCGAGGGCGGCCTGGTCGTGAGTGTCGCCCGCGCCGAAGGCCTCGATGACCGCGAGGCGGCTCTCGGGATGCAGTTCGGTGCTGACCTGCTGCAGCGTGGCCTCGCTGCGCATCTCGGTCGCCAGGCGAGTGATGGCCGCGCGCACGGGCTCGGAGCTGACGTCGCCGTCGACGACGACCTCGACGCTGTCGACCGTGCCGACGCCGAACTCTTCCTCGAACGCCAGGAAGCCCTGCTTGGAGGGCAAGCGGTCCGGGAAGGTGCGCAGCCCGTTTTCGCCCGTTTCGAGATTGAGCACCGGCAGAGCAAGTGCCAGCAGTACGCCGACGCCCGCGACCAGGCTGACAACGGGTCGCCGGAGTACACGTTGGACGACGGCGTTCCAGAAGCGGCTCTCGGCGGAGGCCGACCGGCCCAGCACCGGGATGCGTAGCGCGTTGACCCGGTCGCCGAGCAGTGAGAGCAGCGCCGGGAGCAGCGTGAGTGCGGCGATCACGGAGACGATGCCGACCAGGATGGCTCCGGTGGCGAGGCTGCGAAAGATGGTGCTCGGTACGAGCAGCAGCCCTGTCATGGCCAGCACGAACGCCACGCCGCTGAAGACCACCGCGCGACTCGCGGTTGAGCTCGCCTTCGCGATCGCGTCCAGCTCCTCGCGGCCGGCCACTCGCTCCTCGCGGAACCTGGAGAGGACGAAGAGCGTGTAGTCGATGCCGAGCGCGAGCCCCATCCCGCCGAGCATGTTGACCAGGTAGATCGAGAGATCCCAAACCTGGCCGACGAGCGCCGACAGCGCCAGCGCGACGATGATCGAGATGATCGCGGTCAGGAGCGGCAACAGTCCCGCGACCACGGTCCCGAAGACGACCAGCAGGACGATCAGCGAGGCCGGTGCTCCGAAGAAGAGCTCGCCGTTCCGCAGGTCCTCGTCGGACAGGCGCGACTCGTCTTCGTCGAAGGTGATCTCGCCTGTGATCTCGACATCGAACGCACCGCGGTCTTCGGCCTCGATCTCGTCGACGATTCGACCGATGCTGTCCTCGTCACGCAGCGGGACTGGGATCAGGATCGCGTCCCGGTCAGGGGAGACGAACTGACGATCGTCGGTCTCGTAAAAGGTCTGGACGTTCGCGACGCCGCCCGTTGCCTCCAGACGGCCGACGACGGCCTCGACCTTCTGGCGGAATGCAGGATCGTCGACCACGTGAGTGCCGGAGCGCACGATGACGACCTCGGTGAAGGAGTTCGGATCGGGCGGCAGGCGCTCGTTCATCAACTCGTACGCCCGGTACGACTCCGGATCGTTGGTCAGCTCCGCGTCGCCCGTTAGCACGTCGCCGAGCGAGGTCACGATCACGACCATCGAGACGAGCAGCGCCGCCAGCCAGACTGTCACGCGACGCCACGGATGCCGCGCAGCGTTGCGGGCGAACCGCTCGGTCATCGGTCTTTGCTCGGGCAGCCGGGGCGCTGCACCATGCGCCTGAGGATAGAGCCTGGCGAGTACGTGCCAGGCTCTACGCGGTGGCGCGGCGCAGCTGCTCGTCGAGCGGCAGCAGGTCGATTTCTGGGAAGGCCCGGCGCGCCTCGTCGTTCGTGACCACGTTGTCGCCGGCCTCGATCATCGCCACCTCGTCACGCGTGATCGGGGTCGGCCCGGGCAGCTTCTCGAGGATCGCGGCCTGAAAACGCATGAAGCCGACCGGGAGGTGGATGGTGGGACGCCGCTTGCCGAGGGTGCGCTTGAGGCGGTCGTAGAGCTCGTCCCAGGTCACCACGTCCGGGCCTCCCAGCTCGAACATGCGGTTGGCAGCCTCGGGCTTGTCGACGGCCTGCGCGAAGTACTGGGCGACGTCTTCTATCCAGATCGGCTGCATGCGCTGCTTGCCCGAACCGACGATGGCAGTGACCGGTGCCTTGGCCACCCGTGCGAAGAGCTTGAGCGCGCCCCCGCCCGGTCCGAACACGAAGCTCGGCCGGAAGATGACGTACTCGAGGCCGGCGCCCTCGACCGCGCGTTCCATCTCCCATTTGCAGTGGTAGTAAGGAACGAGGTTCTTCGTCCGCTCGTTCGTGCCGAGCGCGCTCATGAGCACGAAACGGTCCACGCCGGCGGCCTGCGCGGCGGCAGCGAGGTCGCGGGTGGCCTGGCACATGACACGCTCGAAGTCCTCGGGCGTGCCCCGCCGGATGGCGACCAGGTGCACGACTCTGTCGCAGCCCCGGAGGGCGCGGCGCACGCTGTCCTGATCGGTCACGTCGCCCTGCACCAGCTCGCAGCCCCAGTTGCGCAGCGACTCGGCGCGGCCCGGGTCGCGGACGAGCGCGCGGACGGGGAGCTCGCGGGCGCGCAGCGCGTGGACGATTCGGGGGCCGACGAAGCCCGTTCCGCCCGTTACGAGGATCACCGGAGCGACTCGGCGCGGAAGTTCTGCCAGTAGCGGCTGGGCGTCGGCCCGCGCTGGCCCTGGTACTTGGAGCCGAGCCCGTCAGCACCGTAAGGAGTCTCGGCCGGCTCGGTCAGCTGGACGAAGGAGACCTGCCCGATCTTCATGGCGTAGTAGATGGTGATGGGCAGGTTGGCGACGTTGGAGAGCTCCAGCGTCACGTGGCCGTCCCAGCCCGGGTCGATGAAGCCGGCCGTGGAGTGGATGAGAAGCCCCAGTCGGCCTAATGACGATTTTCCCTCGAGCCTCGCGACGAGGTCGTCGGGCAGCGTGATGCGCTCCAGCGTCGACCCGAGCACGAACTCGCCAGGATGCAGGATGAACGGCCTCTCGTCATCGACCTCCACGAGCTCGGTCAGCTCCTCCTGGGGCTCTTTCACGTCGATGAACGGGTAGCGCGCGTTGTGGAACACGCGGAAGTAGCGGTCGACCCGCACGTCGACGCTCGACGGCTGGAGAAGCGACTCGTCGTACGGCTCGATGCCGATGCGGCCCTCGGCGAGCAGGCGGCGAATCGTGCGGTCGGAGAGAACCACGCGCCGATTCTACGGCGACGCCCTAACTTGCCCATTCAGCCAAGGCGCCGGAGCCCGCGGCGAAAGGTCGGCACTACAACCCTGGTCGCAACCCGTAGGCAGCAATTCGAGGGTCTGTCCCCTCAGGAACCCACGTCCGCCAACCAGCTCGCTCCTGCGCCAAACCGCGCGCCCGCGCGTTGGGGACTGACCCTCACAGAAGCAGCAGGTCCGGCGAAGACGCAGGGCCCTAAGGGGCGAGGCGCTCCCTGACCCAGGCGTCGCCGTCGCGGCGGTAGCGCAGCCGGTCGTGGAGCCGGTCGTCGCGGTGCTGCCAGAACTCGAAGATGTCGGCGCGCAGGCGATACCCGCCCCAGGAGGGTGGACGCACGAGCTCCTCGCCCAGGTGCTGGCGCATCGTCTCGATTGCGTCGTCGAGCCAGGAGCGTGACTCGATCACCTCGCTCTGCCGCGACACCCACGCGGTGAGTCGCGCTCCAAGCGGCCGGGAGTCGAAGTACTCGTCGGACTCCTCTTCGGACAGCCGCTCGACGGTGCCTTCGATCCGCACCTGGCGCCCCTGGGGCAACCAGTGGAAAAGCAGGGCGGCGCGCGGGTTCTCGGCGAGCTCTTGCCCCTTGCGGCTCTCGTAGTTGCTGAAGAAGTCGAAGCCGTCCGGGCCGGCCGCCTTCAGCAGCACGATGCGCGCTGAGGGAGCCCCGTCGCTTGTCGCCGTGGCGAGCGTCATCGCCTCCGGCACCGGCACCGCGTCGCGGCGTGCCTGCTGGAGCCACGCCTCGAACTGCTCCAGCGGGTCGTGCGCTGCGGCGGACTCGAGGAACGGCTCGCTGTCGGGGCTAGACAATCACCTGCTCCGCTTCACCCGATTGCGAAGTCTGCTGCGGCATCGGAGGAGAGCCTACGACCCTCGGCAAGCACATCGTCGCTTCCACCAGCGAACTCCTCGCAGGCGGCGAGGCCGAGGTTGAGGAACGTGACTGTGCCGGTCGGAAGCTCGCTCACGGGCCTGTACCACGTTAACCACATGTCCGCCCGCCGCTTCGGCGGTTGGCTGCTCGGAGGACTACGGCCCGTCGGCGGCGGCAGAGCGCTCGATCCGGAACACGCCGGCGCGCGCGCCGCTTCCGTAGTCGAGTTCCGATCGCGCCCCGAACTGCGGCCAGGCGATCCAGCGGTAGCGACCGGGTACGAGCGCGCGCTGCGCGGCAACCGTGAACTGTGGTCCGGTCGGGAAGGCCTCCAGGACATTTTCAGCGCCGGACGCTCGGAGCTTGTAAAGCTGGAACCAGTAGAAGCGTGCCTTGGGGACGGGCTGCCAGCTGACGAGGCGTGGCTCGGCGGGTGGCGCCTCTTGCGAAGCCGGTGGGACGGGATCCTGCTCGACCGGATCCGGTTCAGGGGTGGGCGCGGGAGCTTGGGGCGCCGGCTGCTCGGCCGCCCTGCGTTGGACTCGCGGGCGGGCAGGTGCCTTCTTCTTGACGCCGGCCCGGGCCGCCCGCGCCGGCCGCGGC